>CAIWAX010000473.1 GCA_903910795.1 uncultured Anaerolineae bacterium
CCATCTTGGTTTTAAACAAAAATATCCGGTTACGAATTAATAGTGCCCGCTTGGAAATTCAGACTTCCGATGTCTTTAAGACATCGGAAGTCTGAATTTTAAGGTCTGACGTGGTACTGCCCCTCGGCCACCCATTTGTAGGTGGTCAGCTCCGAAAGACCCATCGGGCCGCGCGCGTGCAGGCGCTGGGTGGAGACGGCCACTTCGGCGCCCAGCCCGAACTGCCCGCCATCTGTGAAGCGCGTGCTGGCATTGACATACACCGCCGCCGAATCAACCTCGTTGATGAATGTCGCGGCGTGTTCGGCGTCCTCGGTCAGGATGCCGTCCGAGTGGGCGGTGCTGTGCGCGGCAATATGGGCGATGGCTTCATTCAGGTTGTCGACCACCTTCAATCCCAGCACCAGCGCGAGCCATTCCGTATCAAAATCGTCCGGGCCGGCCAGGGTAACCTGGCCGGGCAGGGCCTCTGCTAAATAAGAAGCGGCGCGCGGTTCGGCGCGGAAGGTCACGCCGGCCGGGGCCAGCCTGGTCACCAGGCGTGGCAGGAATTCGGCCGCCACGGAATCGTGGATCAGAACCGTATCGAGCGAGTTGCAGGTGCTGGGGCGCTGCACCTTGGCGTTGAAGATAACCGGCAGCGAGGCAGCCAGGTCGGCGCTCTCATCCACGAACAGGTGACAGATGCCCATTCCGCCGGTGATGACCGGGATCTGGCTGTTTTCGCGGCAGAAGTTGTGAAGCTGCGCGCCGCCGCGCGGGATGATGATGTCGATGTAAGCGTGCATCTTGAGCAATTCCAGCACCAGGCCGCGGTCGGGGCTGTCGATGAACTGGATGGCGTCGCCCGGCAGACCCTCCGCCGTCAATACCTGCTGGATGATCTTTACTAGCGCACGGTTGCTGTGGATGGTTTCGCTGCCGCCGCGCAGGATGGCCGCATTGCCGGTTTTGAGCGCCAGCCCGGCCACATTCATGGTCACATTGGGGCGCGATTCGTAGATCACGCCCAGCACACCCAGCGGCACGCGCTGTTTGCGCAGGCGCAGGCCGTTGGGCAGGGTCGCCTCGTCAAAATGCTGGCCGACCGGGTCGGGCAGGCCGGCCAGGTGGCGCAGGTCGTCGCCCAGGGACTGGATGCGCTTTTCATTGAGCAGCAGGCGATCCAGCATGGCCTCGCTTATACCACTGGCGCGCGCTGCCTGCACATCCACGGCATTGGCCGCCAGGATTTCAGCGCTGGCACCCGCCAGCGCACCGGCCAGCGCCAGCAGCGCCGCGTCTTTGGCCTGGCTGGGTGCCAGGGCCAGTATTTTGGAGGCCGCCTTGGCCCGCTTTGCAATTTCAAGGATCATGGTTGAAGCTCCTATGGATAAAAATCCTGTGGATAAAATCCTGTGGATAAAATCCTGTGGATAAAATCCTGTGGATAAAAATCCTTTATCCGCAGATTACGCAGATGTCTCTACTGCAAAAAGCCTTAACCGCTCGCTGAGCTTAATTATTAACGAACCCGCAGGGCAAGTGACAGCAAAATATCGACCTGAGTAATGACGTTTCTTCAATAAATCTCTGCGTGCTTGCGCGCTTTGCGGTGAAAGCCCCTTTTTGCAGTGGAGTCGCAGATAAATCGTTATAAACGCTACGATAAATTTTGTCGATTATAACAAATGGTGTTTATCGTGTTCAGGTCCTTGCCCTGTCCATTTCGGGTGATCTGCTTTGAAAATCGGCGGATGAAATGATCTCGAAAATCTATCCCAGCATCACCAGGTCATTGCGGTGGATGACTTCATCGCCGTAATGAAATCCCAGGATGCCTTCGATTTCATCGGAACGCCGGCGGGTGATCTGTTGCAGGTCGCGGCTGGCATAATTGGCGATGCCGCGCGCGATCTCACGGCCGTTTTCATCCAGGATGCGCACCGTGTCGCCGCGCTCAAACTTGCCGCTGACCGCGCTCAACCCGATCGGCAGCAGGCTGCTGCCGCGCCGCAGGGCCTGGACGGCGCCCGCGTCCACGCTGAGCTGGCCGGGCGCGCGCCGGGCCGTCATGATGTAACGCTTGCGACTCTCGATGGCGCTGGTCAGCGCCGGAAAGTACGTGCCGATCTTTTCGCCGCCCGCCAGGCGGATCAATACATCCGGCTCCTTGCCGCTGGCGATCACGCAGGCGCTGCCAGAACGGCGCGCCAGATCAGCGGCCTGCAGCTTGGTGGTCATGCCGCCCGTTCCCAGCCCGGTTTTGCTGCCCCCGGCGGCCTGCCACAGCTCGGCCGGGATTTCCTCCGCGCTGACGATCGTGACCAGTTCGGCCTGCGGGTTGCTGCGTGGATCGGCGGTGAACAGACCGGCCTGATCGGTCAGCAGGATCAACAGGTCGGCGTCGATCAGGTTGGCTACCAGGGCCGAGAGGTTGTCGTTGTCGCCCACGCGGATCTCTTCGGTGGCGACCGTGTCATTCTCATTGATGATCGGCAGGATGTTCTGCATCAGCAGTGCCACCAGCGTGTTGCGCGCGTTCAGATAACGCCGCCGGTCGGAGAGATCGGCGCGCGTCAGCAGCACCTGTCCGACCAACATGCCGTACAGCCCAAAAATCTGTTCGTAGAGCGCCATCAGGCTGAGCTGCCCGACGGCTGCCAGCATTTGCTTGGCGGGGATGTTCTTGGGGAGCTGCGGGAAGTTGAGTTTCTCGCGCCCGGCCGCGATGGCGCCGGAGGAGACCAGCACCACCTGGTGCCCGCTGGCCTGGAGCTGGGCCGTCTGGCGCGCCAGTTCAATTAAAAATGGCGGCGCGATGTGGTTCGTGCCGTTGGTGAGGGAGGATGTGCCGAGCTTGACAACGATTCGCATAATAGGGCCAAGAGATACACCAAATCCCCGGCTTTGTCAATTGTGATTTTTGCAAAGAAAAATGGCCTTCTCAAGAATACCGTTTTTTTAATCTTCCCCAATAAAGCACCGGGATTATTCCAAACTGTGGAAGCCGCAAAAAAATTCTTAAAACCCAGCGTTCCTCGCTTTGCGCCCCATTGGGGCGCGCGGTGAAAAAAAAGTTCACGCCGCTATTTCAGCGCCCCACTATCCAGGCTGCCGGGCGGGTCGATTTCCAGAAAATCCCGGTAAATGCGTTCTTTATATTCCATCCCAATCTCGTTGATGGCGGAAATGAAGGTCTGGTAGGTTCCCAACCCGCCGATTTTCTCCCAGAACTCATCGCCGATCAGCACAACCTCATCGGTTTTCATGTTGAACCAGCGCTCGGGAATGCTCCAGGCATAGTTTTCTTTGCGCCCAAACGGGTTGTACGGCAGGGCAAAATATGCGCCGTCGATTTGGCGCGGTTCCATGCAGTACAGCTTCAACAGCTTTTCTTTGCTGACTTTGGTAATATCGCTGTTGGGCAGGGGTGCTTTTAGCTCAAACATATACTTTTTGTTATTCTTAATATCCTCTGCGTAAACATCGCACATAATTTGAACAGGTATGTCCTCACCGCCACCAGCCATGATATATGCAAGCTCCTGCTCCCAATCGGGTTTTATTCTTTCTTCTCCACTTTCGGTTGGATTTTGAAGTGAATTTAATACCCTTGAAATCCTGACCAACCTCCCATATTTTACAGTGCCAGAAATGGTGTACCCTCTTACCGCATGTCCTAATCCAGATTTTGCTGCGATGGCGGCCAGTTCTTCCCATGCACTCGAAAAAGTCGTTGAAAAAATTCGTTCAAAATGTGAACTTTTCAGGATCAGATCGGGAACCAATGTGGTATGGAACGGTTTTTCTATTATCTTATTCTTGGTTAATACATTCTCGCTCAATGCCCCGTTGATGGTTTTGTTCAACAAATCTCTGATTATTGTTTGAAAGCCAGCGTTCATTTCCAGGGTGTCTGATACCATGTCGAATTTTTCCTTATCAGGGTGAATGTATGTGACTGTCATTTGAATCATAATCGTTTAAAGCGATTATGCCAATCTGTTTCTTGCTGCGGATGGCAGGTAATCAAATTATTCGCAAATAAATACCGCTCAACAGGTATAATTTCAAACATGGAAAAAGTGATATCCAAACTAATTCTGGGTGATTGTCGGGAACAATTAAAAAATCTGGCGGATAATTCTGTTGATTTGATTTTTACATCCCCTCCGTATGCTGACAGCCGATCAAATACTTATGGTGGCGTCAAACCGGATGATTATGTCAACTGGTTCCTGCCAATTTCGGTGGAGTTATTGCGGGTTTTAAAGCCGGATGGCACTTTCGTTCTGAATATCAAGGAAAAGGTGGTTGATGGCGAGCGCCATACCTATGTGATTGAACTGATTTTGGAATTGCGGCGGCAAGGTTGGCTTTGGACGGAAGAATTCATCTGGCATAAGAAGAATTCTTATCCGGGGAAATGGCCTAATCGTTTTAGAGATTCATGGGAACGGTTGTTGCAATTTAACAAATTGCGCAGTTTCAATATGTACCAGCAAGAAGTCATGGTGCCGATGGGGGATTGGGCGGAACGGCGTTTGAAAAATCTAAGCGAAACTGACAAGGTTCGTGATCCTTCCCGCGTGGGGAGCGGTTTTGGAAAGCGGATTGCCAACTGGATTGGCCGGGATAAAGCCTATCCTTCCAATGTGTTACACCTGGCAACCGAAACAAAAAATAGAAGCCATAGCGCAGTTTTTCCAGAAGCCTTACCCGAATGGTTTATTAAATTATTTACCAAAGAAAATGATTGGGTGCTTGACCCGTTTATGGGTTCTGGTACCACGCTCCGGGTTGCACAGCGCCTGAATCGAAATGGCATTGGCATAGAAATTCTGCCAGAATATTATCAAATTGCGCGTGAAGATATTATGGTTATTGAAGAACCTTTACCACCTCAGCTTCCCCAATCTGTAGAACCTGTCCAACCTGCCCAATTAGTTCTTTTGGAAAAGAAGAAAAAATATGAACCAACTAAACCTGAATGATGTTGTCAATTTTGTTGAAGAGAATATTGATGATTTCCATAAACGCCGCTTGGATAGTTTGCAAAACTTGAAACTATCGGTGATATTGAAACGGAAGAATCCCTATCTTTTTAAGGCGAAAAACATTTTCACTGCTGAATCCTTGGTGAGAGTATTGCTCGATGCACACTTGTCTTCACAAGAGGAAGCAATATTTGGTGATTTCCTGGAAAGTCTCGCTATTTTTATTTGCGGCCAGATTTTTAATGGCAAGAAATCATCGGCGGAAGGCATCGATCTGGAATTTGAACGAGACGGCGTGCTGTACATCGTTGCCATCAAATCCGGGCCGAACTGGGGCAACAGCAGTCAAATAAAACGTATGGTGGATAATTTCAAGAAGGCGCAGCGGATTTTGCGAACCAGTCATGCTACTGCCAATCTGCGCGCGGTCAACGGCTGTTGTTATGGACAGGAGGGCCAACCTGATAAAGGTGATTATCAGAAATTGTGTGGACAGGTATTTTGGGAATTTATCTCTGGCAATGATCGTTTGTTCATCGATATTATTGAACCACTTGGGTACCGCAGCCAGGAGCGGGATCAGGCTTATTCAACAGAATACGGGAAAATTATTAATGGTTTTTCAAAGCAATTTCTTAACGATTTTTGTGAGGAGGATGCTATTGATTGGGAAAAATTGGTCAGGTTCAACTCGGGCGCAAAATAACCATTAGACCTCTTGCGAAAGTGATTATGTCTGGGCGAAAACGTACCGTAGTAGCGACTCGCGAAGCGCCCTGCGGGTCAGTCGCTTTTGACCTCTTTTGCATCGCACCGAACGGCTAACCCGCAGGGCGCTTCGCAAGCCGTTACTACAAGAACGTTCTTTACGTTATGCAAGAGGTCTATTATCCCTATTCCATTTACCGGTCATCCCCAGAACTCCGAAGTTGCCAAAAACTTCGGAGTTCTTTTATGCAAAAAGAGCCCGGCGCATTCACTGTGGCCGGGCTCCTGGTTTATTTTTTCACGCGGTCATTTACAGATTGTAAGCGGTCTCTCCAAACAGGCCTTCATCCAGACCCTTGACCTCGACTTCGTCTGAAACCCGCACCGGCGAGAAGTGGTTCTGGATTTTCAGAATGATCCAGGTCATGCCGAAGGAATACACCACCACAAAGGCCGCCGCGGCCAGCTGCACCAGGAATTGATGCACGTTGCCTTCGATCAAGCCGCTGACGCCGTTGACGGCCGAGGCCGCGAAGATACCCGTCACGATCGTGCCGAGCGTGCCGCCCACACCGTGACAGGCCCACACATCCAGGGCATCATCCCAGCCAAAGCGCGCGCGCAGTTGCACCGCGCCGTAACACACAAAAGCCGTGATGACGCCGATGACCGCCGCGGCCCAGGGTTGGACATAGCCCGCGCCGGGGGTGATGGACACCAGGCCCGCCACTGAGCCGACCAGGGCGCCGACCATGCTGGGCTTGCCTTCATGGATCCACGAGATCAGCAGCCAGGTGATCATCGCCAGCGAGGCGCAGATATCCGTGTTGACAAAAGCGATGGCGGTCAGCCCGTTGGCGGCCAGCGCGCTGCCGCCGTTGAAGCCGAACCAGCCAAACCACAGCAGCCCGGTGCCGAGCGCCACATAGGTGATGTTGTGCGGTTCAACATGCTCGGTCTTGGCAATTTTGCGCTTGCCAACAATGAATACCGAGGCCAGGGCCGCGAAACCCGCGCTCATGTGCACCACAATCCCACCGGCAAAGTCCACCAGGCCGAGCTGCGCCAGGAAACCGCCGCCCCAGGTCCAGTGCGCCAGGGGGATGTAAACCAGGATCGACCAGATCACCAGGAAAATCATGTAACTCTTGAAGCTGACCCGGTCCGCGAAGGCGCCGGTGATCAGGGCCGGGGTGATGATGGCGAACATTTCCTGAAAGATAAAGAAGGCCAGGAAGGGGATGTTCTGCTGGACTCCGGCTACGATGCCCGGCGCAAAACCGACCCCGTTCAGGCCAAAATAGCGCAGGTCGCCAATAATACCGCCGATATCCTTGCCAAAGGCCAGGCTGAAGCCGCCGAAGACCCAGATGGCGGTCACTACACCCATCGACATGAAGCTCTGCATCATGATCGAGAGTACGTTTTTACGCCGCACCAGGCCACCGTAAAAGAAAGCCAGACCGGGGGTCATCACGAATACCAGGGCCGCACTGATCAATACCATGGCAGTGGCGGCAGAATCAATATTTTGCATCACTTTCTCCTTGGACTCAAAATGTAGATGATTTCAGGATGGTCTCTTCATTCTACATGCTCTCCCGGTTGTGCGCATCCATCAGGACAAGTAAGGCTCCTACCTGATTTCAGGTAGAAACCGCGCTTTTGATTCCTCCCGGCTTGTGCTAAGATACCCTGATGATTATCAGGATTCTATTGGCCGAAGATCACAAGATTGTGCGCGAGGGCACGCGCCAACTGCTCGAACAGTCCCCGGATATGCAGGTGGTTGGTGAAGCCTCCGATGGGGTTGAAGTTGTGGATCTGGCGGGAGTCATCCAGCCGGATGTGATCGTGATGGATGTGCGCATGCCGCGTTTGAACGGCATCGAAGCCACCCGCGCCATCGCCAAACGTTACCCAAAAATCAAGATCCTGATCCTCTCCGCGTATGATGATGACAGCTACGTCTTTCCGCTGCTGGAAGCGGGCGCCAGCGGCTACCTGCTGAAAACCTCCAGCGGCGCGGAACTGGCGGCGGCCATCCGGCTGGTGTTTTCCGGCGAAACCGCCCTTTCGCCGCGCATCAGCGCCAAGCTTGTCAACCGGCTGGGCGGGCGGCAGGCCTACCGCGCTCAGCACATGCCCGAAGGCCTGACCGAGCGTGAAATGGACGTGCTGCGGATTGCCGCGCATGGTCACCCGAATAAACTGATCGCCAGCCAACTGTCCATCAGCACCCAGACAGTGCAGGTGCATTTCCGCAATATATTCGGGAAACTGGGGGTCAACAGCCGCTCTGAAGCCATTGCCTATGGCATCCAGCACGGTTGGATCACGTTGGAGTCCAGCGATGGGGAATAATGGCGGGGGGGGCATCCTCAGAACCTCCGGCGTGGAAGGCTCCAGTATGCGCAGCCAGTTGATCTGGGCTTCGCTTTTTCCACTGGCTTTTTTTGGTTTGCTTTCCATGCTGGTAACCGCCTCAGCTTTAAACCAGATGGTGTCCAACCTGGTTGCGCAGCGCAATACCGCCCAGGTTCAGTTAGCAGCCGCGATGTTGGCGAATAAATTTCCCCCCACTACGCAGGAACTTAACGCGGCTTTGCAGGTTCTGGATCCGGTGCGCGGCAGCCAGCTCTATTTAATGGATGCCGGTGGCAGGCTCATCCTGAGTTCACCGCCGGGCGCCACCGGATTGCCCATGCCGCCGGACGAATTGTCGGCGCTGATCCAGACCCACCAACCGGCCAGCCGCCTGGTGGAATCGGCTGTGACCGCGGATGAAGTCATGGTTTCTTTTGCGCCGCTGCCCGGTCAGCCGCAGGCGGTCATGCTGGTGGAGCCCTGGGCGGCCAGCATGTCTCCGGCCTTTTATTACCAGATGGTGCTCGTGGCTCTGCTGGCGCTGGGCACGGCCCTCTCACTGGGGATGCTTTCACTCAGCCTGGGCCGCATCATCCGCCCGATTGCCGATCTGGCCGAGAATGCCCGGGGAGCCGTGCCGGGCAGCGTTTTTCATCCGGTACTGGAACAAGGGCCGGTTGAACTGCGCATTCTGATTAAGGCATTTAACCAGATGGTTATCCGCCTGGCGGAACAGCAGGGAGTCCTGCGCGAGTATGCCCATAAAGCTTTGCTCAGCCAGGAAGAGGAACGCCAGCGGCTTTCGCATGAATTGCATGACGGCACGCTGCAGGATCTGGTGGGGCTGGCCCAGCGTGTGGAGCTGTGCCGCAGTGAAATGGAGCACAGCCCGCTGCAGGCGCGCCGCCGGCTGGATGAACTACAGGGCCTGGTTCAAATCACCCTGAGCGATGTGCGCCGCATCAGCACCGCCCTGCGTCCGCCAGTGTTGGATGATCTGGGTCTCTCGGTGGCGCTGGATGCGCTTTGCAAGGATTTGCAGCAGGATAAACCGGCCCTGGTGCTGGCGTATTCGGTGGAGGGGCAGGAACGCCGTTTGCAGCCGGATCTTGAGCTGGCCATTTACCGGATTGTCCAGGAAGCGCTGGCGAACATCCGCAAGCATGTGCAGGATGCCAGCCAGGTAATGGTACGCCTGAAGTTCGGCGAAACTGAACTTCAGGCGTTGGTGAGTAATAATGGCGGGGGTGTATTTGCCAACCCGGATGTGAATACGTTGGTGCGCAGCGGTCACCTGGGTCTGGCCGGGATGTATGAGCGCGCGCGCCTGTTTGGGGGCACGCTGACCATCACATCCGGGCCGGATGGAAATACGCTGGTGGCGCTTTCGCTGCCATACTCGCAGGAGCGATAAGCCTATCCTGCCAACTGCTTCAACAGATTGTCGATGATCTCGCCCGGCGATTTCTCCAGCGGCAGACCGGGGAATTCCAGCACATCCACCAGGGGCAGGCTCATCAGATAAGCATTCGTCTCAACGCTGATCTCCCCATCTTCTGCCCGGCCCAGCACGGCCGCGATCGGCTGCATGATCTGCTGGTAGACCGGCCCGAAGATGGCCTTGCCGCGCGGATCACTCATCCAATCGCCAAAAGTTGAATTGCGGTGCAGGATGCTGGGCAGGTTCAGCGTGGATTGGAGCGCAGCGCTGGCCGAGCAGCGGATGTCGGCGCAGGAAGCCCCCACCAGGATGTCGAAATCGCCGTCTTCGCTGATCCACTGCCCGTAGCCGGTGTGGTAAAAGGCAAAAGCGCGGAAATCGAGCGCAACAGAGACGGTTTTGGTCTCGCCGGGCTCCAGTTCCACTTTGGCGAAGCCCTTCAGTTCCTTGACCGGCCTTACCAGGCTGGCTTTCTGGTCATGCACGTACACCTGCACGATCTCCTTGCCGGTCACAGAGCCGGTGTTGGTCACATCCACTGAGACGGTCAGCCCGTCTACATCGTGGAAGGCTGGGCTCGAGAGGCGCAGGTTACTGTAGGCAAAGCTGGTGTAACTCAGCCCGTAGCCAAAGGGGAACAGCACCGGCTGCCGGCGGGCATCATAATAGCGGTAGCCGATGAACAGCCCCTCGCCGTAGCGCACCACATCCAGCTCGCCAGGGAAATTCAGATAAGCGGGCGTATCTTCCAGGCGCAGCGGGAAGGTTTCGGCCAGCTTGCCAGACGGGTTGACCACCCCAAACAGCACATCCGCGATGGCGCCGCCGCCAGCCTGACCCATCATCCAGGCTTCCAGCACGGCGGCTGGGCCGTTCAGCCAGGCGCTCATCGTGATGGCCGAGCCGTTGTTGAGAATCACGACACTCTTGGGCTGGGCGGCGGTCACAGCCTGGATCAAGGCCACCTGCTGGGCGGTCAATTCCAGGTCGGCGCGGTCATAACCTTCCGATTCCTTGTAAGTCGGCAGGGCGATGTACAGCAGCGCCACTTCGGCCGCCTGGGCGGCGGCGACCGCCTCGGCGATCATGTCCGGGCGCTGGCTCTCATCCAGCGGGTAGCCCTCGCAGAAGCTGATGCTGGCGCCGCCGGCCAGTTTTTTTAGTTCGGCCAGCGGTTCATCCACGCGCGTGGTGGTGATCTGCGAGCTGCCGCGGCCCTGGAAGTGGGCTTCCACAGCCGCGTGCCCGATGACTGCCAGGCTGGCGGGCTGCTTGAGCGGCAGCAGGCCGTTGTTCTTGAGCAGCACCATGCCCTCCCCGGCGATCTTGCGCGCCAGGGCGTGATGGGCGGCCGCGTCGAACGGGGCGCCGCCCTTGGGGGTCTCGGCGGCCTTGAAGGCGATCTTTAGAATCCGGCGCACCGATTCATCCAGCAGGGCTTCATCCAACTGTCCGGCGCGCACAGCCGCCACCACGGCCTGTGAGCGCAGCGGGCGCGGGCCGGGCATTTCCAGGTCCAGCCCGCCGCGCAGCGAGGCGACGCGGTCATGCACTGCGCCCCAGTCGGAGACCACCAGACCCTCAAAGCCCCATTCATCTTTCAGTATCTCGGTCAGAAGCTGGTGGTGTTCGGAGCCGTAGACACCGTTGACCTTGTTATAACAGCACATCACCGTCCAGGGCTGGGCCTGCTTGACGGCCTGCTCGAAGGCGGGCAGGTAAATTTCGCGCAGAGTGCGCTCATCCAGTTCGGAACTGGCCGTCAGGCGGCGGTGTTCCTGGTTGTTGGCCGCAAAGTGTTTGAGCGAAGTGCCGACACCCCTGCTTTGCATGCCGTTGATATAACTGGCTGCCATTTCACCTGCCAGGAGCGGGTCTTCGGAAAAATATTCAAAATTTCGGCCGCAGGTGGGCGAGCGTTTCATGTTGACGCCCGGGCCGAGTACCACATCCACATCCAGCGCGATGGCTTCTTCGGCGATGGCCTGGCCCATCTGGCTGAGCAGAGCGGCATCCCAACTGGAGGCCGTGCAGGAGGCGGTTGGGAAGCAGGTGGCCGCCAGGGCTTCCAGGGCCATCACATCGGCGTCTGCCACGCGCCGGACGCCGTGCGGGCCGTCCGCGACAAACAGGCGCGGCACGCCCAGGTGTGCGAGCGGGGTCGTGTTCCAGGCAGTCGCGCCGGTGGTCAGGGCGGCCTTTTCTTCCAGGGTCATTTTGGAGATGATCGTTTCGATCTGGTTCATGGGTTAGCCTCTTTCAGGGATGGGTTGGTTTGGAATACCGTAATCTTAGCCCCGCGGGCGGAAATTGGGAAGGCTGGAATATTCACCACGAACCACGCGAAATAAAAAAACTTCCAGAGCTGTTTCCCGGAAGTTTTTTTATTAATAACGTGAAATAGTAGAGACGTTGCATGCAACGTCTCTACTATTTCACCCGTGTTAAAGAGATGACCGGAATCACACGCGTGGTTTTCTTCTGATATTCCGCAAAGCCGGGATTTGATTCAGCTATCTGGTTATATAACTGGGTTCGTTCGGGCTCGGGTGTGACGGCTGCCTGGACTTGAAATACTTCCGTGCCGACTTCCACTGTCACGAGCGGGTGGGCCAGCAGGTTGTGGTACCAATCCGGATGAGTCGGAGCGCCGGATTTGGATGCAAAAATGATGAGGCGCTCGCCGTCAGCGACGCACACCACCGGATTGATGCGTGGCTGCCCGCTCTTTGCCCCAACCGTATGCAGGAGCAGCAGCGTGCTTCCAGCGAACGGGCCGCCGACCTTGCCGGAGTTGGCCCTGAATTCTTCAATAATTGCCTGGTTCCAATTTTGTGGAGTTGTCATTTTATTTACCTTTATTTACCTTTATTTGCCTTTATTTACCTTTATTGTGTTCGAAAGAATATGAAATTTATTCCCAGCGCCAGGTGGTGCCTTCTTTGCTGTCCGCGATGGTCACGCCCAGTTCCTTCAGGCGGTCGCGGATCTGGTCGGAAAGCTGCCAGAGTTTTTGCTTGCGCACTTCGGCGCGGATCTCGATCAGCAGATTGATGAACTTGTCTGCGCCTTCCGAGCCGGTCTTCTCTTTTAATTGCAGGCCAAAGACCTGCGCCAGCTCGCGCAGGGTCGCTTGGGCGTGCTGCAGTTCCAGCCCGCTTGCGCCGGCATCGCGGGCGGTATTGATGGCGCGCACCAGTTCGAACAGGTTGCCCAGTGCCCCGGCGGTGTTGAAGTCGTCATCCATGGCGCTCAGGTAGCCGTTTTTGGTGAGTTCCACCTGGGTGGAGAGCGCGTTCAGCGCGCCCTGGTTGGCATGCCCAACAGCGGGCAAGGCCGGGCGCAGTGCGGTCACGATCCGTTCCAGGCCCTTCTCGGCGCCGTCCAGCGTTTCTTCATTGAACATCAGCGGGGCGCGGTAGCTGCCGTTCAGCACCAGCATGCGCATCACATCCGCCTCGCGTTTGGAGAGGAATTCCTTGATGCTGACGATGTTGCCCAGCGATTTGGACATCTTCTCGCCGCTCAACTGCAACATGCCGTTGTGCATCCAATAGCGCGCGAACTGCTTGCCGGTAAAGGATTCAGATTGCGCGATCTCGTTTTCATGGTGCGGGAAGATCAGGTCATTCCCACCGCCGTGGATATCGATCTGCTCGCCCAGTTCGGCCAGGTTCATGGCCGAGCACTCGATGTGCCAGCCGGGGCGGCCTTTGCCCCACGGGCTGTCCCAGGATGGCTCGCCGGGTTTGGCGGATTTCCATAGCGCGAAATCCATCGGGTGTTCCTTGAGTTCCTCCACCTCGATGCGCGAACCGGCCTGCATATCATCCAGCTTACGGGCCGAGAGTTTGCCGTAATCGTCATCGCTCAGCACGCGGAAGTACACATCGCCGTTGGAGGCGGCATAGGCGTGACCCTTGTCGATCAGTCCCTGCACAAAAGCGATGATTTGCGGCATGCTCTTGCTGACCCGTGGCCGGGCGGTGGCGGGCTGGATGTTAAGATCGGTCAGGTTCTGATCGAAATCGTCGATGTAGCGCTGCGACAGGACAAACGGGTCAACGCCCGTCTGGTTGGCGCGGTTGATGATCTTGTCATCCACATCGGTGTAGTTCATGACGTGCTTGACCGCATACCCTCGGTATTCAATGTAACGGCGGATAATGTCGAACACCAGGGCCGACATGGCGTGCCCGACGTGCGCGTCGTTGTAAACGGTGGGGCCGCACACGTACATCTTGACGATGCCGGGCTCCAGGGTTTGCAGTTCTTCTTTCTTGCGTGTAAGCGTATTATAAAGACGAATCATGATTAATCCTCAGGTTTGGCAAAGATCATGCGGCCCGCAGCAGTCTGCAGAACTTTGGTGATGTTGACATTTTTGGTCAGTCCAATGTAACGGTTGCCGCCTTCCACCACGACCATGGTGCCATCATCCATGTAGCCAACGCCCTGGTTGGATTCCTTGCCTTCCTGGATGATGGAGATGCTCATGGATTCGCCCGGCAGTACCACGGATTTGACCGCGTTGGCCAGTTCGTTGATGTTCAGGATGATGACGCCCTGCAGTTCAGCCACGCGGTTCAGGTTGTAATCATTGGTCAGGATCGGACATTTAAGCTGGCGCGCCAGGATGACCAGCTTGTCATCCACCTCGCGCACACCCTCCACATCGATATCGCTGATGCGCACGCTGACGGCCGAAACCTTCTGCAGTTCGGCCAGCACTTCCATGCCGCGCCGCCCGCGCTGCCGGCGCAAGCTGTCGGCGGAATCGGCGATATATTGCAGCTCGTTGAGCACAAAACGCGGGATCAGCAGGGTGCCCGGCAGGAAACCGGTCTTGGCAATATCCGCCACGCGGCCGTCGATAATCACGCTGGTATCCAGCAGGATGGTGCGCGAGCCCTGTCCCCAGCTCTGGGGGGTTGCCGCAACGCTTTCACCGCCGCGCGTGGAGGCCACGCCGATCACCGACATGATATCTGCCTGGCGCATCACAAACAGCGCCACGCCAAAATAACCAAAGATCAAGACCGCCAGGAAAGGCAGGATGTTGCCAAACGGGTCAGGCAGTCTGGAGAGGGGGAAGGTCAGCAGGGCGGCCACCAGCAGACCTGATACCAGTCCGGTCAACCCGGCCAGCAGGTTTTCTGCCGAAATTTTTACAAGAAAGCGGCGCATGGCGCGGCCGGGAAGTGTGGTGAAATAAGGTGTGGCGACCAACCCAAACAGGGCGCCAACAGCGCCCCAGCCCAGGGTGTATTCCACTGTCTGAGATGGGATCCCCAAGCTGTTGCTGAACCAAAATCCCCAGTAACCGCCCACAATTGTGAAGGTGATCATGCCGATAATACGAAGAATAAAATCAATACTCACAAGGCCTCCTGCTGTTTTTCAAGGCAACTATCTAAACCCACCCCTGCAGCAGTAGGGTAAAATAACCATTCTGGCTTTAGATAAATGCGCACTTGAAAAAAAATAACGCGAATAATTTCAATCTTGATAATAGCATGCCCGACCGATTGCGTCAATTTATTGCTTTATTTCTCTTTGAAATTTCTAATATTGAAGCCAGTCGGGCCGTCGTAGTTGCGACTTCAGTCGCTTTTACCGCGAAGCAGACAACTGAAGTCGTCACTACGGGAATAAATGACTGGCCTCAGATGTAGTTGCGACTTCAGTCGCTTTTACCGCGAAGCAGACGACTGAAGTCGTCACTACGGGAACAGTTCACGAATTATGCAAGAGGTTTCTTGAAGAAAATTTCAGCAGATACCATTGTACTGATTACCGGGCTTTTATTTTCATGCCTGGTTGTAATGGCGTTGCCGTCGATGTATTTCCAGCCTGACCTGCATGTATTTTGGGATTGGTCGGAACCCTGGATGGCGGGTTGGCGCGCGGTTTACCTCACCTGCTCCACCTGCAACTATCCCATGCTCGGGATGTTTTTTTCAGCCGGGCTGATGGGATTATTCAGGGCGGCCGGCCTGGGCTTTGATGACGCTGTTTTTCGCTACCGCCTGCTGCTGGCGTTTGTGGATGGGTCGAATATTCTGCTGGTTTTCTGGGTTTTGAAAAGACTGCAAGTCCGGCGGGCGGCTTTTCTGGCCGGGCTGACCGGGGTGTTGATCAGTTCCTGGGCGGGCGCGGCGCTGTGGGGCCAGATCGATGGGTTCAGCCAGTTTTTTATCCTGTGTTGCCTGGCCTGGATCGTCACCAAAAATACCTCGGCGCGCTCGTGGGATCGCTATTACCGGCTCTACCTGGCGGCTGGCGCGGCCCTGCTGGCTGGCCTGCTGCTGACGAAGCAGCTCACCATCTTCAGCGCGGCATCCATTGGGCTGTTGCTGCTGGCGGATGTGGTCTTTCACAGCCGTGCGCTGAAACCATTTTTACTGAATGTGGCGGTTAGCCTGGCCGCCTTTGGCGCGGCCCTGCTGGGCTGGGATTTGTTCCTGCTGCTAAAGCCGCCTTATGCCTTTCATCTGGTTTACATCTGGCAGGAAGGGATTTTCCAGAGCGGCATACTCTCGGGCAACGGTTTTAATATCTGGATGCTGCTGGGCCGCGACATGTGGAGCTCGGCGCACGTTCCCATCCTGGCGGGTTTCCCTTTTACCAACCCGTATCTGTTGGGGGAGCTGCTCTTTTTGGCGCTGAGCGGGCTGCTGACGCTCTCGCTCGGGTTATTCGCCTGGCGCCGCTTCCAGAACGGCGAAACTCGTTTGAGCCCTGAAGTCCTGTTGAATTTCATCCTGTACCTGGCGCTGATCAACCTGTGTTTTAATGTCTTCCTGTCTGGCACGCGCGAGCGCTATCTTTATCACTTCTATCCTTTCATTTTAATAGCCTGGGCTGGCCTGGCATCTTACAGCCGCCTGTTCTCCGCGCGGATGCGTCTGGCGTTGATCCTGGGTTCAACGTTTTATGGTTTGTTTGTCCTGCAAATATTAAACGGTGTGGAGATCCGCATCCTGCCGGTTTCCGCGACCCACATGCTGTTGTCGGTCATCCACCTGGCCCTCTTCGCCGGCCTCTTTTCGGTCAGTTTGCGCTATCAGGAACTGGCGCCAAACATCCGCCGGCTTTTTAAGGCGGGCCGCCCGTAAATTGGTTATTTGAAAGTTTGCACGCGCTTTGACAATCTTAGATTAAACGCAACTACGAAAGTTTAAAAAGGGTAGGATCGACAACCTTCCCCGTGGTTTCCTGGCGTTAAGAAAATCCTTAATCGCATACATACCAGGGTGGAAGGTCATTCGGCTGATATAATTATTTTTCGCAATCAGGGAGATGGCCGGTACACGTGCCAGTCTGCTGAACAAATCTTAATTTATTGGTATCTATTTCACACAGGGATGTGCTCATGGCACTTGACCGTTTTGGAAGAAACATACATTATTTGCGGATTTCGTTGACCGATCACTGCAATCTGCGCTGCATTTACTGCATGCCCGAAGATCAGACTTTCCGCCCGAACAAGGACTTGCTTCAGGATGACGAGATTCTGACCCTGGCACATTTGTTCGCCAGCCTGGGCTTTGACAAGATCCGCCTGACAGGCGGCGAGCCAACCGTGCGCGCCAACGTGGTGGAAATTGTGCGCGGCATCGCTGCTGTGCCGGGCATCAAATCCATTTCGATGACCACCAACGGTGTGCTGCTCGCGCGCCTGGCGCAGCCGCTCAAGGAAGCCGGGTTGCAGCGCGTCAATATCTCGATCGACACGCTCGATCCCGTAAAGTTTAAGCGACTGACGCGCTGGGGCAAACTAGACGATGTCTGGCAGGGCATTCTGGCGGCCGAGCAAGCCGGGCTGACGCCGATCAAGCTGAATGCCGTGGTGGTCAAAGGCTACAATGAGGAAGATGTCATCGATCTGGCGGCTTTGACCCTGGAGCGCAACTGGCAGATGCGTTACATCGAGATGATGCCTTTTGCCGGGGTGACGGATGTGCAGACCCAGCAGATCATTACCGCTGCACAAATCCAGCAGAAAATTGAGAGCGAGTTTGGCCCGCTGGAACTCACCGGCCAGTATGACGGTGAGGCGCGCATTTTCCGCATCCACGGCGCCAAAGGTGAACTGGGTTTTATCTCATCTGTCACCGTTCCGTTCTGTTCGGCCTGCACCCGCGCGCGCCTGACCGCCGATGGCGTGCTGCGGATGTGCCTGCTGCGCGAAAAGGAAATCGACCTGTTGACACCCATGCGCAGCGGCGCGACGATGGATGATCTGCGCGCGCTGATTCTGGATGGGGTCTGGAACAAGCCCTGGGGCCACGGCCTGGATCAGGGTCTCATCCCGCTCAACCGGGTCATGAATCAAATCGGCGGGTGAGGCACAATGAAAATCAAAGCAATTTTTTATGATCTGGACGGCACTCTGCGGATGAACGCTCCGAAGGGTTGGCAGGTTTTTAGCGAGTATGCCGCTCAGCTTGGTATGCAGGTTACGCCCGAAGATGTTGTGCGCGCGGCGCGCTGGGAACATTATTACTTTGCCCAATCCCCCGAACTGCTTGAAGATGAGGCGGCTTTCAGTGATCGTTCCGCCTTTTATACCCATTACAGCCGCCGCCAACTGCAGGTGCTGGGCGCATCCCCCGCACAGGCTGCCGATCTGGCGCCCGGGGTGCATGCGCTGATGCTGGAAGCCTACCGCCCGGCGGATGTCATCCCGGCTGATCTGCTGGAGACTTTGAAGGTTTTGCAGGATCAGGGTTATCTGCTGGGTGTGCTTTCCAACCGCAAGGAATCTTATGCCGATTATCTGGCGGAACTGGGCCTGGCCGAATTTTTTAGCCTGGTGATCGCCGCCGGGGAGGCCGGGCACTACAAGCCCGACCCGCAGGTGTTCACTTATATGCTGGAGAAGGCCGGGGTCTCCGCCGAAGAATCGATCTATGTTGGGGATAATTACTATGCGGATGTGGTCGGCGCGCGGGCGGCGGGTCTGGCACCCGTGTTGCTGGATATTCACGGCTTGTTTGATGAGCCCGGCTGCCCGGTCATCCAGACCCACAGCCAGCTTCTGCCCCTGCTCGAATTGAACTCATAGAACTTATCTTTCCACCGATGCGCGTCGATTTTGGATTGGGTTTCTGCGGGATCGGCGGATAAGCATTTTTGGAGGTCAAGATGGCCTGGGAACGAAAAGTAAGCCGCACGGTACGCGTGCGTAACGAACAGACGGTCGGGCGGCTCTCGCACCTGCTGCTGGCTATTTCGGATGCCGGCGGGGCGGTCGGGGACATCCGCATGTTGAGCGAGACATCCCGCCACGTGGTGCGCGACATCACCATCTACACCGATGACCTGGGCCAGTTTGAGGCCGTCCTGGAGGCCATGCGCCTGAACGAAGGCACCGTCGTGACCGATGTGCGCGATGAAGTGCTGGAACTGCACCTGAAAGGCAAAATCGCCATCCGCTCGCGCTACCCGATCGATTCTCTCGCCACCTTGCGCAAGGTCTACACCCCCGGCGTGGCCGAAGTCTGCCTGAAAATCGCCAAAGACCCGTCCATGGCGCGCACCTACACCTCCACCTGCCACATGGTCGCCATCGTCACAGACGGCACCGCCGTGCTGGGCCTGGGCGACATCGGCCCGCTGGCCGGCATGCCGGTCATGGAAGGCAAGGCCATGCTGATGGAATCGCTGGTTGGGCTGTCGGGCATCCCGATCCTGCTCTCGACCCGTGACACCGACAAAATCGTGGAGACCATCGCCAATATCGCCCAGACTTTCGCCGCCATCCAGCTTGAGGACATCTCGGCGCCGCGCTGCTTTGAGATCGAACAGCGCCTGCAGCAGCGTCTGGATATCCCCGTCATGCACGACGACCAGCACGGCACGGCGGTTGTCACCACCGCGGCGCTGATTGTGGCCTCGCGCCAGACCGGCATGTATCTCTCCGGCGCCAAGATCGGGCAGATCGGGCTGGGGGCGGCCGGTTTCGCCACCGCCAGCATGATCATGCGCCTGACCGGCAACCCGGTCTGGGGTGCGGACCTCAACCCGGAGGCGCTCAAACGGCTGGAAACCGCCGGCGGACGGGCCTCGAACCTGCGTGAGATCATGGCTAACTGCGACATTGTCATCGCCACCACCGGCGTGTCCGGGCTGATCAAGCCCGAGATGGTGCGCAAAGGTCAAATTATCCTGGCGCTTTCCAACCCCAGTCCAGAAATCGATCCCGAAGTGGCGCTGCAACAGGGCGCGGTCTTTGCCGCGGATGGGAAATCGGTCAACAATGTGCTGGGTTTTCCCGGCATCCTGCGCGGCGCGGTGGATGCGAATGCCCCGCGTATCACGAACGAGATGCTGCTGGCCGCCGCCCAGACCCTCGCGGATCTGACCCCGCCCGGCGAGCTGGTGCCGAATGCGCTGGATAAGAAGGTACACCGCGCCGTGGCGCGCGCCGTCGCGCAAAAGGCCATCGACCAGGGCATCGCCCGCGCCGATTATGTGCCGTACGTGGAGGAATAATTCGTAGAGACGTTGCATTGCAACGTCTCTACCGACCTTCAACCAGAAAGTATTATTTCATTCCTTCGTCCAAAAATCCGCCAGCAACTCCGCCTGATCCAGTACCTTTGAGACTGAAGTCGTGTACTCGCCCGTGGTTGGATCATCGGGCGGGTATTTGTATTTGCGCAGGATGCGCTTGACCAGCACGCGCAGTTGGGCCTGCACGCTGGCCTTGAGTTGCCAGTCGATGGATGTGTTCTGGCGCACCTTCTCCACCAGCTCATGAGCAATCATTTTAAGAGTCTGATCACCCAGCACCGCTTCGGCGGTTGGGTTATCGGCCAACGCATCGAAAAACGCCAGTTCATCCTTGCGCAGGTGCATGTCTTCGCCGCGTTGATCGGCGGCGCGGATATCTTTGGCGAGTTGGATCAGTTCCTCGATCATGCGGGCCGAGTCGATCAACCCGCTCTGGTAACGCTTGACGGCTTCTGCCAGCATTTCAGAAAATTTGCGGCCCTGCACCAGGTTCATTTTCGAGCGGGTCTTGATCTCATCATTCAGCAGGCGTTTCAGCAATTCCAGCCCCAGGTTTTTGCGTTCCATATCCTGGAGTTCGGCCAGGAATTCATCCGACAGGATCGAAATGTCCGGCTTCTTGATGCCCGCCGCGTCAAAAACATCGATCACTTCACCTGAGATGATGGCGTCATTGACGATCTGGCGGATGGCAGTCTCGATCTCTTCGTTGGTGCGCGTTTTGGTCTGATCGTCAAACTTGGCGAAACGGGCCTTGATGGCCTGGAAAAATGCCAGGTCGTCACGGATCTTGAGCGCCTCGGGGTGCGGCACGGCCAACCCGAACGCCTTTTGCAGGCGGATGACATTTTCCTTGAAGCGTTCCTTGCCATTCCGTACATGACCGCCGTCTTTTATCTCGGACAGTTCTGTGATGTAGTTGGCCGCATCCAGGATAAAGTTCAGCCGGGCTTTGGGTTCAAGCGCGAAGTAACGCCGGTACTCGAAGCGGGAGAACATATCTACCACTACCTCGTACAACTCCTGCATTTTGGCTACGGCTTCTTCCTGGTCAAAGGTGATCTGGCCCTTGCCCTGGCTGGCGGCATAGATCAGCATGGCGTTCTTCAAATCCTGGGCGATGCCGATGTAATCCACCACCAGCCCGCCTTCTTTGTCACCAAAGACGCGGTTAACGCGGGCGATGGCCTGCATGAGGGTATGCCCGTTCATGGGCTTATCCACGTACATGGTGTTGAGAATGGGGGCGTCGAAGCCGGTCAGGAACATGTCACGCACGATCAGCAGCCGCAGCGGGTCTTGGGGGTCTTTCAGGCGGCTGCCGATGGCCTTGCGCTTTTCCTTGTTGCGGATATGCTCCTGCCAGTCCATCGGATCGCTGGCCGAGCCGGTCATGACAATCTTGATGGCGCCCTTATCATCTTCGGAGTTGTACCACTCCGGGCGCAAGGCGATGATCTCTTTATGTAGTTCCACGCAGATGCGGCGGCTCATGCAGACGATCATGCCCTTACCGTTTGCCGCGCTCAGACGCAGTTCAAAATGTTTGACGATGTCGGCGGCCACCTGCTGGATGCGGGCCGAGCTGCCCACCACGGCTTCCTTGCCCGCCCACTTTGCAAAGCGGCGCTGGCGGTCGGTCAGCTCATCATCTTCGGTGACTTCCTCGACGCGCTCATCCAGGAGCTTTTGCTGGTCAGGCGGCAATTCGATCTTTGCCAGGCGGCTCTCGTAGTAGATGCGCACGGTCGCGCCGTCTTCGACAGCCTGCTGGATGTCGTACACATCCACATAGTTGCCAAAGACGGCCTGGGTGTTGCGGTCTTCCTTCTCGATGGGCGTGCCGGTGAAACCGATAAACGATGCGTTTGGCAGGGCATCGCGCATGTGTTTGGCAAAGCCGTCGATAAAATCGTACTGGCTGCGGTGGGCTTCATCCGCGATCACCACCACATTGCGCCGGTCGGTCAGCATGGGGTAGGCTGCGCCGGGTTCATCCGGCAGGAACTTCTGGATGGTTGTAAAGACGATCCCGCCCGAGGCCACCGAAAGCAGCTTTTTCAGATCATCGCGGTTGGCGGCCTGGGCGGGGGTCTGGCGCAGTAACTGCTGGCAGTTGCTGAAGGTTTCAAAAAGCTGCTGATCCAGATCATTGCGGTCGGTCAGCACCACCAGGGTCGGGTTGTTCATTTCGGGGGCCAGCACCAGCTTGCCCGCGAAGAAGACCATCGAGAGACTTTTGCCGCTGCCCTGGGTATGCCAGACCACGCCGGCGCGTCGATCGCCTTTGGGTTGGTGTTCCACGCTCGGCAGGCCGTAAACGGATGGATGTTCGGCGGCGAAATGCTTTTCATGCGCGGAGGCGCGGATGGTGGAGGTGATGGCCTTGTTGACCGCGAAATACTGGTGGTAGCCGGCCAGTTTCTTGACTGTCTTTTCCCGGGTCTTTTCGAAGACGATAAAGTGCCGGATCATATCCAGCAGGGTCTTTTTGTTGAGCAGCCCCTTGACGAACGGTTCCATCTCCGGCTCGAGCTTTGAATCAATCACATGGCTGCCATCAACGCTCTTCCATTCCATGAAGCGCGAGTAATCGCTGGAGATCGTACCAGCCTTGGCAAACCAGCCGTCACTGATAATCAGAAAGGCGTTGGTGGTGAAGAGTGAGGGGATGACCTGCTGGTAGGTTTGCAGTTGGTGGAAGGCGGCCTGCACATCCGCGTTTTCATCGGCGGCGTTCTTGAGTTCGATCACCACCAGCGGCAGACCGTTGATAAAAATCACGATATCCGGGCGTTTGTTGACCTGGGCGGAGCCCGCTCCGCCCCTACCCTCCACTACCGTGAACTGGTTGACCGCCAGAAATTCGTTATTTTCGGGGTGGAAAAAATCTACCAACCAGACCTTGTCGGTGCGCGACTTGCCTTCGCCGATATTGAATTTGACATCCAGGCCTTCGGTCAGCAGGCTGTGAAAGGCATCGTTGTTTTCGATGACGGTCAGGGCCGGGGTACGCAGGGCTTTCTTGAAGGCTTCCTCACGCGCTTCAGCAGGGATGCGCGGGTTGAGCCGGTCAATCGCGGCGCGCAGGCGGGCAGCCAGGATCACCTCACTGTAGGTGCGCTCGGGGTGCGGGCCTTCGGCGAGATCGGGGCCATACAGGATGGTATAGCCGTTCTCATCGCGCAGCAGTTGCAGGGCGATTTCTTCGATCTCAGATTCGAATACTGTCTTAACCATGATTTTCTTGATTTACCTGATTGCCACGATTTTCTGTATTAGCCGGATTCCCCTGATTTTTTTGAATAAGCTTGTTGTTGTGCATCCGTTTGAATTGCAGGCTTTTTGCGCCGAAATTGATTAACAGGCCAATTTCCATATTGTAGGCTTCAAGGTAGTTGATGGCTTGCGCCAGGTGAACGTCTTCCAACTGGATGACGGCTTTGAGTTCAACCATGATGCAGTTTTCGACAAAGAAATCCACGCGCCGGGTTCCGATGTGTTGACCGCGATAGAAAATGTCCATTTCTTTTTCCCGGTCGAAGTGTAAACCCTGATAGGTCATTTCGATTTCCAGGGCGCGCTGGTAGATGACTTCCTGGAAACCATTGCCCATTGTGCGATGGACTTGCATGGCGCAGCCGATGATTTTTTCGGTGAGTTCTTCATATTTCAACATGGTAATCCTCCAACTGTCTTAACCATGATTTACCTGATTGACTTGATTGACTTGATTCTTCCTGATTTCTCCTGCTCTAATCATGTTCATCCTTTACCACGATTTACCTGATTGACTTGATTGACTTGATTTTTCCTGCTCTAATCATGTTCATCCTTTACCACGATTTACCTGATTGACTTGATTGACTTGATTTTTCCTGCTC
>CAIWAX010000474.1 GCA_903910795.1 uncultured Anaerolineae bacterium
CCTGGGTTTGTGCACCTGGGTTTGTGCACCTGGGTTTGACTATGGTTTGACGACAAACTCTGCGCTGGCGCTGCGGCCGGAGACGTCCGGGAAGTAGAACTCTTTGGCGGTGGCGGGCAGGACGTGGAAGGTGCCGGCGGTGGCGGCGCGGGCCAGGTAGTTGATGGTGTAGGTGCCGGCGGGCAGGTAGTCAGCCGACATGACGACTTTCTGGTCGTAGATTTGCTTGTAGTAGAAGTACCACCAGCCCCAGCCGAACTTATCATAATCCTGGGATTGGTACTGGGTGGGCACATCCTGCGAGGTGCTGAGGGAGGCGTCCACGGCTTCCAGACCGGCGGGTAACGGGTCGTCAATGACTACGTAATGCAGGCTCTGCGGCACCACCAGCGTCAGGCGCACCTGTAGCAGGTCGCCCTGCGCGGCGGCGCTGATGGGGGTCTTCAAATCAGTGGTGCTGAAATACTGCTGAGTCACCAACACGCCCTGATCGAGGGCCGGGATATCCTTGACCGGCAGCGAGTAATCCATGTAGGCCGTGTAATAGAGGGTGCCCGGCCCGGCGCTGCGTGTCAGCACCAGGTAATTGGTTTTGTCGGTCAGCAGCCGGTCGGCACCCAGTCGCAGATTGGTGCCCTCACTGAGGTGGGCGGCATCCGCCTGCTGGCCGCCCAGGAGATTGCCGTTCAACCCGATGGCGTATTGATAATTGGTCTGGAATTCTCCTGACAGCGCGAGCCAGTTGGTGAGGGCCATCAATGACCAGGAAGTCTCCTGGGTAGAATACCAATGGGCTCCGTCGCGGTGTTTCATCAACCAGCGGATGCCGTCCGGGATCAGGACGTTTTTGGGGTCAACCTGGATGAGCGCGTTGAGGATGATGGCCGTGCTGCGCACATCCGTATTCCAGTTCCAATAGTCGACTTCTTTCTCACTCCACCAGGCGCTGGCCGCGGATTTTGCGGCGGCTGTGTTGAGTTCCGAGAGCAGGGTCTGGATGCGCGCGTCGCCGGGCTGCGCCAGCCACATGGCCTGCATCAGGAAGGCTTTGCCGTACAGACCCATTTTCTGATGGTCGGCGTACAGTGTGGAAACACCGCCGCCATCCGGCTTGCCGCCCAGCGCGAGGGCATACAACTCAAAGGCGGCCTGGTTGTGCTGCCAGACCAGGTTGGCGCCGGGGTTGAGCTGCACCTGGGCCTGCAGGTAGGCTGTGCCCTGGTCAAGGGTGCCATCCGGGAAGGTGTAACCGGCCTTGCGGGCTTCGACCAGTCCGACGATGACATAGGATGTGGAGGTGGGGTCGCTTTGCGATCCGGGCCACAGGCCCCAGCCGCCGTCCGGGTTCTGATTGCTGATGATGCGCTGCAAGGCCGGTTGAACCTGTTTATCGAGGTTTTGCTGCAGGCTGGCGGTGTCTTTTCCGGCCAGTTTGAGCGCTTCGAGCGAAACCAGGTTGGGCAGGAAGCGCGAGACGGTCTGCTCCATGCACAGGTATTCGTAATCGTTCAGGTAGGTCAGCCCATCGGTCATGGAAGCGGCCAGGGAGGGCGAAACATTCAGGTTGAGCCCGGTATCCAGGGCCGCCAGCGAGGTCGGCAGGTTGATAGCTTCGGTTGCCGAGCCAGCCTCGCGCAACATGCCCGAACTGCCGACCGTTTCAGTAACGTGATAAGAGAGTACCGGCAGGCCCTGCCCGGGCAGTGTGCCAAGTTCGGGGCGGGTGGAATCGCTGTAAGTGCCGCTGACGGCGCTGGCGACCAGGTCGACACGTGTGGCTTTGGAGGCCACGACGCCATCCCAGGTGACATAGGCTTGCTGGTTGGCCGGGACATCGACGGTCACTTCAGCCGGGGAGTTGAGCGTCAGGCCTTCGGCCTGTAAACTGGTTTTGACACTGAGAGTCTGGCTGGTGTTGTTATGCACTACGGCGCCCAGGGTGACAGCATCCTCGACCACAAAGAAGCGCGGCGTGGTCAGTTGGATTTGGAGCGGGCGCGTGCTGAGCAGTTCGCTGGTGGTTTCGCCGACGCGCGTATCATCCGTGACGGCGCGGGCGGTCATCTGCCAGGTGGTCAGGTTGTCGGGCAGGGTGACCTGCACCTGGGCGCTGCCGCTGGCATCGGTCAACACCTGGGCCTGCCAGAAAGCGGTGTCCTTGAAATTCTGGCGCACGGTGATGATGCCGGTGGCGCCTTCGCCCTTGCCGCCGCCGCTGCCGGCATGCTGGCCGGTGGGCGCAGTCTCCTGGTATTTGGCGTTGAAATCCTCGGCATTCAGCACGATGCTGGAGGCGCTCTGCACACTCAATCCACGCAGCGGGTAGAACACATCCAGCAGCGGAGAGGTATTGGAGGGCGCCAGGGCCAGGACGGCCTTATCGACCAGCGCCAGGGAGACATCCGCCGGGACAGGTTTGCCGTCCGCGTCTTTGGTATTGACGGTGTAGGTGACGGTATCGCCCGGGCCAGCTGTCGTTTTATCGCTTTGCAGGCTGACAAAAATGTTCTGGCGCGAGGGATTGATGTTGATACGCAACAGGCCGATCTTGAAATCGGGGGGCGCCTTTCCATCGGCGGCCTTGACGACCATGACCGAAACGTACATGACCGGCGCCATGTCCGAAGTGACCGGCAGTGAATAGAGCGTGCTGTTATTTTGTAGTTTGACGACTTCGGTCTGGTAGATGTGACCGCGTTCGACCGTCACCAGGGCGTAGTTCTCGCCCGATTTGCTTAGCAAATCGGAGGGTTGGGCGATCAGGATTTTGGCGGTTTCGCCGGGGGCGTAGCTGTTTTTATCGGCCACCAGTTGGAAGGAGCGGTCGTTGGTCTCCCGCCAGGGGATAAAATCGGTGCTCGACACCCACAGGTAGGCGGAGGCGGTGGCAGAGCGCTGCTGATCGTCCAGGGCGGTAATGGTGGCTTTGAACTGGCCGCCATTGGGGGGCGTGAAGGAGACGGAGGCCAGCCCGTTCGCATCGGTGGTGGCGGTGACAGTGCCGGCGGGGATGTTTTTGACTGAAGTCTCCCAGCGCGCAACACCGTTATCGTCTTTGCGAATGACGCTGAACCAGCGCTGTTCAACAAAGCTGACGCTGACGTCCCGGTTGGCAACGGGTTTGCCGTCCATATCGAGCGTCACGAGCTTGAAGGCCTGAGGCTCACCGGCCTTGCTGACATAATCTTCCGGGCGGATGCCGGCGTGCAGGGCACTGCCCAGGAGCGTCAGGCTGGTATTGCTGCCGACCAGGTTGCCGCCCACATCGGTGACATTGGCGCCAATCGCCACCTGCTGGCTGACGCCGGCCTTGGGGAGCTGCATGGTCTGGGTCATTTCAAAATGACCCTTTTCATCGGTCTGGCCCTGGCCTTCCTTGACCACGGGCGGGCCGCTGGTGCCATTCCCGCCGTTGTTGTAATAATCGTAATAATCAAAATCGCTGAAGCTGTAAGCGCCATAGGCGGGCGGCGGGCTGTAGGTGTAGGGCTGCATTTCCATGAACCAGGCCACTTTGGCGTTGCTCAGGCTGCCGCCGGAGTAGTAGGCCGCGTCCAGGCTGAACTTGAGCGGGTCGCCGTCCAGCACGATCGGGTGATCGACGGCGGTGGTGACCTGGAACTGCGGTTTGACATATTCCGCCACGCGGAAATCCGACATGCTCAGCGAAGCCTCACTCGTGTCGGTTTCGCGGACGGTGATGGTGTAATTCCCAACCGGCGCATCGGCGCCAAGCTGGTAATTGTAGGCAAAGGTGCCATCTTTTGAGAGGGAAACGTAACCGCCATAGAGTTTGCCCTGGTCATTCTCGATGGTCAAATAGACTTTAGCGAGGGTCGGCAGGCTGTAATGCAGATCGTCATTGTTGCGCAGGATGCCCTTGATATAGACCGGCTGGTTAGGGCGGTAGAGCGGTCTTTCGGTGTAGGTGTAGGCGAAGATGCTTTTGATGGGTGTCCAATAATCGGTCCAGATGCCGTTGCGGCCTTCGCTGACGCCGGAGCCCCAGGAGAGCGCCGCCAGCGCCAGGTTTGTATCGCTCATAGACTGGACAAACTGGACGTTTTTGATATCTTGCAGGTGCGCCAGGCCGTCCTTGTCTGTGACAGCCTGCCCAACCGCCTTCCAGGCATCATCGTAAAAGACCACCGGCGCGTTCGCCACCGGCTGGCCGCTTTCTGAATCCACCAGCCAGGCGAGCGCCTCGTTGTTGGTGGCCTTGAGCGACAGGCTGTCATTGGAGACGATCAGCAGGGCGCCCTGCAGGAAGCGGTGCGGGCTGGTGACCGGTTTGGCGTTCAGTCCCAGGTAGTAATAACCCGGGTCGAGCGGTTTTTGATCATCCAGGCGGATCAGCACGCGCGCAAACAGATCCTTGCCGGCCTTCAATTCCGGCGTCCATTCGCGCAGCAGGCTGCCGCTGCCCTCGGAGAGGTTATCCAATTCGGGCGTGCCGCTCAGCAGACCGGTAAATTCATTAAAGTTCAGTTTGTAGAGCGAGATTTTGGCCGAGCGCAGGTTGGTATACTCAAGGTAGATACCCTGGTCGCTTTTTTGGCGGTAGATCAGCGGATTGTAAGGCGTGACCAGACGCACTTCCGGCGAAAGGCCGGCCGTCTGGAGACTGAATGAGAGCGGCGTGTTGATGGTATTTCCATAAATATCCGCCGCGCCCGCCAGGAGGTGGATGACATACAGCTGCGACGGCTCAAGACCCATGATATCCAGGCGATTTTCGCCTTCACGATAAAAGGTTGTGACCGGTGAGCTGGGCGCAGGCGATACTTTTACCAGGTCTTTGAGGCTGTCGGGGTTCATGGCGGTGTTAAAAATGATACTTACGATGGAGGAAAAGCTATCCTGTTTGCCATCCGGCACACCGGAGACAGCCGGCAGGGGGACAGTCGCCAGCTTGATGTCATAGGGAGCTTTAAGCGCGCCGCCATCCTGGGAGGCGGCCGAAACCGCCACACTTAAATCATACGAACTGGCAATTGCGAGCTGGCCGGTGGGCGTGATGGTCAGCACGGTCGAAGCGCTGTTCCAGCCCGTCTGGAAGGGGAAATCCTGGCCGGTTTCGATGTTGCGCAGGGAAAGCGCCTTTTTGACGCTGGCCTGATCCATGGGTTGGTTAAACGTCACCAGAAAAGCCTGATCCAGCTTGACATTGGTAATACTTTCGGTATAGGACTGGCCGACATTCTTCAGCCCAAAATCCATCACAGCAGGGGCGCTGGTGGTAAAGCCCCAGGTGTAATCCGCGGCGAGCTGCGCGCCGGTAATATCCTTCAGACCGGCAGGTACGCTGACCTTGTAATCCGTGCCGCTTTGCAGCCCATTCTCAGGCTGAAAAACATACACGGAAGAACTGACCCAATTGCCCGCGCCGCTCAGCGACGGCTGGATGCTGATCGGGCTGGGCTGCTGGGCTTGTGCTTCCCTGCTCATGAGCGGCATGACCGGTTTGTTGAAAATGACGGTGATGGCGCTCTTGCGGTCGACATTCACGGCCTGATCGGCGGGGAAAACCTGGCCGACCTGCAGCTCGCCGGTGGTGGTGTAAACCAGCCTGAGTTCCTGCGGCAGGCTGGTGCCATCCGCGCTGCTGGCCTGGGTGGAGAAGACGCCGGTGTAGGTCTGCCCGGCTTGCAGCGCCAGATCTGGCTGGAATTGGAAGGTTTGTGGTGTGCTCCAGTTGATTTTCCCCAGCACAGTCCGGCCGTCCTTGTCCAGGAACAGCCAGGCGGCAGCCGTTTTTTGGGGCTCCATCGGCCGGTCGAAGTTGATTTCCAGGGTGGGGTGCAGGCTGATACGCTCGCCCGGCAGGGGGTTCTGGCGCACGATTTGCGGGTAAGGCGCGGGGGTGATGCCCACGGAAAGTTTGATGTCGGCAAGCCCCGCGGGTGTTGGCAGACCCAACTGTACCGGCGAAGCGCCACTGCAATTGGTAAGTAAAAAGCTGAAGATCAAGACGGCAACAATTGCAATCTGGCGAAATTTTATTTTCATATTATTATCCTCGGCCCAACTCATTTGCACAGAAAAGTACAATCCAGTATGTTCCGAAGACGTCCGTTTGTCAAGAGATGTTCCCGGTTTTTAAATGGCATTCTCAAGAATACTGTTTTTAAAAAACTTTACCAGAGAAGGGTAGAGAAAATCTTGGAAACCAGGCGGGGCAAATGTAAGTTCGGTATGGAAAGTACCCATAATGTCTTAACCGTGATTAGAAGGATTGAAGGATGTACAGAATTACGAGCTTGAATGGGAAGTACCCACACACAGGGCTAATGTAAGTTCAGTATGATTATGCCAAAACAAGACACAGGTGAGTAGCTTTTTTATTCTTTTTCGACGCCAAAAAGTTTGTAGGGGTCTGTTCGTAAAAATTCTTCGTAAATATGCACCACCGCTGCAGCTTTGAAGAAGAGGCACTCCGCCTTTCCAATATACGCCCGCTTTATCAGCCCACTTTGTTCGGCCTCCATCTGAATTTTTTTCCAGGCATTTTCAGGGATGGGTTTGCGAGGATCCTGATATTCAACATACCAATCTGCGTTTGGATATTGTTGTTGGATCTCTTCGGACTTTTGCGATAATTCCTTTCCGTTTTTCTTTTTCTGTAAGCGGCAAAAGAGGGGTTACCCGATAAGCTGACATGACGATGGCGCCTTCTTCACCCACCACATTGGTTAAGGCGCGGATGACCGCAGGCGCGCCACCTTCCACGAAGCCCAGGCTGCGCAAAGAGCTGTGAGTTTCAACCGCTGCGCCGCGTTCAAGTCCGATCCTTTTGAGATCATCTTCAATATCTTTTTGGGTAAGCGGTTTTTGCATAAGGATTCACTTTATTTCACGCTTTATCCAGCAATTTTCATTCCCGAAGTGGCGCGCCATCGGACGTGAAAGATGTTTGGGACATTATTTAGGTTTTGCAACCATGGCTGCTGTCGCCGCGCCTTGATCTGCTGTGGGAGAAACAGAATTCTCTTCCTCTGGCTCTCTGGCGGATTCTTACTATTTGTTCGCAGGGCTGAGGTGCTGCAGGGCCACGTTCACCGCGTCGAGATCAAATTCTTCGGGATCGAAACCTTCAGGAATCCATTCAATCATTTCAGCGTGATCTTCATGGGCCGGGTCGGCAATCACTTGCAGTAAATTTTCATAACCCCAGATGCCGCCCGTGTCTTCGGGCGGAGCGGCCCGTTTCCCGGCGATACAAACCGGGTAATGCTCGGCGGGAAGCGCGGGAAGGATTTTCTCAACCAGGATGGTGTGATCCCAACTGTCGCCAAAATCGTATTCGTAAGAAAATCTGGCTTTTTCGCTCAGTCCCAATTTATTGAGATGGTAGCGGGTTTCGTTTTTTGTGCCAAAGTCGTCATTTCCATCATCCTCAGGGTTGCCGTAGATTTGCCCGGCGATCGTGAACGCGTGCAGGTGGTAATCCTGCCATTCCATGACGATTTGAATGATTTCATGCAGGTTGTAAAGCGTGATGTTTTCGGGCACCAAAACTCGGCGCCAGATGGGCGGTTTGCTGCCTTTGAGGGTTATTTTTAGCTGGTAAACAGATTTAAGAGTGGCCATGGTTCTCCTTGTATTTGCAGTTATTGGCGTTACCTGACAGGCGAAGAATGAACTCACTTGATGGGAATTAAGTATAACACCAGCATGCTGGAGTGTTTGCTTCGTGGCAACCTTGATCTGGGGCGACCAGATCGTGTTTGCCTGATTTTCGAGCGTAAAGTGACCAAAGCAACACCACACGAATAAGAACCACGAATAAACGAATGTCTAATGGAAAGTACCCACCCACAGGGTTAATGTAAGTTCAGTCTGGCCTGGGAGTAGACGGGCCAAGGCGCGAATCTGCTGCTTATGAGCTTACCAGATTTCAGATTCGGAATTGCTGTAATACCTTGCTATTTTCGCTACCTTGCGTTTATAATACTTGTCTGCCCGGGCGGGTAGCTCAGTTGGTTAGAGCATTGCGTTGACATCGCAAAGGTCGTAGGTTCGAGTCCTATTCCGCCCACACAAATCATAGAACGCTGTGACCGGGACGAGTACGCGGCCCGGATGCTGACAGGGAGAACCGGCCAATGACTGAGAGCCGGTTCCAGCCTCCACCGCCGAAAACCCCCCGCGAGCATAACCCTGAAATCCACTGAGAGTAAGGTGCACGACTGGCCTCGTTACAGGCCCTACGAGATACCGTCCTTGACGGTAATCTGGGTGGAACCGCGTGAGCAAAACTCCCGCCCCAGCAATGGGCGGGAGTTTTCTATTGGGATATTCCCGGTTCGATACTGAACTTACATACGCCCTGCGGGTGGGTACTTTCCATTTGCCCACCGCTGAACCCACAGGGCACATGTTTATCAAATGCGGAGCACCATGTTACCGTTATGCAGGTTTACTCAAACAAGGAGTCCAAAATGTCTCAAGAACGCTATGAAGATACACTGCTCTACCGCATCCGCCACTCAGCCGCGCACGTGATGGCACAGGCTGTCCTCGAGTTTTACCCGGAAACGAAATATACCATCGGCCCGCCCGTGGAGAACGGCTTTTACTATGACTTTGACCTGCCACAGGCCATCACCCAGGAAGATCTTGAAAAGATCGAAAAGCGTATGCGCCAGATCGTGGCTGGACAGCACAAATTTGAGAAGAAAATTGTCTCGGCTGATGAGGCCCGCCAGGTTTTTAAAGATCAGCCTTACAAGCTGGAATTGATCGACGGCCTGGAAAAAGGCGGTCTGGATGAATATGGCAACCCGCTCAAGGAAAACCCCGAAATTTCGCTCTATATGAGCGATACATTCACGGATCTATGCCGCGGCCCGCATGTTGAAACCACCAAACAAATTAACCCATCAGCTTTCAAGTTGACGTCGATCGCGGGTGCCTACTGGCGCGGCGATGAGCATAACAAGATGTTGACCCGTATTTACGGCACGGCCTGGGAAAAGCCGGACGACCTGAAACAATACCTCCAGATGCTGGAAGAAGCCAAAAAACGCGATCACCGCAAGCTGGGCAAGGATTTGGATATCTTTATCTTTGATGACGAGGTTGGCCCCGGCCTGCCTCTCTGGCTGCCGAACGGCGGTATTTTGATCGAGGAGTTGGAAAGACTGGCAAAGGAAATGGAGGACAAAGCCGGATACAGCCGGGTGCGGACTCCCAACCTGACAAAGGAAGATCTGTTCCTGCGCTCGGGGCACCTGCCATATTATGCCGAAAGCATGTACCCACCGATGGAATTGGAAGGCGTAAAGTATTACGTCAAACCGATGAACTGCCCCATGCACCATAAAATCTTTGGCGCGCGCCCGCGTTCCTATCGTGACCTGCCCATCCGCCTGGCGGAATACGGCACCTGCTACCGTTATGAGAAATCCGGCGAATTGTTTGGGCTGATGCGCGTGCGCTCGATGCAAATGAACGATGCGCACATTTACTGCTCAGAAGAACAGTTTGAGCAGGAATTTATGGGTGTGGTGGATCTGTACAAGAAATACTTTGACCTGTTCGGAATTGACAAATTTGTCATGCAGCTTTCGCTGCATTCCAGGGCTGGCCTGGGTAAAAAATATGTCAACAACGAGCGGCTGTGGCTCAAAACCGAAGATATGGTGCGGCGCGCCATGCAGAACGGCAACGTCCCATTTGTGGAAGCCGAGGACGAGGCTGCTTTCTATGGCCCCAAGATCGATGTGCAAATCTGGAGCGCGGTTGGACGCCAGTTCACGCTGGCCACCAACCAGGTCGATTTTGCTGTGCCCGAGCGTTTTGACCTGAAATTCACCAACAAAGCCGGCGAGGAAGAAATCCCACTGTGCATTCATCGCGCCCCGCTCAGCACGCACGAACGCATGATTGGTTTCCTGATTGAACATTACGCAGGGGCCTTCCCTGTCTGGCTGGCGCCCGAACAGGTACGCGTCATTCCGATCACGGATGGGCAGAATGAATATGCCATTCAACTGGCGGCCCAACTACGCGAACAGGGCGTGCGCGCCAGCGCCGATATGAACTCTGAGCGCATGAACAGCAAAATCCGCTCGGCGCAATTGATGAAAGTGCCCTATATGCTGGTGGTTGGCGACAATGAACGCAACGCCGGAACGGTTTCTCTGCGCGGCCGGGACGGCAGTCAGAACAACAACATCCCCTTTGCCGAATTCCAGGCGCGGGTGGCAGAGCGCATCGCGAAACGCTCCAGCGAACTGTAATTTTTACCGAAAAGACTTAACAATAAAGCGCCCCGCTCTTCAAGGAGCAGGGCGCTTTTGCTTATCTGAATGGATTAACCAAAAGAGATGCCCAGGTCGATGGCGGTTGTGACCGTATCAGAATCCATTGGCACCATTTTCATCTTCCCCATGGCTTCTTCAATCGGCACGTATTTTACGTTCTGCGCCTCAAGGGCCACCATGACACCGCCTTCGCCCTGTTCCAGGCCGCGTACTGCTGCGGCGCCAAAGCGCAGAGCCGTCAGACGGTCAAGAGCAGTGGGCGAACCGCCGCGCAGCAAATGACCGAGCACCACCACGCGAGTTTCTTTGCCAGAAATTTCGTGGATTTCGGCGGCCACTTTTTCACCAACACCGCCCAACCGTTCGGCCTTCCCAGCTTCCTTTTCAACCACAGAAATCGCGCCGCCCAGAGGCGCGGCGCCTTCGGCCACCACTACAATCGTGAATTTATTGCCGCGCGTGTCACGCTCGCGGATTTTCTCCACAACTTTGTTAATATCATAGGGTTTTTCGGGGATCAGGATCACATCTGCTGAGCCAGCCACGCCGGAATGCAGCGCAATCCAGCCAGCATAACGGCCCATCACCTCTACCACCATCACGCGCCCGTGAGAAGCGGCAGTCGAGTGCAGGCGGTCAAGCGCCTCGGTGGCGAAGCCAACCGCGGTATCGAAACCAAAAGTCACATCGGTTTTATCGAGGTCATTGTCGATAGTCTTGGGGACGGAAATCAAGCGCAGGCCTTTTCTGGAGAGCACACTGGCAATTGCCAGCGAACCATCGCCGCCCACCGTGATAAGCGCATCGATGTGGTGCAACCGGAAGGCGCGCACCAGTTCGTCAGTGCGGTCAACTTCTTCGATTTTGCCATCCGGGCCGATGATCGGGTAACGCATCGGGTTATTGCGATTGGTAGTGCCGAGAATCGTGCCGCCCAAGTGGGTGATGCCGCTGACCCTTTCACGAGTCAGATGGATAAGGCCGCCATCCGGGTATTCTTCGGGCAGAAGCAGCCCGTGAAAACCGTCGCGGATGCCGTATAGTTCCCAGCCGCGCGCAATAGCCGAGAGCGCCGCGGCGCGGATGACTGCGTTCAAACCGGGTGCGTCGCCGCCGCCGGTGCTGATCGCGACTTTTTTGATAGGGGCAGATTGATTGGAATCCATTGAGTTTTCTCCGTGCAAGATACCTGATTTTGTGATAGGTTAAAAATACAAAGTTTAATTATAGTCCCGAATCAGGAGCTGAATATATATAAAAGCTTCCATTTTGTGTGAAATGGCACAAGCCGAAAGCGGCGTGGTAAAATGGAAAATACCCATAAGCTCAGTATCGATCACTTTTCACTGCCGGTAATGGTGCGTAACTGTTTGGTTATTCTAAAAATTTGATCAATTCGTTTTTTGCCATTAAATGGTTTGACGCACCGGGGTGTCTGTGGTATTATCCATTCGCTCAATTACCGGCCAAACTTGGCTGGTGTAGTGTTTGTTGATTCAAGGAGACGCATATCGCAGAGCAAGAGTTTCGAGTAAATGAGGCCATCCGTGTTCCGGAAGTGCGCCTGATCGGTCCAACCGGTGAAAATGTAGGAGTTGTTCCTATTCGCCAGGCACTCCAAATCGCGCGCGATGCCGATATGGATCTTGTGGAAGTTTCGCCGAATGCTGCGCCGCCAGTTTGCCGGGTGCTTGATTTCGGGAAATTCCTTTTTGAGCGCGAAAAGAAAGAACGCGAAGCCAAGAAGGCTCAGGTCAAGATCGAAGTCAAGGAAATCCGTCTGCGCCCCAAGACAAACGAGGCGCACCGCGGTTTCAAGGTGGAAGATGCCCGCCGCTGGTTGAATCAGGGCCACAAGGTGCGCGTTACCATCAAGTTCCGCGGGCGCGAAATGGATTATCCCGAAATTGCCCTCGAAGACTTGCGCGAGATTGCTCAATCCCTGGCGGATGTCAGCGTGATTGAACAAACTCCTATCATTGAAGGCCGAACCATGCTGGTGGTGCTTGGCCCTGCCAAGGCAAAACCTGTCAAGGAAAGTTAGCCAGAAGACAGGCTGAACCGGACAGGAAAGAAAGAACGTCTCCGTATCTTGTGATATCCCGCGAGAGGTTAAATACCCCCGTGGTTAATTTGTCTGAAAGGAGTAAGTTGCTGTGCCTCAAAAGCCAAGATCAGGTAAGTTCAAGCTCAAGACCCATAAGGCAACGTCGAAGCGTTTCCGCCTGACTGCGTCGGGGCTGTTGGTTCGCACGAAAGGTGGCAAGAGCCATTTACGCCGCCACACTTCCAAGCGCACCAAAGCGCAGTTCCTCGAAATGGTGCCCGTCAAAGGACGCGGTATCATCAAGCGCATCCGTCGTTTAGTGCCGAATATGAAGTAGGCCATCGTATCCAATTTTTTAATTGCGGCTACCGGGTGTACGCAACTGGAAGGAAGAGCTTTGCTCGACGTGAAACTCTTCACCGACGCCCGGAGGTTTGCAGGAGGTTTTGAAATATGCGTGTAAAAGGTGGTCCGCAAGGACATCTGCGCCACAAGAAAGTTTTTAAGTTTACCCAGGGCCAGCGCGGCACTCGTCACTTTCTTTTCAAGCGGGCCAGCGAGGCCATGCTCAAGAGCATGTGGTATGCCACCCGCGATCGCCGTGTCCGCAAACGCGATCTGCGCAAGCTCTGGATTGCCCGTATCAATGCTGCTGCGCGTTTGAATGGAATCAGCTACAGCCGGTTGGTTTCTGCCATGAAAAAGGCTAATATCAACCTCAATCGCAAGATGCTGGCCGATCTGGCTGTGCGTGATCCACAGGCATTTGCTGCCGTGGTCGCCCAGGCCAGGGCCTGAAATACCCACGTAAATAAAAAAAAGGACGGCTTTACGCCGTCCTTTTTTGATTCTGGGTGGAATTTACCCGAGTCGGCCTTCGCAATCTCAGGCGCTTTCCTTGCTTTTGGGTGAGCCCTTGGGCTCAGCGCTGAAAGCTGCATCCAGGGCCTGGTAAATGGAGCGGACTTCGATGATCTGGATATTTTCCGGCCAGGGTTCGGCTTTGTGCAGACGCCTGGGCACAATCGCTACCTTGAAACCCAGCTTCTGGGCTTCCCGCAGGCGAACGGGCATCTGTCCGGGCAGGCGCAGTTCCCCGGCTAATCCCACTTCCCCGATCAAGACGGCATCGGCGCGCACAGAAACATCTTTCATCGAGGAAGTGATGGCGGCGGTGATCGCCAGGTCAGCGGCGGGTTCGTCAATCTTCATCCCGCCTACCACGTTCACAAAAATATCCTGTTCGCCCAATTTGAAACCCAGGCGGCGGGTCAGGACAGCCGCCAGCATTAAGAGGCGGTTGTAATCCACGCCGTTGGGGGTGCGGCGGGCGTTCCCAAACTGGGCTGGCGAGGTCAATCCCTGAACTTCCACCAAGAGGGGCCGGGTGCCTTCCATGGACACGGCAATGGCAGAGCCGGGCGCGTTGACCATGCGCTCGGCCAGGAAAGCCTCGGATGGGTTGGTGATTTCCACCAACCCGCGCTCGCGCATTTCAAAGACACCCACCTCGGCGGTTGCGCCAAAGCGGTTCTTAACTGAACGCAGCAAACGGTAAGCCTGAAAGCGGTCGCCCTCCAGGTAAAGAACGGTATCGACAATGTGTTCAAGCACACGCGGACCGGCGATCACACCTTCCTTGGTGACATGCCCGATCACAAAGACCGACACGCCGCTGGATTTGGCCAGTTCGCGGAGTTGTGATGAGGTTTCGCGCACCTGCGATACAGACCCGGCCGATGAATCCAGTTCGGGCAGGTAAACAGTCTGAATCGAGTCAACGATCAAAAGCGCCGGGCGAATCTCACGGTTATGATCCAGGATGGTGGACAGGTTGGTCTCTGTCACCAGATACAGGTTATCGGGAAGTTTCCCGCCCGCCTCCAGCAGCCGGTCAGCCCGCATTTTGATCTGGCGTTCTGATTCCTCGCCGGAAACATACAATACACGCTGGCTTTTGGCCATCTCGAGTGCCATCTGGAGCATGAGCGTGGATTTACCGATGCCTGGGTCACCGCCAATCAGCACAATTGAACCGGGAACGATACCCCCGCCCAGCACGCGCGAAAACTCGCTGATGGGAACCACCATGCGCGGCTCCGGGTCAATCGCCACGTCGTTGATGCGGCGTGGGGCGCTGCGGCCGGTCAGCCCGCGGGAAGCATTGGGAGATTTTGCCGGGGCTTCTTCCTGGACCAGCTCCTCCGCCATGCTGTTAAAAGAGCCGCACTGCGGGCATTTGCCCATATAGGACGCGGATACCCGCCCGCATTGCTGACACACATATCGTGAGTAAGATTTTGTCATAAATCGCTTCCTGGCGCCTTCCACATATACCTGGTCATTGCTGCCTGAATCATGTCAATTTATAGGCTTTTGTTCGGGCATGCCAAAATAGGAGTGCACGTATTTTTACAGTATAACAGAATTTTTGTTCTGATTTTAGCTCGAAAAGCTGGTTTGTGGGGGAAACATAGGGTTGGCATAGGCCAGGCGTCAAGCAGCCTGTTGCAAAAAGTGATAAATTAAGAGTGTAAGCGTTTCTCTTCTCCTCCTTTGAAAGAGAGCCGGGGTCGGCGTCCCCGGCTCTCCTGATTCATGCGCGGCCTCTAAAACCGGCATGTTCTTTTTGAAAATACAAGAAATATTGTCGAAAACCGTGCTTGAAAATACTATTAAGCATGATCGCTCTTGACTATACCCCCCTGACACTCTTACAATCAAATCATTCATTCACTTCATACGTTTTTATCTCTTCCATCCAAAAACCTGTACCAGGAGCTTACCATGACAGATAAGAAATTTAAATGGGGTCTGATTGGCCCCGGCCGCATCGCCCACCAGTTTGCACAGGGGCTGGCGGTCATTAAGAATGCCGCCCTTTATGCAGTTGCCAGCACCAACCCCGAACGAGGTCAGGCTTTCGCAAACCAGTACGGCGGCGCGAAAGTCTATAACAGCTATGAAAGCATGGTCAATGACCCCGAAGTGGATGCCGTTTATATCGCCACTCCACACCCTTTCCATTATGAGAATATCAAGCTCTGCCTGGAAGCTGGCAAACCGGTTCTGTGCGAAAAACCGCTGACAGTCAACGCGGCAGAAACCAGGGAGCTGATCGAGCTTGCGCGCGCCAAAAAAGTCTTCCTTTTGGAAGCCTTGTGGACGCGTTTTCTGCCAGTGTACGCTCCTGTGCGCACCTGGCTGGATCAAGGCCTGATCGGCGAAATCAAGCTAATGGTGGGCACCTTTGGGTTTGCTGCGCCCGTAGATGAAAGTGACCGCTGGCAGAACCCTGAGCTGGCCGGTGGAACCCTGCTGGATATGGGCATTTACCCGATAGCGGTATCCCAATGGGTCATGGGCCGCCAGCCGTCATCTTTCGCCTCAATGGCCAAGCTCAGCAAAACCGGTGTAGATGAGATGACCGCGGTTTTGCTGCAATATGACAACGGAGCAATCTCGCAGTTTCACAGCAGTTTCCTCAGCAATAACGTCAATGATTTTTACATCTACGGCGCCGAGGGTTACATCCGCCTGCATGCCAACTTTTGGGCGGCGACAAAGGCCAGCATGGTCACCAATAATCAGGAAATCACCATCACCCGGCCTCTGCGTGGCGGTGGATTTGAATACCAGACCGAGGAAGCCATGCGCTGTATCCGCGCTGGCCTGCTGGAAAGTCCGGGCATGCCGCACGCCGAGACGCTGGCAAACATGGAATTAATGGATGCCATCCGGGCTGATATTGGGGTCAAATATCCATTTGAAAAATAAATATTCCGGTTAACACAAAGGGGTTGTCTCAAAAGGTTTTGAGACAACCCCAAATTATATCTACTGACTGAACCTAGGTCATCGAGGCCAGGATGGCCTGAATGCGCGGCAGGATCACCTGTTCGAACTGTTCCGGCTGTGCCAATTGATCCCCCAGCAGCAGCCCGTGGATCTCACAGGAGCCATCCTGGTTGCCGTTGGTAAAAACCGTCTGGCCTGGCTGCAAATCCAGCGTCAGCCCCAGCGCGACCGTGCCTGTCACCTGGCGCAAGCCGCGGTCATCCAACAGCACCCCGCCCGGCTGCACCTCGACCACCTTCAGCCGATGCCACCGCCACGAGATCTCCGGGACGGCCGTGTCCATATTGAGGAGTACCAGTTGGCCGGGGTGAACGCTCACCCGCCCTTTCATGCGGGTGAGATAGACCGCGTTCAGGCTGTGTCCGTCGGAAAACAGCTTCACCTGGCAGCCGTCAGGGCTGCATTCTTCAGCAATCGCGAGTTTTACGTTCAAGCTTTACACCTTTCCATTAATTTGAGGGGCGGGAAACCCTGTGCGGAAAATAAATAAAGGATGGAACCCCTGCAGTTTCAAGGCTGACCTCGGGTTCTCTTTAAAAAAGAAAGACCCGTGATTATGATCTCCGCGGTGCGCGGGCAGGGTTGGGAGATACAGGCGATTTTTGTGCTTCGTTCACACCATAACCTATCCCTATTCACCCAGGCAGTGTTTTACTCTCTTTTACATCCAGAGATGCAAAACCCAGAAGACCGCCATTCCCGCGGAAATGGTCCAAATCACGCTTTTGGTTTTATACGCCACCAGCGTGGCGACAATACCTGCCAGCAGGCGCGGATTGGTGGGTATGAGGGCCAACTGATTGTTGGTATATCCCAGTTCCGGGGCAATAATGGCACTCAGCACGGCGATGGGCACAAAGCGCAGCGCGCGTTGAAAATTCCTCGGTAATTTAATGCGTTCCAAAAGAGCGATAAAAATAAAACGGGTGGCAAAGGTAAACAGGCCAATGATGATCATAACAAGCCAGATATTCATTTGCCCTCACTCCATAACCCGGCTGCAATCGCAACGAAGGCGGATGCCAGTAAACCGAGTTTGAACGGAAATCCAAAAAACAGCAGGGCGGCCAGACTGGCGATAGCAGCCGTAATAACTCCGGGACGATCCTTTAATCCGGGCACCACCAGAGCAATGAACGTCAGCGGCAGGGCAAAATCCAACCCCCATGCGGCCGGGATTTGCGCGCCCAGGAAGATGCCCACCCCGGTGCTGATCTGCCAGCAAGTCCAGAGCGCCAAGCCCGCGCCCAGGAAGAACCAATGTTTATAGGTCAGTTCGCCTTCCTGCTGGTAATGGATGATGGTGACTGCGTAGGCCTCATCTGTCAACAGGTAGGCCAGGGCGGCTTTCCAGGAGAGCGGCAGGTGTTTTGTATACGGCGCGATAGAAGCGCTATAAAGCGCATGCCGCAGGTTGATCACAAATCCGGTCACGATGACCACCAGCATGGGTGTGGCAGCGCTGATCAACTGGGCCGTCATAAACTGGGCAGAACCGGCAAAAACCACGGTGGACATGGCCTGTGCATCAAAGGGGCTGAGCCCGGCGCCGAGAGCGAGGATGCCATAGATCAAACCGAAGGGAATGACACCCAACAGGATGGGCAGTTCTGCGCGCACGCCAAACCAGAATTCACGAGAGGGGGAGGTGGAAGTATTCATAAAGTCCGCCTATTATATGCAGAAAACTGCTAAAATAGGCCATTCGTGATCCAGGAGTTGCCATGCATCCTTTACTTGCCGTATTTTTAACCTTTGTGGCTGCGCTGGGCTGGCTGCGGTTGATGGATTTTTTTGCGGGGCGTGGCTGGATTGAAAGCCGCCTGAGCCGCAAGGTCATTCACATCGGCACCGGTCCGATCTTTGTGCTGTGCTGGTTGTTCTTCCCGGACGTGTGGTATGCACGCTGGCTGGCGGCGCTCGTGCCCCTGGCTATCACCATCCAGTTCGCGCTGACCGGTCTGGGGGTGATCAAGGATGAGGCTTCGGTCAAAGCCATGTCGCGCAGCGGTGATCCAAAAGAGATCCTGCGCGGACCGCTGTATTATGGGCTGATGTTCGTCCTGTTGACGCTGGTATTTTGGAAAGATTCCCCGGTGGGAATGACCGCGTTGATGATGATGTGCGGCGGCGATGGCATTGCCGATCTGATCGGGCGGCGGATTAAATCACCGAAGCTTTTTCACAGCCCGCAAAAGTCGGTGGCTGGTTCGCTGGGTGTCTTTTTTGGTGGCTGGTTCATGACGGTGTTTGTATTGGGGGTGTACGTGGCGCTGGGGCTGTTTGCCGGGCCGTTGAGCCATTATCTGCTGCCGGTCACGTTGATTGCGCTGGCGGCCACCCTGGTCGAATCCCTGCCTCAGCGGGACATTGATAACGTCACGGTCACGCTGGTCTCGGCCGCGCTGGGCTATTTTTTGTTTGCTTTATAACAAAGGCGCCTGAACTTCAGGCGCCTTTGTTTTTTTACAGCTTTTGGTGGTCAGGGCTCAATTCTCTGGCTGTTCCTGTTCCAGAATCATGACCTTGTAGGATTCTGCGTAACTGAAACCTTTTTCCTTGCCGTCCTTCTCTGCCCATTCGCGGATCATTTTCTCCGGGTCCCAATCACCCAACTGGCAGGCATGTTTCCTGAGCGCGGCGATTTTTATTTCGATGGTTTCACTGATATCCACCCAGGTATCGGGTTTCTCCGGGCCGTGCAGATACAGGCGTTTGACATTATGCGGCTCAAAACCTTCGGCCAGCAGATCCGCAAATACCAGGCGTGAGCCGGATGAGGGGAAAACGGCGTAGGTGGCAAGCTGGGCTGCGGCACGGTGATCGGGGTGATTGATGTAGCCGTTGCCGTAGAAAACGCCTTGCGGGTCGCCAGTCACCACCACCTCCGGCTTGTGGGCACGGATAATTTTGGTCAGTTCCTTACGCAGGGCCACGGTTGGCTCCAGCTCGCCATCCGGCAGGTGCATATAAATGGTTTTCTTGACGCCCAGCACCTCACTCGCGGCGCTTTGCTCGCCTTCACGGATACGGGCCAGGGTTGGTTTGTAACTGGCATCATGCGCGGGGTCATTTGAACCGCCGTCGCCGCTGGTCAGAATGACGGACGTGATCTCACAGCCAGCCCTGGCCCATTTGGCCAGGGTTCCGGCCACGCTGAATTCCTGATCATCCGGGTGGGCATGGATGCTCATGGCGCTGCGGGGAATATACTCTTTTTCTTCGGACATGATTTTTTTTCTCCTGAATGAACATGGATTGTACGAACTATCGATAAAAATACCTTAAAACCGGGGTATTTGGGGGAGGCCGGGAGGGGGTTTTTGGCCCCTTCCTCCAAATCCCGCTCTTGGATTTGGGGCCGATCTCGCCTGCGTGTTCTTCGCAGGAAGGCGGGGGATGGGGGTCGGGAGGGCGAATCAAAACTGCGGATTAATACTTTTACACGTTCTTAGGATGGCTTAGCCCGACGCGGGGAGTAAACCCAGGCGTCGGGCAGGTTTGATATTAGCCCGGCTATTTTGAAATAGACGCGGACAGGATGTTACCCAGCCATCATTATAAACCTCGGCAAAGAAGTTCTTCGCTGCTTTGCATTTCCGGCGCACACTTGAACGATAATGATGTGGAGCACACCAAACGAAAACCGATGTTGTTGTTGAAGTTGTCGGGTTCGTTTCTGTTGCGGTAGGCACAACGGGCGTTATTTCGATTGTTGTTCCACGAACCGCCGCGCTCCTGGGTAAACCCTTCACAACGCGCCTTACGACGCGGAAGTGACTGTTTTTTGCCAGCCGCCAAGCAAATGTCGGGCCAAGCCCGCGCTTGCCGCGCGAGGCATTCTGGTAAGCCAGCCGCACATTTTCCCAATCACACAGTTGTTCCTGCAAAGTCATGGCAAGACTCCTGAAAATTTTTAACGCGACCCGCTACGCGGGGAAGGGATTCAGAGATTCAGAGGACAGAGTTTTAGAGTTCAGAGGTGATGATGGGGAGCACACCAAACGAAAACCGAGGTCGTCGTAGAAGTCGTCGGGTACGTCACTGTAGCGGTAGGCACAACGGGCGCCATCCCGATCGTAGGACCACGAACCGCCGCGCAAAACACGCCGACTGCCTTGTTCCGGGCCAACCGGGTTTTTCACTTGCTGGCCAGCGCGCTGTGGGTAGGTTCCTTGCGCATACCAATCAGAGCACCATTCCCACACATTGCCCGGCATATCCTGTACTCCAAATCGACTTGCGCCGCCTGGATAAGCGCCAACCGGGCTGGGTTTCATCACGCGTCCTTCAAGTGTGTTGGCACGGTTATCATTCCAAAGGCTGCCCCAGGCCCACAGCCCAAACTTCCCGCCACGCGCAATTTTTTCCCATTCGGCTTCGGTCGGCAAACGCGCGTGCATGGTTCTGTCAAGCAGTTTTTGTGTATGGAGCATTTCGGTCAACCAGGCTGCGTAGGCGCAGGCTTCATACCAGGTCACCCCCACTACCGGCTGGTTGGAAAGGGTAAAACTGGTTTCATCCCACAGGTATGGCCGAAAAACCTGTCCATCGGGATTCCGCTTTTGAGCTTCGAAATCATCCCATTGGGTTCTTATGGCTTCATCATTCATTTGCATTTGCCTGCGGGCATTTTCCGCTTGTGCGGGTGACCATGCACCCTGTTTTACCCAACCGTCAATGTCCATCAAAAGTTGTTTTTGGTTTTCACGCAACATTTTGATGTAAATAGCCGCGTAACTTTCTTCAAAAGGTAATGGCGCGTTTCGCCAGCGCAGGCCTTTTTCATTCAGCCAATACGAGTCGTTGTTGTAACCGCCCGCATCCACAAAACAGCGGTATTCTGCCACCGTGACAGGGTAGCGCGCCATTTTGAAGGCACTGATAAAAACGTCATGGGCTGGCAATTCATCCGGCGAGGGTTTAAGTTTCGAGATTGTAAGAATCAATGATTCTTGCGGATTTGTTCCCATCCTAAATACACCTTCCGGCACATCCACCCAATCAGGTTCAATGAACTGAAAGATTTTTGATGCAGCGTCTTTGATTTCGCGCGTTTGTCTTAATAAACGTGGATCACCCATTTTTGCCAGCGCCTTCCCGGCCTCCAGGCGGGCTGGCAGCCGCAGTCGCGGGCTTTGCAAGTCTTGCAGCAAGCGCGCCCTGATTTTATTTATGGTTTCCGGGCTCATGGGTGCGCCTGATTCCACTGAGCAGCGCGTTGCCAGCACAGGGGTGTCTTTCAAGATAACTAACGTCAGCGTTTCAGCTTGTTTTGCATTCAGCATCCCAGCTCCCAAGATAACCGCCTCTTCCCATCCGGTTAACGGTGGGGAAGGAAGCGGATCCCATTTGCTTTTGACAAACCGCCAGCGCCTCCAGGGGGTGCGCCACTTAGCTCGCAGATACTTCCCTGCTGTAAACCTGCGTGCAAGTTCGCGCGCAGCAAAAAACTCCTGCAATAACTGGTGTTGGAATCTGAGACCATCGCCTTCAATTGTGAGCAGGCTGCAATCCTGTGCCAATCCCAATAAATTATCGGCAGATACTACACTTTGTTTGTCATTTAGAATTTTACAGGCATCCTTCAACCGGAAGGTGTAATTCTGACTGCGTGTCAGGCCAGCCCATGCCAGGGCGGTGAGACCATCCATGAAAGCCTGCCGCAGGATGTCATTGAGAAAACGCCCGGCCGGCCGGCTGTTCTCATAATCCAGCCAGGTTTTGATGAATTCATCTAAAAGGCTGGCGCGGTTGCGCGGCAAGCCGGTTTTGCCGGAAAGCCGTGTCAGCATCACCAGCCAGAAGGGGATTTGCGCCAATTCATAAATTGCTCCCCGCTCTTCCTTCATGTCGTGTTCCAATTCATGCCAGAGCATTTCAGCGCGGTCGGGAATGCGCTTTCGCAGAAAATTGTGAATATGCTCATCATCCATTGCATGAATAAGAAGACGTGGCGCGCTGATACCTTCACCATAATCAGCCACACGGCAGGCCACCAGGGCCCGGTTACCGTGAGGCGCCACATATTCACGCAGGAAAGCGCGCCACTGTGCCACGCGGGTATCGTACCCTTTACGCGGCATTTCATTCAATCCATCGATAAAAAGCCAAACCCGCCCGGCGGCCAGGGCCTCATCTAATCCATCGAAGCCGAGCATCCTTTTCCATTCTTCACGCAGAAAAGTGAGAGGCGTCCCGTTTTTATAGCTGCTTAGTGAAGTAAAAATGGGTAAAAGCGCCGAAGGGTCCTCAATCCGTTTTCTGACATAGTCACGCACGAATTTACGCATCAGGGTACTTTTCCCTGCGCCAGGTTCGCCCAACAACGCAAGTACGGCGTATGGAGCCTGAG
>CAIWAX010000475.1 GCA_903910795.1 uncultured Anaerolineae bacterium
CTCGAGCGAGATGTGCCCGGCGCCGCCGTCCTCCGCCAGGCGCAGGTCGAGCGGCAGGTGTACGGTGAAACTCAGCCCGCTCTGCCCGGCCAGCTCGTTCAAGGCCTCGACCTCGGCCGGTGTGGGCAGGTTGCTGCGGCCATCCTCCAGATCAAACAGCACCAGCTCCATATCCTGCACCCGGCCCGCCAGATAGCGCGCATTCGCCAGCAGGTCAGCCGGGATGATATAGGAGGTCGCGCCCAGGCGGAACGGCAAGTCCACGGCTACCAGTGCCCCAGGCTGCGCCCGCGGCGCAGCACCCACAGGAAAAAGGGTGCGCCCGCCAGCGCGGTCACAATCCCGACCGGCAGTTCCTGCGGGGCGATCAGCACCCGCGCCAGGATGTCAGCCAGCAGCAGCAGGCTGGCGCCGCCCAGGATGCTGAGCGGTACAATCCGGCGGTAATCTGCCCCCCAAAAGATACGCACCACATGCGGCACGATCAGCCCGATAAAGCCGATGATGCCCGCGAAGGAAACCGCCGCGGCAGTCACCAGCGAGGCGGCCAGAATGATGATCAGGCGCGCGCGGCGCGTATCCAGCCCAAGTTGGGCGGCCTGGTCATCGCCAAACTGCAGCAGGTTGAGCGCGTGCCCGCTCAGCACCAGCGTCCCCAATCCGATCGACAGATAGGGTACCAGCGCAAAGATCGACGGCCAGCCGGTCAGGCTGACACCGCCCAGCAGCCAGCCGATGGCGCGGCGCAGCTCGCCGGTCGAGCGCAGCATCAGGTAAGAGGTCAGCGCCCCGGCGAAGGACGAAACCGCCACGCCTGCCAGGATCAGGTTGGTGGTCGGCACATCCCCACGGCTCCTCGCAAACATATACACCAGCGCGACCGTCAGCAGGCTGGCTAAAAAGGCCAGGGCCGGGACGGCCAGCAGGCCGAGCGGCGTGTACGGCCAGTTCAGCGACATAGCCAGCACGGCACCCAGGCCCGCGCCCGAGGCCACCCCGATCAGATACGGGTCGGCCAGCGGGTTGCGGAACAGGCCCTGGTAGGCGGCGCCGCTGCCCGCCAGGGCCGCGCCCACCAGCGCGATCAGCACCGTGCGCGGCAGGCGGATGCTCCACAGGATGGTGCTGGTGGTCTCGCTGCTGGCCTGCCCGCTCAGCGCCCGCCAGATCTCCAGCGGGGAGATGGATACCGATCCGATCGCCACGCTCAAAATCAGCGCGGCGACCAGAATGGCGATTGTCCAGGCGTATGGCAGCAGCGATTTCTTCATGCGCCTTTGTTACTTGAAAAGTTCCGGGTGCAGCAGTTTGGCCAGGGCTTCCAGACCATCCACCAGGCGCGGGCCGGGGCGGCTGACGGTGTTGTCATCGAAAGGGTAAACGTGCGCGCCGGTGACAGCCTTGAGGCTGGCCCAACCGGGGCGCTTGCCGACCGATTCCACGCTGGTGCCAAACATGGCGTCGCCCAGGATGATCAGATCGGGGTTGGTTTTGACGACCTGCTCCAGGCTGACCTGCGGATAAGCGTCGCTGATGCCTGCCAGCGTGGTCATGTCTGCGCCGCCAGCCCGCACGATGAGCTGGTCAATGAAGGTGCCCGGCCCGATGGTGTAGGGCTTGGCCGGGTCGGTCGCGTCAATTTCATAATAAACCACCGGATGGAAACTCGAAATATTGATTTTCTGATCCACAGCCGCCACACGCGCCTTGAGGCTGTCCACCAGCGCGGCGGATTCCCTGGCATGGCCGGTCAACTGCGCCACGATGCCCAGGTTGCCATACAGATCTTCGAGCGTCTTGGGGTTGTTGAGGTAAAAGACCGTCAGCCCCAGGCTTTCAAACTGCTTGACCTGCTCCTTGGCGTTGATCTCGGCCAGGATCACCAGGTCGGGTTTGAGCGCCACAATCTGTTCCATATTAAATTTATCGAAACCGCCCAGGTCCGGCAGGGCCTTGACCTCGGCCGGGTAATCAGAATTCGAGTCGCGCCCGGCCACCTGCTTGCCAGCCCCGATCGCGTACAGGATCTCGGTGTTGGAGGGCGCCAGCGTGATGATGCGCTGGGCCGGCCCGGCCAGTTTGACCGTGCGGCCCAGCCCGTCGGTCAGGCTGATGGCCCCGGTAGAAGCATCGGCGGCGGTGGGGGCGACGGTTGGGGTGGCAGCCGGAGCGCAGGCGCTCAACAGCAGGGCCAGGGTGATAAGGACAAAGATCAGCTTACGGAACATGCAAATTCTCCAAAATGCTAAGATGATTGAATCAAAATCCCCTGCCGGTTGGACAGGGGAGGGGGAAGGGCGGTTTAAGGGTATGACGCCGGTCCACCTCCTTTCGACGAGAGAGTGGGAAACCACGTTCCGGGCGGGCGACCTGACTTATCAGGGCTGGGGAGCACCTCCCCGCGCCTGAATCACAGTTGCGCGACAGTGCCGGACTTGCACCGGCTTCGCCATTGAGCCTTCCCATCCGGGGGATAAGGCACCCTGACCGTTCATTTCAATTGTCATTGCGAAGGAGGGTGATTTCCCCGGCTGAAGCAATCTCCTTCATCGGAGATCGCCGCGGTCGCAATGACCTGCTTAATTGATTGTATGCCTCTCCTATGGAGGCGTCAATAGGGTTTGAGAAAAGAAGGATGAATGTCATACACGGGCGGAGTTATGGGTGGGCGAATTCGACATTGTAATAGCCACCCCAGTCGCTGCTGGCCAGGAAAACATAAGCGACCCCAATCTCGCTGAACCGGGTTGAGAAAATGGTATCGTGATGGATCTTGCTATTCATCCACCAGGTAAAGGCGCCATCCGGCGTGCCTCCAAAAGCCGGGTTGCCGACGTATGTATTTTCGGAAGCCCAGCTCCAGGTGTAGCCTTGCGCCACAATGCGCGTATACCAGGTTGAACCGTCACTGCCGGTGTGATCCACAAAGTGATTGCAGGCCAAATCCACGCTGTGAGCGTAGGCCGCAGCCGATAATTTTGGATTTAAGGTCAGCGCGTCCAAACCGGCCGCGACGCGGGCAGTATTGATTTTGGTAAGGATTTGCTGATCGTAGTCAGTGTTGCGCTGCGGCGCGCAGCCTGCCGCAGCCGGGGTACTGGTGGGCTGACCGGCCGCGGGGGTACTGGCCGCCGGGTCGCTGGCCGGGCTGCTGTTGGCCTGACCGGCGCGCACCGGCACAGGCGTGGAGCCGACCGGCACGGCCGTGCCGCTGGCGTCAAAAATGGTCACCCCGATCTTGACCCAGATCGGGTCATGCCCACCGCTGCCCGTCCCAAAACGCGCGCCGGTCGGATCTTGAAACTCCCACAGCCCGGTGAATGCTCCGCCGGATGAAGGCGCAACCAGGTTGACCGAAACATCCACAATCTCACCCGGCGCCGCGGCCGGCATGGGATTACTCTGCGGTCCGCTCATCTGGTCGCGGCCGTAAAAAACGAGCATGTAATCCTTGCTCCACGTGCACGTGCCTTCGTTGCGGATGCGCCAGGTTTTGGTGAAGGTCTGCTTCTGCTGGAAGGCGGTTCCATCCGGGATGGTGACATCGCCAAAGAACCCGGCCACATTGGTACAGGCGCTGGCAGATGTCCCGGCGATGGTCGGGCTGGGCTGGCTGGTTGGCGCGGAGCTTGTTTCGGTGGGCTGCTGCTGGGTGGGGGTTTGCGGGGTTGCCGGCTGCGGGGGCGTGGATGTCGGGCTTTCCGGCGTCGCTGAGGGTGTGCTGGGCACGGTAGGGGTGGCGGTCGAGGGGCTGACCTGCGCGGTCGGGCTGGGTGAAGCTTCGACATCCGTGGCGGTGGCCCCTCCGGACGCGGACGCGCTGGACATCCCGCCTGTGCAGCCGCTCAATAAAACCGCAAAAACAATTACAACCAGCACACCAATCCATGAACTGATTTTCATACTGCCTCCCGCGCGCCCTGTTTCTAAGTAGATGATTAATTTATTATAATATATCTTACCTTTTTTATCATAATATTTATCGAAGAAATAATGACGGGCGGGCGAAGACCTTGCAAATCTGTAATACAAAAACGTGACAAAAAACCCTTGAAAAAAACGATATTCGGGATAATATTAAACGAGGATGAGGGCAGTTTTATTCTCTTCCGTATAGTTTCAGGGCGGCTGCTGAACCCGGATTTGAGCAATGGCATGGGGCTGCAGAGGCTCCAGGCATTTACTGGTTCCTGATTTGGGATAGATTGTTTTGCTTTTGGGGAGATTTTTTCATGACCATCAAAAAGAATGCCTTCATTCAAAAAGCCTGCGCGGTGCTGGTGGTGTTGTCCATGCTGCTGTCCAACCTGGGGCCGCTCAATATCCAGGCGGTACAGGCCAAAGGCAAAGAACCAATCCCCACACCTACGCTGGTGGGCACGCTGGAGACCCCGAACGATGGGTCAGCCTCCGCAACCATCTTCTCAAATACCGCCACAACCAATCCCGCTGTTGCGCAAACCGCATATGTCACTTATAGAGCTATCTCAGCGGGATATTATCACACCTGTGCGCTGACCAGCAGCGGCGGCGTAAAATGCTGGGGAGCGAATTGGTATGGCGAATTGGGCAACGGCACAAATAAGGATAGCATTGTGCCAGTGGATGTGAGCGGTCTGGGCAGTGGGGTCAGCGTCATCTCGGCGGGTTATCACACCTGTGCATTAACCAGCAGGGGCGGCGTAAAATGCTGGGGATGGAATCAGCATGGCCAATTGGGTAACGGCACAAATACGGATAGTAATGTACCGGTGGATGTGAGCGGTCTGGGCAGTGGTGTCAGCGCCATCTCTGTGGGAATGTATCACGCCTGTGCGCTAACCAGCAGCGGCGGCGTAAAATGCTGGGGGGCTAATGATTATGGCCTATTGGGTAACGGCACAAATACGGGTAGCAATGTGCCAGTGGATGTGAGTGGTCTGGGCAGTGGTGTCAGCGCCATCTCTGTGGGA
>CAIWAX010000476.1 GCA_903910795.1 uncultured Anaerolineae bacterium
AGGGAAGGGTTCTTTCACCTCGCATGTTCTTGGCGAGGGCCGGGGGTTCTTTCACCCCGCATGTTCTTGGCGGGGTTAGGTCGTCATCGCCCAAAAAATAACAACCCGTCAGCAGTTACCCCTCACTCGTTAAACATCTCGCCCACACTGCGGCCCTCATGCGCCCGCAAAATCACCTCCCCCACCAGCGGCGCAATCGAAAGAATCGACAACCGATCCTTCAACAGCGAAATCTTCTCAGGAGCAATCGGAACCGTATCCGTCGTAATAAACTGCTTCACCGGCAACATAGCCAGCCGGTCAGCCGCATTCGCCGAAAAAATTGGATGAATACAAATCACATACACATCCAGCGCCCCATACTCCTTCACCAGGTTCACCGCCTGCGCAATCGAACCACCCGTGTCAATCTCATCATCCACCAGAATCACATCCCGGTTCGCCACCTCGCCAATCACCGTCAGCGCCTGAGCCTTCGCATCATTCGCCACCCTGCGTTTCTCAATAAAAGCAATCGGCGCATTCAGTTCAGCCGCCACATTGCGGCCCTTCTTCGCAAAACCCAGGTCCACAGTCACAACCACCGGATCCTTCATACGCTTGCTCAAAATTCGCAAATGATCACTTAGCAAATGGAAACCCGTCAAGACATCCCCCGGAATCGAGAAAAAACCCTGCACCTGACCCGCATGAGGATCCAGCACCATATACCGGTCGGCCCCCGCCACCTCAATCATATCCGCAATCAAGCGCGCCGTAATCGGAACGCGCGGCTGATCCTTTTTATCAGAACGGCCATAAGCCAGATAAGGCATAACCGCCGTGATCCGAGCCGCCGAATCCAACTTCAAAGTCTGCACCAGAATCAACAACTCCATCAAATTACGGTGAACCGGCGTCGAAGTAGTCTGAATAACATACACATCCTGCCCGCGCACACTTGAATGCAGCTTAATAAACAGATTTTCATTAGGAAATTGAATAATATCGCGGCCACACAACGGCGCCTTCACATAATCCGCAACCTTTTGCGAAAGCTCAGGGCTGCCAGTACCCGCATATAACTTGATACCCCCATAAACTTCCACACCATGATGTGTATGATTAGTCATAATTTCCCTTTATAAATATATTTTAAAGCACATTCTACACCAAACTCACCCTGCCTTGCCCCTGCCCTGCCCCTCCTCCAAATCCCGCTCTTGGATTTGGGGCCGCTCTCGCCTGCCTGCTCTCACATGCCCTGTGGCCCGCAGGAGGCCGGGAAGATTCTTTCACCCCGCACGTTCTTGGCCGGGGTGGTTTGCGCCCCCCACTTACCCCCTCTGGCTACCTTCCACTCAGACCGCAAAATACTCATCTGCAAAACATCCCAATATTGCCCATCCCTGTAATGAGCCTGCCTGCGGCGGCCTTCATGCACAAAACCTACCTTTTCGTAAACATGCACAGCCCGCGGATTAGTCTCAAAAACATCCAACCCAATACGATTCAGATTCAGCGTCTCAAAGCCATGCTTTACCATCAATCGGGTAGTTTCCGTGCCAAACCCGCTATTCCAAAAAGATTTATCTCCAATAAAAATCCCAAACTCAGCGCTGCGCACCGTCCAATTGAAATTGTGCAATCCCACATTGCCAATCTGAACCCACGGCCCACCCGGTTGGCGTGCTTCCACAGCCAACGGCCGGTCTTCAGTCGCCCGGCTGGCCAGGCTCTCAAACCAGCGCGCCTCATCCCAGGCAGCCAGCGGCAGGCAAATCAACAAATTCGCCGTCACCTCCGGATCGTTCAGCCACTCCACAAAACGCGGAATATCTTCGCGTTCAATCGCACGCAAACGAACCCGCTCGGAAATAATCATATATCTTCCCTACTTAATAACACATTCGCCGCTTCCCGTGGAGAGAATTCCCTCTTTTGGATCGATTCCAGCACCTGATCAATGCGCTCCTCCGGCACCCTGGCGCGGAAACGATCCACCAGAGTCTGCTGAATGAATAAATCAAACTCAGCCGCAAGCCGGGCCCTCTCACGCATCGACCACTCACCACTCTGCCGCAGAAAAGCCGCGTGCGCCTGGACAGAACCGACCAACTCAGCCAGCCCGCTCCCATCCGTCGCGACAGTCCGCCAGATCGGCGTGACCCACAAGTTAGCGGCTGGCTCACTTGCACTGTGGGTGCGCTCTTCCCTCACCACCGCCAGACTTTGCCCGTGATGCTGGAACACCTTCTCAACCGGATGCGCCAGATCAAGCATCGACTTTAATGCGCGCTCAGTGCTTTCAACACCCGCGTGATCGGCCTTATTGATCACCAGGATATCTGCAATTTCCAATATACCAGCTTTAATAGCCTGAATATCATCGCCCAGGCCCGGCGCCTCAACAACCAGAGTCGTATGCGCCAACCTCGCGATATCCACCTCACTCTGCCCCGCCCCAACCGTTTCAATCAGAATCACATCAAAACCGGCCGCATCGAAAACCTGCACCATCGCAGCCGTAGCCTGCGCCAGGCCCCCCAGCGAGCCGCGCGAAGCCATCGAGCGGATAAACACACCCGCGTCTCCAGAAAGGTCGCGCATCCGCACCCGGTCCCCCAACACAGCCCCCCCCGTAAAAGGGCTCGATGGATCCACCGCAACAATCGCCACCCGCTTCTCCAGCTTTCGGAAAGAAATAGCGAGCTGATTTACCAGGGATGATTTGCCCGTTCCAGGCGCGCCTGTCACCCCAATCAAGTGCGCCTGACCAGTATGCGCAAAAAGAACATTCAGCCCCTCGCGCCCTGCCGGGGTATCATTTTCAACCTGGGTCAACAGCCGCGCCAGCGCCAGTCGATTCCCCGTGAGAACAGAGTGAGCCAGACTAGTCATCAGGGGATTGTTTTTCCTATCAAATCGCTACTTATGGGTACTTTCCATACTGAACTTATGGGTACTCTCCATACTGAACTTATGGGTACTCTCCATACTGAACTTATGGGTACTCTCCATACTGACATCAGGCCCTCTTAGCAATAATCGCTCGAATATCGAGAACGATTTGTTCAGTAGATGCCCCTGGCCCATACACACCTGCAATACCGAATTCTTTCAAGCGAGAAACATCCTCGTCTGGGACAATACCTCCGATAAAAACCTTCACATCCCCCTGCCCGTTAGATTTCAGCAAATCCAAAATTCTGGGAGCCAGCGCCATGTGCGCACCCGACAAGATAGACAGGCCGACCACATCGACATCTTCCTGCAAAGCAGCCTCGGCGATCATTTCCGGGGTCTGGCGCAGGCCGGTGTAAATCACTTCCATACCAGCATCGCGCAGGGCGCGAGCCACCACTTTTGCGCCCCGGTCATGCCCATCCAGACCGGGTTTTGCAACCAGTACTCGGATTTTTTGTTCGTTCATTTGGCCTCCAAAGGGGGATGGTACACGTTGATTATACTATTGAAGTATTGGCTCTCTGGGAATTAGCGTGAAATCGCCAGATATAGTGGTCAGGCAAACAGTCTGTAACCTTCGATATCAAGATAAATTCGCCGAAACAGGTTGGACAAATTGGGGATGCCATAGCAGCGCCGTTTGAGAACTTTGAGTTTGTTGTTGAAGCCTTCGACAAAAATTCCCAATTTTCATGCAGTTCTATCTTTTTCGCAATCTTTGACTTTGTCAAAAGTTCAATTATATAGCAAGAGACATTTCCCGCCGGGATCTATGGCAAGGGCGTGTTCCAGGGCAGGTAAGATGCGAAAGTTTGCAGAGTGACGCCCAGCTCAACCGGGCGGCGCCAGAGATACCAGAGGTCCCGGCCGCGCTGATTGTTGGAGATGCCCAGGCCCATGCCTGCCTGGTAGTTTTTCATCAAAACATCGTACATATCCAGACGAGCTCTGCCATAAGGGTATGCGAAAGTATTGATGGGGACATGCAGAAGCCGTCCCAACTGGTAACGAGACTCAACCATTTCCCATTCGATATTGTCAGATTTGGTCAGGTCAGTGTGTGACATGCTGTGGCTGCCGGTTTCCCAACCTGCGGAGGCCAGCTCGAGCAGTTGATCAACGCTCATATAACCCTGTGTGCCAATAAAATTGACGACAATGTAGTTCACACCGCTAAAGCCGAATTCGCGCATGATCGGGAAGGCGGTCGTATAAACGCTCTCATCACCATCATCAAATGAAATGACAATCGGGCGGGCGGGCAGATCCGCGCCGTAGTTGATGGCCTGCACAAGCTGGGTGGCAGAGATGGTGGTGTACCCCCAGTCTTTCAGGGCCTGCATCTGGGCTCGAAAATCATCCGGCGCGATGAAATATGGATCGCTGGTCTGGGGAATTTCAACATGATGATAAAGCAAGATCGGACAGACAACCAGACTGGGCCCCTGCCCGATAAGCAGCGGGACAGGGGTATGGGTGGGTTTGACATGCAACGGAGTCGAGGTCGCGGTGGGGCTGACAGCCGTATCAGTTAGGGATGGCTGGCTGGTGGGAGTAAGAGTGGGGGTGGGTACAGGAACCGAAGCAGTCGGCTGGGGCCGGGATGGGGTCGGGATGCCAGGCATCCCGCCAGAATCCGTACCTGGAATGGGAGCTGCGGAGCAGGCGCTGAACAAAAAGATCAGGAAAACGAGGATATAGGTTTGAAACTTCATTTTCTATATGAGTAATTTACCGGTAAGGATAGTCTCAAATTTACCATGAAATTAAAGAAATTAAATAAAAATCAGGGCGACCTTGTGGGCCGCCCTGAAGAGTTGATGATTTAGTAATCCATCCCGCCGCCGCCCTGAGGCATGGCGGGAGCCTTGTCTTTTTCGGGTACGTCGGTGATCAATACATCGGTGGTCAACATCATCGCGGCGATGGAGGCGGCATTTTCGAGCGCGCCACGCACAACCTTGACAGGATCGATGACACCGGCCTTGATCATGTCGGTATATTCGTTGGTCAGAACATTGTAACCAATATTCTTGTTCTTCTTGGCATTCGATTCGCGGCGGACACCATCGATAATGACGGAGCCATCCTGACCGGCATTGGCGGCCAGCTTGCGAATGGGGGCTTCGAGAGCGCGGCGTACGATGCTGACACCCATCTGGGCATCTTCATTGCCCATCTTGAGTTTGTCGAGCACGGAGGCGGCGTTGATCAGGGAGATTTCGCCACCGGCCACGATACCTTCTTCTACGGCCGCGCGGGCAGCAGAGAGAGCATCTTCAACACGGTGCTTCTTTTCCTTCAGTTCGGTTTCGGTGGCAGCGCCAACGCGGATGATGGCAACGCCGCCGGACAGCTTGGCCAGACGTTCCTGGAGCTTTTCCTTGTCGTAATCGCTGGTGCTCTTATCGATTTCGATGCGGATCTGGTCAATGCGGCCCTTGATGGCAGAGGCATCGCCCTTGCCGCCGATGACAGTGGTGTTATCCTTGTCAGCGGAGACCTTTTCGGCACGGCCGAGGTCAGCCAGGGTGGCAGTTTCGAGCTTGCGGCCGGTCTCTTCGGAGATGACGGTACCGCCGGTCAGAATGGCGAGATCCTGCAGCATAGCCTTGCGGCGATCACCAAAGCCCGGGGCTTTGACAGCCAGGACATTGAGCATGCCGCGCAGTTTGTTCAGAACCAGGGTGGCCAGAGCTTCGCCGTCGATATCTTCGGCGATGATCACGAGCTCGCGCTTGCCAATCTGGACGAGTTTCTCGAGGATCGGGACGATGTCCTGGGCGGCCGAAATCTTCTTCTCGTTGATCAGGATGTAGGCATCGGAGATGACAGATTCCATGTGCTCGGTGTCGGTGACGAAGTAAGCCGAGATGTAACCGCGGTCGAACTGCATACCTTCGACGTATTCGGTTTCGAACAGCATCGACTTGGATTCTTCAACGGTGATGACGCCGTCTTTTCCGACTTTGTCCATGACATCCGCGATCAGGGTGCCGATCTCGGGATCAGCGGCGGAGTTGGTAGCCACAGAGGCAATTTCTTCGCGGGTGTCGATGCTGACAGCGCTCTTGCGGAGCTGGGCAACGATTTCATCAGCAGCTTTTTCAATACCGCGCTTGAGCAGCATGGCGTTGTAACCGGCGGCCAGGGCCTTCAGGCCTTCGGTGACGATGGCGTGAGCCAGAACGGTGCTGGTGGTGGTGCCATCACCGGCAATATCATTGGTCTTCTGGGCAGCTTCCTTAAGTAGCTGGGCGCCCATGTTTTCAAACGGGTCTTCCAGTTCGATTTCCTTGGCAACCGAAACGCCATCATGGGTGATGGTGGGGGAGCCAAACTTGCGGTCGATCGCAACATTGCGGCCTTTCGGGCCGAGGGTGGTGGCTACCGCGTTGGCAACCACATCCATGCCGTTCTTAAGCTTGCGGCGGGCTTCTTCAGTAAATACGAGTTGTTTTGCAGCCATAGTTCTTTATTCCTCCGTCAAAGTGCTGTGCAAAGAATTACTTGCTATCAATGATTCCGAGCAGATCAGTTTCGCGCAGGATCAGCAGTTTCTTGCCGTCCAGCTTTAATTCGGTGCCAGCGTACTTGGCAAACAAAACCTTGTCGCCAACCTTGACATCCATGGCAATGCGCTTGCCGTCGTCATCGCGGTCGCCGGGGCCGGCAGCCAGGATCATACCTTGCTGAGGCTTTTCTTTGGCGGTATCTGGAAGGACGATACCACTGGGGGTCACATCTTCCTGTTCGATGGGCTCGACAACCACGCGGTTACCGAGGGGTTTAACTGAAATTGTCATAAACGCCTCCTACTGAAATTGTTGATTTGAAAAGATTTTGCAACGTTTAGCAGTCTATCTTGTTGACTGCTAAATTGAATGATACCTTTGGAATGTTTCCCAGTCAAGAGCATGTGTTTAATTCTTACACTATTCTGATAATTCCTCGGTCATGAGTTGGAAGATGGGTGCGAAAAGGGCTGACCCGCAGGTCAGATGGCGAGTCAGGGTGTGGGCGGAGCGTAAGTAGGGGTGATGCTGGGCGGAGGCTGGGGGGTTCGAGAAGTTGGCGCAGGTGTGGCGGTCAGGGAGGAAACAATAATGCCGCTGCCCACCAGGGCGCAGATGTTTTCATTTTCCTTCAAGATCGATTCGACCACCGGGTCGCTGGCATAGCCAGCCGCGCGGACCTGATCGATGACTTGCAGGGCTTCGGGGCAGCGGTTGGCGCGCGGGCGGCTGAGGGCTGCCAGGTTCGAAATATAAGAATAATAATAAACAACACTGTTTGTTGAAAGCCCCATACCCTTGACATCTGCGCCAACTTCGCCGGGGTTGCAGCCGCCGCGCGCATCACAGCTTTCGGCAGCCGTGCAACCGTCAATGGCGCATTTCAAGGCCGGGATGGCGCCTTCAAAGTTGCGCGAGTGGGTAAAGACAATTCCCAACTGGCCGTAAACATCCGGGTTAGCGGGGTCAAAATTGAGGGCTTTCTGCACATTTAAACCGGCGGGGTAGTATTCACCCAACTGTGAATAGGTTTTTGCGATTGAAAGATAGGGTACAGGATCTTTGACGCCCAATTGCTCATTGATTTTGGCGGCTTTTGCGAAATATTCAAGCGAGCTATCATACAGCGCTTTGGATTGTTCTTCCACCGAGCTTTTGAACGCCAGGGTGCGATAATTGGCTCCGGCACGCATATAGAGAAAAGTTAGATTCGGGGTGATGGTAATCCCCTTTTTATATTCATCAATGGCCTGACTGTAAAGGCCCTGGGCTTCGAGCAAATATGCGTATACGCGGTGAACATCCATGATGTTCTGGCCCTGGGCCAGGGCCTTGGTAATATTTTGCTCGGCCTGGGTAAGGCGCTGCTCATCGATCAGGATTTCTGAATAATAAGCCAGCGCCAGGATGTTGGTATTATCCAGGTTCAGGGCGCGCACCGCTTCCTGTTCAGCTTCTACAAGCAGACCAGCAGAACGGTCACCTGAAATGGAAGGGGCTGCATTCCAATCCAGCACAAAAGCGCGAGTGGCGGCTACTGTGCCATCATCCGGAGCCAGCGTCTTGGCCTGATCAATGGATTGCTGCGCATCAGAGAGGGAAGCGCGGCGCTCCTCGTCCGTGGTCTTTAACGAAGAGTTGTAGGTTTGAATGCGTGCCAGGGTGGTCCAGATGCCCGCGTTGTTCGGATCGAGTTTGAGCGCGTTGCGATAGGAAATAATTGCCGCGCCAAGATCACCGGATGTAAATTGCGAATCGCCTTCGGCGCTGTAAGATTGGGCTGAGCGGGTGGGGGTGGGGGTAGGTTCTCCAACCTGTTTGATCGTACCCCTGTTCACGCCAAGATAAATCCATAACCCGGCAATGATCACCATGGAATATAAAAAAATACGGTAGATGTTATTTTCGGGCCGGCGGTTAAAGATCGGCCGGCGTGGGCTCATATTCATAAGTTCAGTAATGACTTAACCATGATTAGAAGGGTTGAAGGATGTACAGGATTGCGAGCTTGAAAATTCAAGTTCAGTTATAGAAAGTACCCATAAGTTCGGTATGGAAAGTACCCATAAGTTCGGTATGGAAAGTACCCATAAGTTCGGTATGGAAAGTACCCATAAGTTCGGTATGGAAAGTACCCATAAGTTCAGTATGGAAAGTACCCATAAGTTCAGTGTCATTCACAGTGAGATGTGTTTCCGGCACAGGGTTAAAAAGGGAATATTTCGATGAAGAATGTTTTTGTTACCGGCAGCTTTGATAACCTGCGTTCACGTCATTTCCGCTTACTGGATGAGGCTTCGCGTTTGGGCCGGCTGACAGTGCGTTTATGGTCTGACCAGGCGGCAGGGAAGTTTGAAGGCCGTCGCCCCAAATTTTCCCTGGATGAGCGGCTTTATCTGTTGAAAGCCATCCGCTACGTCAGCGGGGTGGTGGTTTGCTCGGATGCGCTGCTGGATGCTGATAGCCTGCCGGTGGTCAGCAACGCACGCTCGGATGTCTGGGTGGTGGATGAAAGCACGGATAACCCTGCCAAACGCGAATTTTGCGCGGCCCAGGGGCTTGAATATGTTGTGATCCCGGAAGAGCGATTGAAAGTTTTCCCGGAATGGCAGCCGGCCGTGGGTGAACTGTCGGCCGGTCGTAAAAAAGTTATCGTCACCGGCTGTTTTGACTGGCTGCACTCCGGGCATATCCGCTTTTTTGAGGAAGCCGCCGCGCAGGGTGAGCTGTATGTGGGGGTTGGGAATGATGCCAACTTGCGGCTACTTAAGGGCCAGGGTCATCCGCTTTTTCCTCAGGATGAGCGCCGCTATATGGTTCAGTCTATCCGGCACGTCAAAGAAGCGCTCATTACCACCGGCAGCGGCTGGATGGACGCCGAACCTGAAATTAAACGCGTGGGTGTTCAGGCGTATGTGGTAAATGATGACGGTGATAAGCCTGAAAAAAGAGCCTATTGTGCCGAAACCGGATTAGAATACATTGTGCTAAAACGTACACCTGCGCCTGGGCTGCCGCGACGCCAGAGCACAGACCTGCGAGGCTTTTAACCGACTCGCAGGGCACATGTCATGGAAAGTGCCCATAAGTTCAGTAAGGAGGAAAACATGTATTATGCCGTCATTATGGCTGGTGGCAGCGGTACACGCCTGTGGCCGCTCAGCCGCACGAACACTCCCAAGCAAGCCCTCAAACTCGTGGGAGAACGAACCATGTTCCAGCATGCTGTGGATCGCCTGGCGCCTCTGTTTGCGCCGGAGCAGATCATGGTTGTCACCAAAGCCGACCATATCAAAGTGCTGGCCTCGCAAACCCCCGACCTGCCGATCGAAAACTTTTTAGTTGAGCCGGAAGGGCGTGGTACGGCCCCGGCCATTGGTCTGGCGGCGCTGCATCTGCGCAAGCGCGATCCAGAGGCCGTGATGGCGGTACTGACCGCCGACCATTTTATTGCGGATACTGAAGGCTTCCGCAAGATCCTGGCGGCGGCTGAGCAGGTGGCGCAAAAAGGACACCTGGTAACGCTCGGGATCAAGCCGACGGCCCCCTCATCTGCTTTTGGCTACGTCCAGCAAGCGGAAAGCCTGGGTACTGAAGCGGGTGTCCCATTCTTTCGGATGAAGCGTTTTGTTGAAAAACCGAACCAGACCGAAGCGGCCCGTATGCTGGCTACCGGCGAATATTCGTGGAACAGCGGCATGTTCATCTGGCGGGTCGATCGCATCATGGCGGAATTTGAACGCCAGATGCCCAAATTTTATGGTCAGCTTGCTGAATTGGAACCATCTTTGGGCACGCCGGATTACCCGGCGAAAATCTCGCAAATATGGCCGCAGGTGGGCGAGCAGACGATCGACTATGGTGTGATGGAAGGCGCCCAGGATGTAACCGTCATTCCGATCGAGATTGGTTGGGCGGACGTGGGCAGTTGGACCAGCCTGTTTGATCTGCTGCCGGTGGATGCGGTGGGCAACATTTTGCAGGGTGCGCATGTGGCCATCGATACTAAAAACACTCTGGTCATGGGCGGCGAGAAACGCCTGATCGCCACGATCGGTATCGAAAACCTGGTGATCGTGGATACCGAAGATGCTCTGTTGATCTGCACCAGGGAGCGCGAACAGGATGTGCGCGCGGTGGTTAAGCAGTTGAAGCAGGCCGGGCACACGAACTGGTTTTAAAAGACATCAAATGAAGAGCACACCGCCAAAACCGCATAGGGTTTTGGCGGTGTTTTTATTTAAGCTTCTTTAAGCTTCTTTAAGCTTCTTTAAGCTTCTTTAAGCCTTCAAGAACTGGTTGAAT
>CAIWAX010000477.1 GCA_903910795.1 uncultured Anaerolineae bacterium
ATCGCCGCCCATGCGCGCCAAACCAGGGCCCAACAAAGTGGCTCCGCTTGTGGTAACACCCAAAACCACCCGTTCCTGCCCCAGGTATTCCGCCAGGATTTGCCGGTTTCCAAGACCATTTTGCAAAGTGACGACGACCCCATTCACCGGCAGACAACGCGCCAATTGCTCAGCCGCGCGCCTGGTTTGCCAGGCTTTGACCAGAATAAATGCCAGGTCAGTATCCAGACAATCGAAAGGGTCGTCTGTTGCTCGCACGCGGTACTGAATCCCGGTTCCATCTGGTTCCACCACCCGGGCGCCAACCTGATTCAGGGCTTCAAGCGCTTTTTTCCAGGTTCCCAGCATGGTTATATTGAACCCGACCGCAGCCAGCCTGGCAGCAAACAGGGTGGCAAGTGCACCAGTACCTACGATAAGGATATTTTTTATCAAAAGAATTGCAGCCTCGTCTCCTGCATATTAATTAAAATGCACAGATTGATTACCGCACAATTTGCTTTTCTTCCAGCTCAACATCCTGCAAAAAATCCAACCACTCCGTTTCGTTCATTAAAATGCTGTGCTCGGGAGCCGGGAACTGTTTTGTTTGAACATCCGCAATGTAATCCGTAAACGCCCGGTTCATTTCGGAATGCAGGTCGGCATACTTCCGTACAAATTTGGGTGTAAACCGGTCAAACATCCCCAGGAGATCATGAGTGACCAAAACCTGTCCATCACAACCTGCCCCCGCGCCAATGCCAATGGTTGGAATGGATAACTTGCCCGAAATATACTGCGCCAACTGCGTTGGGACAGACTCCAACACCAGGCTAAAAACGCCAGCTTCTTCCAGCAAAAGGGCATCTTCCAATAATATTTTGGCAGTCTGGGCGGTTTTTCCCTGGGCGCGAAACCCGCCCAACTGGTGCACGGATTGGGGTGTCAACCCCAGATGTCCCATGACCGGGATCCCGGCGCTGACAATGGCACGGATCACATTCAGGCGGTCGCGGCCGCCTTCCAGCTTGACACTGTCCATGCCACCGTTTTGCAGAAAGCGTCCAGCATTCCGGACCGCCTCCTCAACAGAAACTTGATAAGACATAAATGGCATATCTCCCACCAGCAAGGCCGATTTGGCGCCGCGGGCCACGGCCCGGCTGTGGTGTAACATTTCTTCCATTGTTACCGGCAAGGTGTTTTCATACCCTAGCACAACCATGCCAAGTGAATCGCCAACCAGGATCGCATCGATCCCGGCCTGATCCAGCGCCAGGGCGGTTGGGTAGTCATAAGCAGTTAACATGCTTACAGGTTCGCCGCGCTGCTTTTTTTGGCGAAACATGAGCGTAGTTATCTTTTTACGAACGGATGTTACAGGGAAAATACTGACAGTAGACAAGGGTACCCTCCAGATATGGTAGAGTCCATTCCGGCCCTGACACCCCTGCGCCGGAAAGATTGAGTTGGAAATCGGAATTACCGAGAAACATCCCGTCACGGTCTCGCGATCCATGCGGTAAAAATATTATACGTCATTCCGCCAATTTACCAACTCCCAATTTCGCGGCAACCCTGCTCACCAATTTGTGTCGCAGAGCAGTATAATTATTTCAGAAAATAATTCAGGAGAAATCATGAGTAAAGTGTTTGGGTTTTTAATTGGGATTTTTGTAGGATCATTGGTTGGCGGAACGATCGCCCTGCTTTTGGCGCCCGCTTCGGGTGAAAAACTGCGCGGTGATTTGCGTTCACGCTCAACTGGTTTTACAAGTGAGATTAAATTAGCTGCTGAAACACGCCGCAAACAACTTGAAGATCAATTGGAAGCCATGCGGGCGCCCCGCATACCAGCACAATAGAATCACAGGCTATCTACTGCGCGCATCAGTTTCTCTCCAAACCAGCCAGGGTCGCTCTTTTCAATCAATAAATCGGTTGCTTGATGGAAATGCATGAAATCACGCATAGTCGAAGCAATATTTGAAAGCATTTGTTCATCATTTTCGATACCGGGTTCAAGATACAGCGCCTTTATTCGCAAAAGACCGGTTTTACGCTCGAGCTTGGGATCAAACCGGCCTACCAGGCTATCCCTGTACAAAATTGGCAAGCAAAAATATCCATATATTCTCTTGGGCGCTGGGTAATAGGCTTCCAGCCTCTGGCGAAACCCCCAAAACAGTTCATCGCGCCCCAATCCCCACCATACATTATCAAATGGATTCAAGAAGGTTGTACGTTGAGGGCGTATTTCTCCTTCAGCGGCTTTCTCAAGCTGCGGAAGATTATCGCGATGGACAAGCAGCTTTTTAACCCCATCCAGCGTTTCCCCTTGCACTTCAACCAGGCTGCCATCTGCGATTAGCTTGCCGATAACCGGCCAGGCGGCGCTCTTTTTACATTTGGAGTATTCAGCCAGGTTGCGAGGCAGGCCAATCCCAAGAGCTTTTGCGCCTCGTTCCATCCAAAAGCCATCCCGTTCCGCCTCACTGGGTTCAGTGGTATTCACCCAGGCAGGCAATACCCGCTCGGTCAGATCATAAATCCGCTGAAAATTGACCCGCCCGGCGATCATCAAATCTCCAAAATCGTAAAGGTGTTCAAGCGCCAATTTTTCCGGACGCCAGTTCCACCAGGTGGCAAATTTTTGTTTTTCGCCTTCCAGGTTGTTCGCTCGCAGAGCACCTTCCCGGCGCACACGCTCGAGAATGCCAGTCATCAATTCCTGGTTTCCAGGCTTCTGGATCCAATCGGTATACCAATGGTGACCATTTTGGCGCAGATAACGCTGCAATGGGAGCTGGTAGCGATATTCCTTGATCGGCAGAAAACAAACCGCATGAAACCAGCCTTCATACATCCTGCGTTCCTGGGGGTCGTTCGCGAGATGGTCGAATAAAGACCGGTCATAAGAACCCAGCCTGGACCATAAGGTAACATAATGCGCGCGTGCCACCATCTGGAGCGTGTCAATCTGGATGGCGCCCAGGTGATCCAGAATGTCAAAAATGGATTCCAGCGTGGCGGGAGGCTCCTGTCCATTGGGTGTGTCCAGCCCTGAGGCGTGTAAAGCCAGCGCACGCACGGCTGCCAGAGGATAAACTGTCATCTAATTTTCCTGAGTTTCTGATTCTTCCAGGGCAAAAGCCTGTTCGAGCAATTCCAAAAATTCTTCTGGGTTTTCGCGGGTGATGATTTTTGTTCGGACAGCGCGCGGCAGATGCTGTAGTTTTAAATACTGCAGCGCGTGCTTGCGGAAAAGAATCATACCCTTCCGTACACCGTAAAAGGCCAGGTGTCGTTCCAGATGCTGGCGTACCATCCGGTCAACCATTTCGGGTGAAACCTGTTCACGATCCAGGCGGGAGAAAATCCACGGATTTCCAATCGCGGCGCGTCCGATCATCACAGCATCACAACCGGTGTAAGCCTTCAATTTGTCAATATCCGCGGCCAATTTCACATCGCCATTGCCAATGACGGGTATCTTTACCGCGGACTTGACCTCCGCGATGGCATCCCAATCCGCCAAGCCGGAGTAAGCCTGTTCTTTTGTACGTCCGTGGATGGCGATCAGTGACCCGCCGTTTTCTTCAACCACACGGGCAATCAATTTATAACTGCGGCACTCATCCCAGCCAATCCGTATCTTACCGGTGATCGGGATGCTCAAAGCAGCGCTCAGCTTTTTAAAAATTCGCGCCACCTTCAAAGGTTGGCGCATCAACCCAACCCCGGCGCCGTTGTGGACAACTTTGCGGGCCGGACAGCCCATGTTGATATCGATAATATCCGGCTGGCGATCCTGCACCCGCAAAGCGGCTGCCACCAATTCATCCGGGTCATCACCGTAAATTTGAAAAACCATCGGGCGTTCAACTTCATCGAATGTCAGGCGCGCAGCCATGTGCTCATAAGCCATGACGATATGCTGGGCACGCACGAATTCGGTATAGCTCATCGCTGAACCGAGATCCCGGCACAATGAACGGAAGGGCCAATCCGAGAAACCATCCATGGGTGCCAGAATGGCATCGCCGAAAACAGGCACATCCCGCACCCAAAAACTTGGGATGGAATGATCCCGGTTTTTGGGTGCGCTTGTATTTTTCTCGGCCGCGCGGGCTGGTTCGGGTAAATTCAGCAAAGTGCTTTCCATGAAAAAAATTATTTCTTCAGCCTGTCTAAAAACTGCTTGCGGAACTTGGATACCTTGGGCGCCACCACTACCCGGCAGTATGGCTGATTACCATTGTTGGCAAAATATTCCTGGTGATAGTCCTCGGCCATATAAAATTTGTCAAATTTTGTCACTTCAGTCACAATCGGGTTGGCCCATAATTTCTGTTCGGTCAGTTCCAGGATCACCTGCTCTGCCGTGGCCTTCTGAGATTCATCCTGATAAAAAATTGCCGAGCGATAAGAGGTGCCGACATCATTTCCCTGACGATTTAACGTAGTGGGATCGTGAATAGCAAAGAATACGTTAAGCAGATCCTTATATGTCAGAATTTCAGGATCAAAGCTGATTTTGATTGTTTCGGCATGGCCGGTTATCTCCGCGCAAACCTGCCGGTAGGTCGGGTTGGCGAGATGCCCGCCCGAATATCCCGATTCAACCGCTTCCACACCCTTTAATTGATCAAAAACCGCTTCCAAACACCAGAAACAGCCGCCCGCCAGTGTCGCAATCTCATTTGTACCCATAAAGTTTCTCCAATGCCAATAAAATAGTTGAATGAAAATATTTGGGGCGACCGGTTGGTCGCCCCAAATTGATTTTATACACTCGGCTGTGGGGCCGCTTCCGGTTCCAGCGCTTCCGCCCGTGTCAGGACAATCTCACCTTGCGGATCAACTTCCACATGGACATGATCTCCGTCCACAAAGCCGCCAGCCAGCAGTTTATCAGAGAGTTGATCTTCAACCTTGAGCTGGATGACCCTTCGCAGAGGGCGCGCACCCATATCAGGGTCATAACCCTGTTCCCCTAACAATTCCAGGGCTTCAGGACTGGCTTCCAGGGTGATCTGGTGCTCTTTAAGCCGCTCAGATACCTTGGCAAGTTCCAGACTGACAATTTTCTTGATGTTATCCTTGGTTAAAGAGCGGAAAACAATGACACTGTCAACCCGGTTGATAAATTCAGGCCGGAACGCGCGCTTGAGCGTTTCGGTCAGCTTTTTACGCATATCTTCGTAGGAGAGGTGGTCTTCAGAAACTTCATCGCGCTTAAGAGCAAAACCCAGCGAGGCCTGTTTCTTGATCATATCTGCACCGACGTTGGAAGTCATCACAATGATGGCATTTCGGAAATCGACCTTACGGCCGCGCGCATCCGAAAGATGGCCTTCTTCCATGATCTGCAGCAGCATGTTATGAACTTCAGGATGCGCCTTTTCGATCTCATCAAAAACGACGATCGAATATGGCCGGCGGCGAAGAGCCTCGGTCAATTGGCCGGCATCTTCATAGCCGACATATCCGGGAGGCGCGCCAACCAGCCGGGCGGCGGTGTGACGCTCCATAAACTCGGACATATCCAGTTGAATGGCGGCATCTTCGCTGCCAAACATGAATTTTGCCAGGGTCTTGGTCAGTTCAGTCTTGCCAACACCGGTTGGCCCCAGGAAAATAAAAGTGCCAATCGGGCGGCGAGGATCCTTGAGACCAGCACGCGCCCGCCGGACAGCCCGGGAAATGGATACGATAGCTTCATCCTGCCCGATAATTGAACCCTTCAGTTCATCTTCCATGTGCAGAAGACGTTCCGATTCTTCCTGGGCAATCTGCATCAAAGGCACACCGGTCCACATTGAAACCACTTCGGCAATATCTTCGGCGCTGACCACCGGACTGTTGGCGCGATCCCAGGCTGTGCGCATGCGCTCCAGTTGGTTTTCGATCCCCAGTTCCTGTGCCTGCCAGGAAGTCACTTCTTCTATGTTGCCTTCTTCCTGGGCCAGCGAGCGGTTCTGACGCACTTCGCGCAGGCGGGTAAACAGGTCTTTGGATTGTTTGGCCGCAGGTGATTTATACATGCGCACCCGTGAAGAAGACTCATCGATCAGATCGATGGCCTTATCTGGCAGGAAGCGCTCCGTTACATAACGCGCCGAGAGATGCGTGGCTGCTTCGAGGGCTTCATCCGAAATCACCAGCTTATGATGTTCTTCATAGGCCGGGCGAATACCCTTCAGGATTTGAATGGTCTCTTCCTCTGAAGGCTCATCCACCTGGACGGGCTGGAAGCGCCGTTCAAGCGCCGCATCTGACTCGATGTGTTTGCGATATTCATCCAGCGTTGTCGCGCCAATCACCTGAAGTTCGCCGCGCGAAAGGGCCGGTTTCAAGATATTGGCAGCATCGACAGAAGAACCCGCCGCGCCCGCGCCAACCAGCATGTGGACTTCATCAATGAACAGGATCGAGCCTGAGGCTTTTAATTCATCAATCACGCGTTTGAGACGTTCTTCAAACTGGCCGCGGTACATGGTACCCGCCACCAGAGAACCAACATCCAACTGTAGAACGCGCTTATTCATCAAGGGCGCCGGAACGTCCCCTTCTATGATACGCTGCGCCAGTCCTTCCACAATGGCGGTTTTGCCCACGCCTGGCTCGCCAATCAGCGCCGGGTTATTCTTGGTGCGGCGCGCCAAAATCTGGATCACACGTTCGATTTCCATCTGACGCCCGATCACTGGGTCAAGCTTACCCTGTTCAGCCTTGGAAGTCAGGTCAGTGGCAAGCTGATCAACCATGGGGGTCTTGCCGCCTTTCTCACCCTTCTGTCCTTCAGCGCCTTTCTGAGATCCTACGGGCTGAGCAGGTGGGGTAGTGGTGGATGATTCCTGCAAGACACGGCGTGTCTGGCGGCGGATTTCATCCGGCGTCACGCCCAGGCGCCGCAAGGCTTCAACGGCAATACCTTCGGTACGTACAAGCGCCAGAAGCAAATGCTCGGTGCCAATGTAATGATGCCCCAAACGGCGGGCTTCTTCCACTGCATATTCCAAAACTTGTTGAGTGTCATCGGAAAGCTCGATCTTTCCACCGGGAGGATTCTTGCCCTCGCCAGTCAGGCGTCTCACCATTTCACGCACGCGCTCGAGTTCCATGCCCATTTCACGGAGAACACGCCCGGCAACACCGCCATCTTCCTCGATTAATCCAACCAACAAATGTTCGGTTCCAATTGAACCCTGATGGGTAAGCTCAGCTTCCTGATGCGCGAGGCTCAGGACTTTGCGCGCCCGTTGTGTAAAGCGTTCCATGCCAGCCATAAATTCTCCTTAGCCGGGACGAAATTTCCCGGTATTTCAATCAGACCAGTTCGGTCGATTTTCATTTTACCAAAAAAGCAGTCCCTTACGGTATATGAATATGATTAGAATTTATCCTTGATCATTTCAACCGCTTCGGAAAATCTTCGAGACCCGCTATATTGGTTGATCACTCACCCGGTTCATTCACCCGAATTTTTATGGAGCAGCGTTTGCAGCTCAATTTCCAGATCGTTCCGCGAGCGAATACAAATAGGAGCCCTTAGCTGCCGCCGCACCATTTCTTCGCTCTTATCCTTCTCATAATAGTTACGAAACATCTCAAGCACAGTCAGGCTTTCACCCGCCCATTTTTGCACGCGCGCCGCTTCTCCAACTTGCAGCATCCCAGGCTGGATGACCCGGCAATACAACCCTGGGCGTTCAGCCTGTCGGAATTTTTTCACAAATTTCGGGTCGGCCATGCGAGCCGCCAGGGTGCTGCACGGGATACGCGGAGCGGTCACTTCCAGAGTCACGCCATCAAAATGAAGACGGTCGCCAATGGAGAATCCCGCGCTCTCCAACTCACTGATGGTCAGGTTGTCTCCAAAAGTTCCCGGGGCCAGCTCACGCCCCAGCTCAGCAGCCCACCAGGCATAATCCATGCCGCCATACACATATACAGCCTGATCCAGACCGCCATGATTTTTTGCATCGGCGATGAAGTCTCCCTGCAAACCGAGGGCTGTCACCTGCACAGGCTGGTTCGAAGATGTCTTGAAAATACCTGTTGCTTCCAACCTGGCGCCATTTAATAAAGTTTGATTCTGCCCGATATTTATACTGATAAGCTGCATGGGGTCACTCCATCCTTTTCCAGGTCATACCCTTCCCGGGCATTATAAAACGCACAACGCCTGACGGATTTCGCCAAGATGATAGGCTGAATGCACAACGACTGCCATGGCTCCGCCAACCGTGTCTTCATTCCACATCGGAATGGAGTGTAAAGCTTTCTTCAACCGAGTATAAACCTCTTTTAAATGTTCCTGGAGCAAGTCCCATTCGGCGGGCGAGACAGCACTGGTGATTCTCCAGGTCTCACCCCAATCGACTCGATTTCTATCGTTATTCAGAATATATTTTTCCAAAACCTCAAGGTAAAAAGTGAGGTGGGCCACCTGCGCTGCCAGTGTTGCGCACTTGCCGCCCACAGGAATGGAAGCCTGTTCAGCACTGATCCCTGCCAGTGTTTGGAACAAGGAAGTATTTGCATCCAAATAAATCCCTTGATGGCTTTCAAAGGTCTCTTCCAAAAGGCTGAAAAACGGCGTCAGGAAAAAATCCTGTTCAAGCATTTTTGGCATGGCCTGGCTCCTGTATTCTCTAATTTACCTGTGGCGCCAATTTGTCAGTTGACCGGCGTTCCAACCAGGTGTTCCTGGAAAAACGCCAGCATCCGTTCCCACGAATCGCGGGCGGCTTCCACTTCAAACTCGGTGCGCTGACGGGCAAAAAATGAATGCTGGGTATTCTCGTATATCTTGAAATCGTGCGGCACAGAGCGGCTTTCCAGTACTTTTTCAAGCTCCACCGCGCCCTTTGTGGTGAAATCCTTATCAGGGTAACTGCCCATAATTGGACAACCATTGGCAACCGCTTCAAGCGGGCGTGGCGCTGAGCCGTAAAAAGTCGAGGCAGCCTTCAAACCCTTTTCCGTTGCGGCCAGCTGCATGGCGTAGCCGCCGCCCATGCAAAACCCTACCGCGCCGATGCGCGCGGCATCCACGCCTGGCAGTTCACCCAGCGCCTTCATGCTGGCGCCCAGATCTGAAAGCATCCCATTTTTCATTGGGCTTACAAGAATTCCATAAAAAGCCTGCAGCATGCACAACCTGCGATCGCGATTGGCAAACAGGTCAACCGCCAGGGCGGCATAGCCCTGTTCCGCAAAACGATTGGCAATCCCGCGGATGTTATCATTCAAACCAAATATCTCGTGAATGACGATGACACCTGGGAAAGGGCCTGCCCCCACTGGCCGGGCAAAATGCGCGTCAAAAGTGCCTTTCTGATCAGCGCGCGTCAAGGATACAGTGCTTGTTTCAATATTCATAGAATTCTCCTTCTCCAAAAAGCCCGGGGATAAAATAATAAATTGAGCTGGTTCATTTTATCTTGTTTATGAAATAATCCCGGTTTGTGAAAGTGCTGTGCAAAGTGCTGTGCAAAGCGCTGTGCGTTGGGATGGAGATAACCAGCACAGCCGTTAGATTCCATAGATCAGGTAACCGGCAATCGCAGCCAAAATCAAGATCAAGACAACCGGAATCTTTCGGCTTAGCGCCATGCCCAGGGCAGCCAGCATGATCAAAAAGCCTTTCCAATCCACGACCGAAGCCGAAGCCAGGTTCCAGGAAACCGCCAGAGTAAGACCAACCACACCCAGACCCAATCCGCGCGTAAAATCCTGAACAATTGGCTGGTGCTCAATTCGACTATACGAAGCAGAAATCAACAAGATCAACAGGGGCGGCAAACTTAATGCCAGCAGCGCAAGACAGGCACCCGTCCAGCCAAGGGTCAGATAGCCCAGGCTGACGCTCCAAAGGCCCGTGGGGCCCGGGCTGAGATTGCCCACGGCAATCGCGGTGACAAAATCAGAAGGTACCGCCCAGCCTCGCGAAACCAAATCTGCATTAAGAAATGGCAGGTTGCCCAGCCCGCCCGTCGAAAATAACGAAGCACTTAAAAAATACCAGAAATAGAGCCAGGGATTCATATCAATTACCGCGAAGCAGTGCCTGAAGCTTGCGCCGGAGTCAGCACAAACAACACCACCGCCGCCGCCCCTGCCAGAAGCAGTATCAAGAGCGGTGAAAGCTGGCTGAACCCCATTAATAAGGCAGCACAACCCAGAATCAAAAGATGTTCACCCAGGCGCAGCCTGCCATCCTTTTGCGCGCTGGATAAAATAGGCTGCGCCATTTGCAAGCCCATCCCAAACGAGAGCCCCACGGTGGCAGGGATGATCCCTTTCATCACAGCCTGGATCCACGGCACGGATCGGATGCTGGTAAAGCCGGCGGTCATCAACACCGTAACAAACGCGCTGGGCAACAGCAGCCCGCCCATGCACACCAAAATGCCGGGCCAGCCCATCAGGTTGTACCCCACCATCACGGTGAGTTTGACCAGATTGATGCCGGGAGAAATTTGCACCAAAGCCCAATCGCGCACAAATTCTTCCTCGCTCAACCAACCACGCTTGATGGAAACCTGATGGATCAGACTGAAAGCGGAAGCGCCGCCGCCAAAGGATTGGATGCCAATCAGCAGCCAATCCAAAAATAACCCAACCGGGCTTGCGCCTGATTTTTGATGTATCATATACGATACTTGACTCCTAAAAAACGTGAATGACAAGATCAAACAAAAAATTATAACTGCTAACCCGCTTGTGTCATCAGGGAAAATAAATAGCTAAAAAAGGAAGCATTACCCCCGGGTAAATACCCGGCTGATTCACAGCAGATTCAAGCAATCAAGATAGAATTTCAACCCTATCGAGAACCAAGCGAGTAGAATAAAGATCAGCTTGGATAAACGAACCATTTGCCATCCGGGTTGAAAAACCCAAGGAGAAAACTATGCAAATCAAATGCTCATTTTGTGGAGTACCCTTTTCACTCACCCAGGAACAGATCGCGGAAGCGGTAGCCATCTACAAGAATGACAGCCACGCCCATTTTGACGCTCACTGCCCAAAATGCCGCCGCTCAACGAAACTGGCTAAAAAAATATTTGAACTGAACCCGCTTACCCGGAAGATGCTTGAAGCCTAGGCCGTAACCGAATGACCTTTAAAGCCATCTATTTTGACCTGGGCGGCGTCATCCTCCGCACCGGGGATAAAACCCCGCGCGCCAACCTGGCAGCCGAGTTCGGCATGACATACGAGGAAATGGACAGGTTTGTCTTTGAAAGCCAAAGCGCCAGGCTCGCATCGCTAGGAAAAATAACCGAAACACAACACTGGCTGGATGTCACCCAACGCTTGAACCGGCCCGATACGGATATGCCGCATATCCGCAAAGCATTTTTTTATGGAGATCAGCTCGATCAAGAAATCCTCAGCCTGCTTCGTTCGCTGCGGAAATCCTACAAAACCGGGCTGATCAGCAACGCCTGGAATGAACTTCGTCCCTGGATTTTGGAAAACAAATTCGAAGATGCCTTTGACAACCTGATTATTTCCGCCGAGCTGGGTTTTGCCAAACCAGATGCGCGCATCTACCAGACTGCCCTTGAAAATCTGGGCGTTCAGCCCAACGAATCCATCTTCGTGGATGATTTTGAGAAAAACATCCTGGGGTGTCAAGCCCTGGGCATGCACGGCATCCTCTTCCGCACCTCTCAGCAAACCATCGACGACATCCACAAATTATTAAACAGTTAAGTTCAACTTCAGGGTGTTTCATTATCTTGAAACATATCAACATAAAAAACGCTCGCACACTTAAATCCCTTGATAAAAGATCTCAGTGCGCGAGTGTTTTATATAATGACACACTGCTTTTGTATCCGGCACTAACCATTCAATTCCACCGTAGGGGCACAGCGTTGCTGTGCCCGGTTTTAACGGTTGCTCTGCCCGTCCCTAACCGCCGACCCTTGCAAGAGGCCCAATGAAAAAAATTGACGCATACAAACTCTACCTTGGCCTCATTTTTTTCAATTCCCTGTTCTTCAGCATGATCTTCGTCGTCACATCCTTCTACGAAGCCACCATCGCCCACCTGACAGGGCTGCAACTTGTCCTGGTTGGAACCACGCTCGAGGTCACCATCTTGCTCTTTGAAATACCCACCGGAATTGTGGCTGACGCATACTCCAGGCGGCTCTCAATCATTATCGGTTACCTGATCATGGGCATGGCCTTCATTGTGGAAGGGCTCCTGCCCGCCTTTCTTCCCATCGTCCTGGCCCAAATCCTGTGGGGACTTGGCTACACCTTCACCAGCGGCGCCACCCAGGCCTGGCTATCAGATGAAATCGGCGAGGCCTCCGCCAACCGCGCATTTTTGCGCGCCAACCAGTTTGACCTGACCGGCGGGCTGGCCGGCATGCTCCTGGCGATCCCACTTGGCAACCTGGCTGTCAATCTACCCATCGTTGCCGGTGGGGCTGCCATAGCAGCCATCGCAATCGCGCTTACCCTGTTCATGCCCGAACACGGCTTTCAGCCCGTCCGCCCGGAAAACCGCAATACCTGGCAGCACATGGCCGATATATTCAAAAAAGGGCTGGCAGCCGTGCGCTCCCGTCCAACATTAATGGCGATCCTGGGAGTGGGATTGATTTTTGGCTTATATTCCGAAGGCTGGGACCGCTTATGGACCAAATACCTGGTCGATCACTTCACACTGCCGAGTATATTTGGCATGAATGCCGTCGCCTTCCTGGGCTTACTGCGGGCGGGCGGCGTCATCCTCTCGCTCCTGGCAACCTACCTGGTGGAAAAACGAATGGATGCCAACAACCCAGCCAGCGTTGCGCGGGCACTCCTCGGCCTGACCGCCCTGCTGGCAGCCGCGATTTTTGTTTTCGCCTTTTCACCGCTCTTGGGCCTCAGCGTCGCGGCCATCTGGCTGGTCAACATCACCCGCAATCTAAAAGCCCCGCTCTATGACGCCTGGGTCAACCAGGGCCTGGATTCAGACACCCGCGCCACTGTTTTTTCAATGACCGGTCAAGTGGATGCCATTGGTCAGGTTGCCAGCGGCCCGCTCGCCGGACTCGTCAGCCTCTGGTCCATCCAGGCCGCCATCGCCTTCGCCAGCCTGCTCCTCACCCCCGCCCTGCCCCTCATTGCCCGCGCCAACCGCATCCGCTCTCAACAACAATAATCCACCTACTCCCAAAACCCGACATGCACCTGCACAGCCTCATCCTCGATAAACGGCCCATTCACCTCCACCGGCCGCCCGCCGCGCGCCAAAACATCCCGGCAGGCCAGCTTCAAACTTTCAGGTGAACTGGCAGACAAAGCATACAGGCGTTCTTCACTCAACGCATAAACCACCCTGCCAATTCCGCTCCAAAAAATTGCCCCCGAACACATCGGGCACGGCTCAGTGCTTGAATAAAGCGTGCTTCTACTCAACTCTTCAAATGAATATTTTTGAGACGCTTCCCGCACCAGATTCGTTTCAGCGTGACCAGTCGCATCCCCGCCCGTATTGACCGTATTTTCAGCAATCAACAAAATATTACCTTGCTCATCCGTCAACAGCGCCCCAAAGGGATGATTGCCATGTTCCCGTGCACTGGCCGCCGCAGAAATCGCGGCGCGTAGAAGAAATTCAACGTTTTGCATGTTATCAATTCCCTTTTTGCACATCTACCCCGGATACCAGATCACCCGCGCATCATCACTGGCACGCTCGTAATCCCAGGCCAGGTCAACCATCCTTTTCAAATCAACCTGCGGACGCCAGCCAAGCAAAAACTTAGCCTTCGTATTATCCAGCCAGGTGGAATGATAAGCAGTCGGGACGCCCACGGCCGGCAGACCACGCGTTTCCGCCAGATAGCTGGCAACCTCGGCATAATCCACCGGCTCATCCATCGCGATATTAAAGGTTTGCTGACGCGCGCGCGGATTGTCCAGCGCCAGCAGCATAGCGCTCACCAGATCATCCACATGCACAAAATTGCGCTTGACAGGCTCGCCTTGCGCATCAAGCATGACCGGAATGGTATTCGTGCGCGCATACCCGGCCGCCTTCTCCGCCCCCACCAGTTCGAGCCAGCGCGGCCCACCAAAAACATCCGCCCCAAAGGAAAGCTGATATTTAAAATCATCCTTTTCCATAATCCAGGGCGCGCGCAAACAGCAACCGTTCAGGCCATATTGCACATAATACTGCGCCAACATACTCTCTTCCAACACCTTGGAAAGTGCGTAACAGCCCGGATAAGCACTGTGCTTCTGCTGCTCAGTGACCGGAACTGGATGCGGATACACAAAGTGCCCAACCGCCGCATCCCCGCCAATTAAGATAAATTGCTGAAACGTGGGGCTGACGCGGCACGTTTCCAACAGCCAGAACAAACCCTTGACTGCCACATCCATGATCTCCTGGGGCGTTTCCTTGCAAGTCGCCAGATGAACGACATGCGTCACACCTTCCAGGGCGGCGGCCACAGCAGGAAGATCAGAAATGGACCCCTGCACAATCTCCAAACGCTCACGCGGCTCAAGACGGCGCTTGTGGCAAAGACCGCGCACCACAAAATGGCTATAACCCGGATCGCCCAACAGGCGCTCAATAAAAGTCCGGCCAACTTTTCCCGTAGCGCCCGTCACCAAAACCCGTATAATCTCTGTCATTCTGGCCGTCCCGAAGAGAACTGCTTCGTCAAATCCGCCCAGAAGGCATCATTAGCGCCTGGCATAAACGGCAGATAAAGAGTCAACCGGTCAGCCAGGCCGTCGTAACGCTCCTGCAAAACCAGGGCCAATTCAGCCGGGCTGGCAGCCTCAGTGCAGAACTCAGCCAAAATTTCGTCCGTAATCAGCGCAGGCATTTCAGCCCACTGCCCGCGCGCTGCCAGAACGGAAAGCCTCTCACCAACCTCCAACCAGCCATGATGTTCCAATACCGGCCGGTAAGAGGGTGTTGAAGCATAAAAAGAAACTTGCTGGCGGCAAAATTCACGCTCACTGGCATTAGTCGCCGCGAAAACCGAAGTGATCATCGTCACATCCTCGCGCTGCCGGTTATTTTTTGAGGCGCCCTCACCGATGGCAGGCAGCAACACTTCGCGCAGATAAGCGCGGGTATGAAAAGGATGGACATGGAACCCATCGCAAATCTCACCTGCCAGCCGGGCCAGACCCTGATTAACCCCCGCAATATAAATCGGGATATGCGGGTGCGCAATGGGCCCCGGGTTAAAAAAGGGAGACATCAGCGTAATCTTGTAAAACTCACCCCGGAAATTTAACGGGCTGCCATTCTGCCACGTATCCCACAAAGCGCGGATCACCTGAATCTGCTCACGCAGCTTCCCCGTCACCGAAACCGGCCACTCCAACCCGAAACGCCGCTCAATATGCGCCTTAACCTGAGTTCCCAGCCCCAGCATAAACCGGCCATTCGATTGAGCCGCCAGGTCCCAGGCGCTATAAGCAAGAGTTGCTGGCGAACGAGCAAACGAAACCGCAATCCCGGTACCGCCAAACAGGCGCGTAGTATGTTCCGCAATCAGCGCGTGCGGCAAAAAAGGATCATGCTGGGTCTCCTGGCTCCAGATAGCCGCAAAACCCAGCGCTTCCGCGGCCCTTGCAATCGCAGGCACATCACTTAATCGGCACGGTGGCAGCGCAGCATCCAATTTCATAAGATACCTTCCATATTGAATCTCCAATCAACATCCAATCTCGCCCGGACAAAAACGGCTTCGCGAAAGATTTGCACAAAGTTACCCTGAGAAGAACAGAACAATCCCAACCGATTTGCCAGGCAAATCGTACCAGAATTATCTCATCCCACAAGTACCAGGATTATTTCATCCCACAAGTACCAGGATTATTTCATCCCACAAGTACCAGGATTATTTCATAAATA
>CAIWAX010000478.1 GCA_903910795.1 uncultured Anaerolineae bacterium
ATACGAGATTCTCCGGAGTGACTGGAGTTCAGACGTGTGCTCTCCGATCTCGCATATTGGCTTCCGTTTATACATTTCCACCTGAATCAACTACATCAGGCTAAAAAAATTAATCCCCGGTCACCAAAGGCAGCCCAGGGATTTTAATCGATGAATTACTGCCGGTTTTAGACGCGGGTCAGATACTCGCCCGTTCGGGTATCCACACGGATGGTATCGCCTTCTTTGACAAAATTTGGCACCTGTACAGAAACACCAGTTTCAACTTTAACCTTTTTGGTAACGCCTGTGGCAGTATCACCGCGCACAGCTACCTCTGCGGTAACCACTTTTAGATCAACCGAAGTGGGCAATTCGATATCGAGCGCTTCTCCGTCGAAAAAAGTCAACTTGCATTCCATGCCTTCTTTCAAATAACCGGCAGTCTCGCCCAAAATATCACCTTTAATTGCCGGTTGTTCATAGGTTTCCTGATCCATGAAATGATAAAAATCGCCATCCGTATAAAGGTATGAAACATTGTGATAATCAAGGCGGGCATCAGGCACGCGATCACCTGACTGAAAGGTCTTTTCAATATTAGCACCGGTGCGTAAATTGCGAGCTTTGATTTTGATAGTGGCATTTCCACGGCCAGGTTTATGGTGGCTGTACTCGATAACCTTAAGGAGTTGCCCATCATATTCAAATGTTACACCTTTGCGAAGTTCATTTACATCAATCATATCTTTCCTCTTTTTATTTGTATATCAACATTATTCAAGCGGCGCGATTATAGCACCTGACCCTACGCCATGGCAAGGTGAAAGGGCTGCGCTAAGGTTTCTTTTCTTCATCCTTACGCAAATCCAGTTTAAGCCGGAGTTCACCCAACTGAATCGCAGAGGCTTCGGAAGGTGCGTCAGCCATCATATCTCGACCAGACTGGTTCTTCGGGAAAGCGATTACTTCGCGGATATTGGGTTCATCCGCAAAAATCATAACCAGGCGGTCAATACCAGGAGCAATCCCGCCATGCGGCGGAGCGCCGTATTCAAAGGCCTCGAGTAAATGTCCAAATTTTGCATGGATTTCTTCGTTAGATAAACCAAGCAGTTCAAACACTTTTTGCTGAATGTCACTGCGGTGGATACGAATGGAACCAGATGCGGTTTCATATCCGTTCAAAACCATATCATACGCATCCGAAAGGATGGAGGATGGATCAGTTTCAAACTTTGGCAGATCCTCCATCTTTGGCATAGTGAAAGGATGGTGGGCGGCATCCCATTTCTTCTCGTCTTCCTTCCATTCAAACATTGGGAAATCCAATACGAAGGCAAAAGCCAGCACATTTGGATCAGCCAGTTTCAGACGATCGCGGAATAGCAAGCGCAGTGCGCTTAGACATTTATTTGCGATATCCTTTTTATCCGCCACAAATAAGACCAGGTCGCCAGTTCCCGCGCCAGTCTTAGATTTAATTGCATCCACTTCTTCGGGCTTGATGAACTTCTGCGCGGTACCCTTGACACCTTCTGCCGATAAAGCCAGGGTTGCCAGGCCTTTGGCACCCAGTTCCTTGACAAAGGTGGTCAGCTCATCCACTTCCCGACGGGTATATTCAGAACAACCTGGCACAACAATGCATTTAATCGCACCGCCAACCTTTAGCACACTCTGGAATACCATAAAATCGCTCTTTGCCAGAATATCATTCAGGTTGTAAAGTTCCATGCCAAAGCGCAAGTCGGGTTTATCAGAACCATAGCGCTCGACCGAATCAGTATAGGTCAGCCGCGGCCATGGGGAAGCCAATAACCGCTTGTTTGGTAGAACTTTTTCAACCATCTCAGTAAAAAGGTTCTCGATTACCGCCAGGACATCATCACGGTGCACAAAAGACATCTCCAGATCGAGCTGGGTGAACTCAAGCTGTCGGTCACCACGCAAATCTTCATCACGGAAGCAACGCGCGATCTGGAAATAGCGGTCAAAACCAGAAACCATAAGTAGCTGCTTAAGCTGTTGGGGGGACTGCGGAAGAGCGTAAAATGTGCCTGGCTGCAGACGAGAAGGTACTAGAAAATCGCGCGCGCCTTCCGGTGTGGTTTTGAACAACATTGGGGTTTCAATCTCAAGAAAACCACGGTCACTTAAAAAATCCCGGATAAACTTGATCACATTATGACGCAAAAGCATATTCTTTTGCATGCGCTCGTGTCGAAGATCCAGATAGCGGTACTTTAATCGTAACGCTTCATCAGTGTCCTCATCTTTATTGACTAGAAATGGTAAGGGTTTGGAAGGGTTGAGTACCTGTACATCCGTGGCGGCAATCTCGATCTGCCCTGTTTGCATATTTGGGTTTTCCGCCCCTGCCGGGCGCAAACGTATCAAACCAGTCACCTGTATAACCCACTCGGAACGAGCCTGTTGCAATGCTGCCAACCTGGGCTGTGTGGCATCGCCCACGATCTGGACAATTCCATAGCGATCGCGCAAATCAATAAATGTGACACCGCCATGATCACGCTGCCTGTGCACCCATCCAGAAAGGGTCACAATCAGTCCAGCGTGTTCAGCACGCAGTTCACCACAGGTATGTGTTTTATACATTTTAAATCTCCTCAAGTATAAATAATAACTGTCTGCGGATTTTTCTCACAAAAAATATCGCCCTTGGCAATTTCTGATCAGCAGTCCCAAACATTGCTGATCACTTGCTTCGGGCGACCGGTAATGTTTATTTTACAGGTTATGGAAGCAGACCTGACCCATCAACCCGACATAAGTCGACCCGGAGATAATTATCGTGTTCAGAGTGCAAAAAACTTTCCCAACGCAGCATAATTTATAGATTATAGCATATCTGGAAAATCCAAAACCTGTGATTTGTGATTTTTTACGCAGTCTATTCATCCTTTAAGGTATAATAATTGAAATCCGTTTGATTGCGGACAATTTTTGATTCTCTACAGAAATCTTTCTGGTAAGGCGCTCAATGTGATCAATCTCCCTTTAAATCTTCCCGCTGAATATTGGCAAAACTTCCCGATAACATCCCTGGATATTGACTACCTTCAAAATTACCTTTTTGAAACTGAAACTCCCCAAACGCCTACTGCGCTGACGATCGTATTGGTGGCAGAACGAATTAAAATTGAGCGCGAAGCCCAGGCAAAGGCTCAAAAAAGTTTTGGGGATATTTACTTACCTAAGGAAACTTACAAACAAGGCCAAAAACTTTTCTTTCCAGCCATGGGGATGGCAAAAGGCACAGTCTCCTCAGTTCGTTCCGGGAACAATGTTGATTATGGCCCATTTGAAGTTCTTGAAGTAACGATGGAGGAAGGCCACACTCGTTTGTTCGCCGCGTCGCTGTCGGACCACAAGCTCAACCAATCTCAGGAGGAAAAACAGGATCCCGGCTCAAATCCACAGGTAATCATGGAGAATTTTGGGCCCGGCTTAGTTAAAAAACTGGATAAGGCGTTGCAATCCGATGAAAACCTGGTGCGGATCGCTGGCGACTGGTTTCCGCGTGCCTTGTTGATTGATATCAACACCGGCCATCTGAACCTGGCGGAAGCCCTCTTGGAGATGAACGGCGGAGAGCCGATGTCTACGACTAAATTGATTGAACAGATGGATGTGCCCCGCGATTCTAATAAAATGTTGACGGATTTTTCGGTCAACTTTGCCTTGCAAGAAGATGGTCGCTTTGATGAAGTTGGGCCGAGCGGAGAAGTACAGTGGTATCTCAAGCGCCTTGAACCCGATGAGGTTCAAAATGTGCCCGCCGCCCTGAAATACAACCCGATCGATTATGACCGGAGCTGCCTGAGCGAACAAATGCTGGCATTGGAAGCCCAACTAGACGATGAGATAAGCGAAACCGAGCGAAAGCCATCCAAATCCAGCGATGCCACAATCACATTAACCTATCCGCATTGGCGAGCGGGCACACTTCCGGTTTCATCACGCATGCAAAGCTTTTTTCCAACCGCACTTGAATCTTCCCGCATTCGTTTCACCATTGTGGATGGAAAAACCGGCGAGAAAATTCCAGCCTGGGTGGTACGCGAATACGGTTATATATTCGGACTGCGCAAATGGTACGAAAAACAAAAATTATTCCCTGGCGCATACCTGGTTGTACGTAAAAGCAAAATCCCGGGTGAGGTTGTGCTGGAGGCGCGTAGCCACCGCCCCAACCGCGATTGGGTTCGGACAGTTTTGGCCGGCACGGATGGTGGCCTGGTATTTGCCGTGTTGAAACAGGAAATCGCCTGTGAATATAATGAACGTATGGCTGCGGTGGTACCGGATGTCAGCGCCGTGGATGCAGCTTTCAACCATGTACAGAAGAACCGATACCCGTTAGAAAAATTGGTGCGTGATATGTTGCGGGAACTTGCCAAGCTAACCCCGCAGGGACATGTGCATGCCGAGGAACTTTATTCGGCTGTCAACATTCTTTATCGTGTTCCACCTGCCCCACTACTTGCGCTACTGGCATCTTCACCAGTGTTTGTGCATGTAGGTGATCTGCACTTCCGACTGGCAGAGAACATCGCGGAAGAGGTATAAGATGAGCCTTATTAAACCGAACCTCCAGACCCCTTTTCATATTGATTTTGACTGGTGGAAGCAAAACGAAAACGACTGGCATGTGCATCTGCGTGGCCTGTTATGCGCCGAACACCGCGACAAACTGGTAAACATGCCGAGCGGTACCATGATCGATTATGTTGATCCTGAAACGGCCGAAGTGCAACTGATGGACGGGCTGCAGCAGGTTATCCTTTCGCACTGCGCCCGCCAGCCAGACTTTGTAACCGGCCAAACCCAGCTTGTAGAGGGCGTTTTCCGTATTTTCCTGGCCAACGGGAATACCCCGCTTTCCCCAATGGAATTAGCAGAAAGGCTTGGCCGCCCCTCCAATACTATCCTGATTACCCTTTCCGGCCCGCGGGTATACCGCGGCCTCCGCCCGATCCTGGAACGCTGAAAATAACGCCCTCGTAGCTCAAAGGACAGAGCAGCAGCCTTCTAAGCTGTTGGTTGTGGGTTCGAGTCCCGCCGAGGGCGCCTATCTAATTCATTCCAGACTTCCGAATTCTTAAAGAATTTCGGAAGTCTTTGTCAAAGGGGATGGAGTTCAGCAGTGAAAACTCTCACGCAAAATTATCTTGCTTTGCTTGCGCGAGAATTTTATTTGTGTTAATATTCTTAATGAATATGCTCATTAATCATAGGTTTCTTGTGGGTAAATTGATAAAATAAAATTTACAACTTATTGGTGAGGAGAAAAAATGTCAACTGAAAGAAAAGGGATCATCAAATTCGGAGGCAAAGAGCAGACGGTGGTTGGTGAGGATATCAAAGTCGGGCAAAAAGCTCCGGACTTTACCATCCAAAAGACAGATTGGTCGATCAGTAAAGGCTTAAAAGAAACCAGGGGCAAGGTGCGTATTATCGCTGCTGTGCCATCTCTGGACACACCCACCTGTGATCGTGAAACCCGGCGCTTTAATGTTGAAGCCTCCAAACTCGGAAAAGATGTCGCCATTTTGGTGATTAGCATGGATCTGCCCGTGGCGCAGAAACGCTGGTGCGGTGCGGCCGGGGTTGATCAGCTTTTTACTTTCTCGGATGTCACAAAAGCTGAATTTGGAAAAAAATACGGCACGCTAATGAAGGAAGCCCGCATTTTACGCCGTGCAGTTTTTGTGGTGGACAAAAAAGGTTTCGTGACCTACAGTGCCTATATGGCAGCCAATGGTGATGAACCAAACTATGAAGAGGTATTGGCCGCCGCCCAAAAGGCCCTCTAAAATTAAGCTGTAATTCCTTGCTAATTTTACCCATAATCTTTTTCAGGTTCTTTCAGTCAGGTTCAAAGGGAATCCTATGACACACGTTATATGGAAATCTCAAAAAAATTCAGATCTATCTGAAAAATCCTTCATGATTGTCGAATCAATCGGCTGGCAGGTACGTATTCAGCCACATATCTGGAGTCCACCAACTGATATTTTTGATCTTGAAAACAATTATGTTGTGCGAGTTGAAATCGCCGGCATGCACCGACAAGATATTAACATCCAGCTCGAAGAGAATTATCTGGTAATTTGGGGAACGCGCCGCGATAAACCCGATCGCAGGGCTTACCACCAGATGGAAGTGCGCTTTGGCGAGTTCAGTACAGTTGTTTCTATCCCTGGCCCAGTACTGGTGGATCAGTCTAGCGCCGAGTACAACGATGGTTTTTTGGTTGTCACATTACCTAAACTGGAACCAGAACAATTTTAGATTCAAAAAGGAAAACAAACCACTTTATGCCTGCCTCCCGATGGCACTCCAACCCCGCTGAACTTTTTGACTGGATCGACGAAAACGATGCAGAACTTCTGGATATGTTTTTGCCATCCATTTTTGCGCGTTTCAATCAAAAAAACGAAGAACAGGAAACCAACAATCCGCAACTGGTATCACCTGAAACAGCCGAATCGTCCCCGGATATTGTGCCAATCCTGCCGCTGCGCGGCGTGGTGGTTTTTCCTCAAACGGCCGTTCCTCTCACGATTGGTCAGCCCCGCTCGGTCAAATTGGTAGACGATGCAGTTGCCGGTACACGTTTCATCGGACTAGTGGCAGCTAAAGATCCAAGCATTGAAAGCCCTGAGCCTAAGGATTTGTATTCCATCGGTACCCTGGCAACCATCCACCGCCTATTGCGCGCGCCAGATGGCACCATCCGTCTACTGGTACAGGGGATCGAACGCTTCAAAATTATTGAATTCACCCAAAATGATCCGTATTTGATGGCACACATCGAACGCCTGCCCGAAACTGTGGAAAGCGGGATCGAGATCGACGCCCTGGCGCGCAACGCGCGCGACCAGTTTGCGACCATCGCGGAATTAATCCCATCCTTCCCGCGCGAGCTGGTCAGTTCAATCACCAGCATCGAAGACCCGCTTCAAACTGTTTATTCCATCGTTAATTTCCAGCGCATCGAGTTGGATGAAGCCCAAAAATTGCTGGAGATAGATTCTGTCACCGAAAAATTAAAGCGCTTGATCAGTTTTCTGGTACGTGAAACGGAAGTACTGCAGATCGGGCAGAAAATCCAAAATGAAGCCCGCTCAGAAATCGACAAAGTTCAGCGCGAATATTTTCTGCGCGAACAGTTAAAGGCTATCCAGAAGGAACTTGGCGAGCGTGACGAGCAATCGGTGGAGGTTGAAGAATTACGCAAGAAAATTGATGCCGCCAAAATGCCCGAGGAAGCAGCCACACAGGCCAAACGGGAATTAGAGCGACTTTCGCGTTTGCCCACGGCGGCGGCCGAATACGGTGTCATCCGCACCTATCTCGATTGGCTGGTGACGCTGCCCTGGTCGGTTTCAACTGTTGATAACCTGGACATCACGCATGCCCGCGAGGTGCTTGAAACGGATCACTTCGGTTTAAGCGACATTAAAGAACGCATCCTTGAATTTTTGGCGATCCGAAAACTACGGCTGGAACGCCTGGAAGAACACACCGTCAGCACAGATGTCATCCGCCGCGAACGAGAAGGTGTTATTTTATGTTTTATCGGCCCACCCGGCGTTGGGAAAACTTCGCTCGGGCAATCCATTGCGCGCGCGATGGGACGCAAATTTATCCGGGCCTCGTTGGGCGGACTGCGGGATGAAGCCGAAATCCGCGGTCACCGGCGCACATATATTGGCGCTATGCCTGGGCGTATCCTGCAATCGTTACGGCGAGTGGAATCGCGCAACCCGGTCTTTATGCTAGATGAGGTTGATAAACTTACCACTGATTTTCACGGCGACCCGGCCTCTGCCCTGCTGGAAGTGCTGGACCCAGAGCAGAATATCGAATTCCGTGATAACTACTTGGAAGTGTCCTTCGATCTTTCCCAGGTGATGTTCATTACAACTGCCAATACATTGGAAACCGTCCCAGGCCCCCTGCGTGACCGCATGGAAATTATTAGCCTGTCGGGATATACCGAGGGCGAAAAAGTCGCCATTGCCAAAGGTTACCTGATCCCGAGACAGATAAGGGAAAATGGATTGCGCCCCGGAGAAGTCTCCTTTTCTGATGAGGCCCTGAGGGCAATTATTGAATTGTATACACGCGAAGCAGGCGTGCGCAACTTGGAAAGAAATATCGGTTCGGTTTGCCGAAAAATCGGCACGCGCATCGCAGAAGGCAAAAACGAATCGGTTGCGGTGACACCAGATGTTGTCAAAGAATTTCTGAACAATCCGCCCTTCCAGGGACCGGAAGAACTCAGCGTGCGCACATCAGTTCCTGGTGTGATACCGGGCCTCGCCTGGACTCCTTACGGTGGAGATATCCTGTTTATCGAAGCCACACGCATGCCAGGCGCAAAAGGTTTCCAGGTGACCGGATCAGTTGGAAGTGTCATGCAAGAATCGGCTCAGGCAGCTATGTCTTATGTCCGTTCCCATGCCGAACAGCTCGGATTGGAACCAAATTTCTTTGACAAGTCGGATTTTCACCTGCATGTTCCGGCTGGTGCACAACCGAAGGATGGCCCATCCGCCGGCGTCACCATCGCCACCGCGCTTATATCGCTGATTTCGGGACGACTGGTCAAGCCAGCGCTGGCCATGACCGGTGAAATAACCCTACGCGGACAAATATTGCCAATTGGCGGGGTCAAAGAAAAAGTTCTGGCCGGCCATCGTAATGGGTTAAAAACCATCATCCTGCCAAAACGTAACAAGCCCGATTTGGATGATGTCCCTGAAGAAATTAAAAAAGTGATGACCTTCATATTTGTTGAAAATGTAGATGAAGTTATTGAAGCCGCTCTGGAACCCGCCAAAATTCTGCAAAAGAAAACCAGGGCAAAAACAAAACCAACAATCGCAAAATCAGAAATTTTACCAACATCCACAACCAAGAAGTCAAGAAAGAAGGGGTCCGAGAATGCCTAAAATCATGCTGGCAGAAGATGATACAACCATGCTGTCTTTACTCAAAACGCTCTTGCATCTGGAGGGATTTGAGACCACCACGCTGAGCGAACAGGAAAATGTGCTAGATGCCTTGCTGCGAGAAACACCGGATGCCATCTTGCTGGATGTTCACCTGACCCAGGGGAACGGTCTGGCCTTCATGCGTGAAATCCGATCTGATCTCAGGCTGCAGCATGTTTATGCAATCATGCAATCAGGGATGAATCTCGAAATGGAATGTAAGGATGCAGGAGCGGATGCTTTTTTGTTAAAACCATATATGCCAGATTCCCTGATTAAAACAATCAGGAGCGGGCTGTCAAACAATAAATCGTAATCAAGATCGACATTCGAACTATCCTTTTTCTGGCTGGTTATAATAATTATGCGCTTCGGTATTCTGACAGTCTCTGACCGTTCTTCACGCGGGGAAAGGCCGGACCTATCCGGACCAATCTTGGCGAAAACCTTGCAGGCAAAGAACTGGCAGGTTCTTCAAACTGGAATTGTTCCCGATGAGATGGAAATCATCAGTAAAACACTGGTGAAATGGGCTGATTCCAGAGAACTGGATGTGATCTTGTCCACTGGCGGAACTGGTTTCGCTCCGCGGGATATCACACCAGAAGCAACACGCCTGGTGATTGAACGCCTGACGCCCGGGCTGGATGAAGTCATGCGGGCCAGCAGTTTGAAATTGACCCCGCATGCCATGCTCTCGCGCGGTATCTCGGGTATTCGCGGCAAGACCCTGATTGTCAATTTACCGGGCAGCCCCAAAGCCGCATGTGAAAACTTGCTAGTAATTGCGCCAGTTTTGGAACACGCTGTACAACTATTGCAGGATGACCCAGGATCGGAAAAAGGTCATCAAACTGCTTGATCGTAGACTTCTACCCTCCCCTCAAGTTTAAGTTTGTGGTATAAGAACACTACCCTGCTGTGTTCGTGATGTTGCACTCTCGGTTTTGAGCCAATACTCATTAAAAGGGTTTCCTTCTTTCGGACGCGACGCGATAGGCCTTTGCCAAGGCGGAGTTTCCGAATAGGTACCCACCTGCGATAGCAGGTTCAAAACTTCGCAACACACGGCATGTGCGGGGGTTTTTTATAACAAACAAAAAAGACGCTTGCGCGTCTTTTTTGTTTAATCCTGCACTGACTTATCGGCCAGGCTTCCCAACAAAATCATTCTGGGGAGATCGTCAATCCA
>CAIWAX010000479.1 GCA_903910795.1 uncultured Anaerolineae bacterium
CCGCCCCGACAATGCAGTTTTTCCAAACACCGCCTACCCGAGGCGGTGTGTTTTTTTTTAATGCCCCACTTCTCCCATCGAGGGCTACGGTTCTAAAGAATTGCTATATGTATGTATTTTCGTATCCCCGTTTTGTTACATCAGCTATAATAGAAGGCGCATTTTCGAATTATTTCAAAGAGGCGCGATGTCTAAGAACAAGAAAAAACTTAAACAACAGGTAAATATCCCACAGAGCGTCACTGCGATAGCAGAAAATGGCTTAATAGCATTTCGCCAGAACAATCTTAAGAAGGCGATTGAAGCCTGGGAAAAGATACCCGCCCAACTACGTCCAGCGGCCTGGCTGGCTGAAGCGCATTTTCGGATCGGACTGGCCTTATTCTATCGATCCGACAACCGTCTCGGGCTGTCTAACCTGCAAACCGCCAGAAAATATCAACCGGATGATCCACGCTATTCATACCATGTCGGCCTGGCACTGCACCACCTGGGCGATGTAACTGGTGCATTGAGTGCTTACCAGGCTGCGAAACCGTTTGCCGCGCGTTGTGCTTATCCGCCGGCGCTGGCGCTGCTGCAAACTGGACAGGATCCGAGCAGCGCGGCAACCTGGGAAGATTTAAGTCTGACGGAACAATCCATGCTGCGTTCAGCCAGCATCTGGCAAAGCCGCCGGCCTTACAAGCTGCCTCCAGAAGCTCCGCTGTTGTGGCATGCGCTGGCCGCCCTGGATGCCAATGAGCATACACAGGCGCGAACCGGTCTGGAACAGGTTTTGGCAAGGAATGCCAGTCTGGCCGAAAAAGCTGTGGCCAATTATTACCTGGGCGTGTTGGCAGCTCGCGCCGAAGAATGGGATACGGCCCGGCGCGCCTGGGGCGCGGCTGCCGCGGGCGGGTTGAAGTCTACGCGTTTACGAAGTAACCTGGCCGAGATATACCAGCGCCACGCCGAAGATTTGTTGGCACAAAATGACGCCCAGGCAGCCCTGGCAGCAGTTGAAGAAGCCAAACGGAACAATCCCGGCGATAATACCCTGAAAGAGCTTTCGGCGCAAATTCACCAACAGCTTGGTTTTGAAGCCGCCACCGCCAATCGTTGGGATAAAGCTCAAGCCCACTGGCAAACTGCCGTTGATCTCGACTCGGCCAGTTTCCGCCTGGCTTACAACCTGGCGCTTGCTTATGAGAAATCAGAAAATTACCTGCTGGCCGGCCAAACCTGGCGCGAAGCCTTGCGCCGCCGCCCACGCCGCACTGACCATCCCGATGCTCTCAGCGAAGAACAGGTGGCGCGTATCTGGCAACGCGCCGCCGAATGCTACAACAAGGCAGGGGAGTTCGGTGAAGTGGCCCACACTTACCAGCAGGCCATCAAATGGGCACCCGAGAATGTGAATCTGCGCCTGGCGCTGGCAGAAAACCTGATGAGGGATGGAAGATTGCAGGCTGCCCGCAATGAATTGGAACGCGTGCTGGAGTTGGACCCTAAAAACATGTCTGCCTTATTGCGCCTGGGCGAAGCCCATTTTCGCGACGAGGCATCTCCCTGGTCTGTCAAACAACGGGCCAAAAATCTATGGGAGAAAGCCCTGCAAATTGACCCGAAAAATTCGCAGGCAAAGCAATTGATGGGTGAATGGTATGAAGAACAGGGCAAGATCGCCTATACGTGGGACGAATACAAACGTGCCATCGAAAATTATACGAAATCGCTCGAATATAATCCTAAAAATATCGAGGTGCTTTGCTTCCTGGCCAAATGTCACATCAATTTGGGCGATAAAAACAGGGGAGGAGAATATGCCAGCCAGGCGCTGTCGCTCGCAACCAACTTTGAGGATTACGCATCCATTATTATCTTCTCGCTGGATATCAAGGATGACGAACACGCCTGGGATGTCACCAACCAGGCCGAAACCCGCTTTGGGAAAGTACCTGTCAATTTTTACGTTGCGATGGCAGAAAAAATGCTCAAGGCCAAAAACAAAAGCGCCGCACTGGCCTGGATACAGCGCGCCATTGAAAAAGCCGTACCCCAGGATAACGTGCTGGTCATGATCGGTGAAATGACGCTAATTTTGGATGACGACCTGACCCGCGAATATCTGCAAAAGGCGCTGCAAGCCGGGCAAATGCCGGGACATGTCCACCTGCTGCTGGCGAGGTTGGACGACAGGGATGGCAACCAGCGAGCCAGCAAGAACCATCTCAGCGAGGCCGAACGCATCGCGCGCCAGACCAAAGACGATGATCTGGCTAAACGCATCGAGGTGATACGTATGTTGTCTGGCGGCCCTGAAACTATTTTGAATCGTTTGAGGGAGATAGGCGGACCCGGGATAGTGGAAGCCTTTCTTAAGGATGTGATGAATTTTGAGGATTTCGATGATGACTGATGAACAGGGCCACTCCACTTCACAAAGAGAACGCAAGAACTCAAGCCACCAGGCCAACCTGAATAGCGCCGATCCATACGCAGTCCTGGGTCTGGAGCGGCGCGCAGCGTTAAGCGAAGTTAAACGGGCCTATTTTGACCTTGTGCGCCAATATTCCCCCGAAACCGACCCGGAGGCTTTCAAGTTGATCCGCACCGCTTACGAAAAGTTAAACAGTGTCGAAAGCAAAAACGAGACCGATCTGTTTCTTTTCCAAGCGCCGCCAGCCTGGGAACCCCGCAAACGCCGGCGCAAGCTGGATTTGAGCTTTGATCCTCAAGATATTTGGCAGTTGCTGCTGGCCCAGGGTGATCTGGGGCGCAGCCAATTTGATGATGATTTCCGCCCGTTACAAGCTGCCCCCGGTTCTGACACAGCAAAGGCCGGCAAAAAATGAGCACGCACCGCCAGGTATGGGAAACCATCGCACGCCTGCTGCAGCGTGTGGAAAGTTCAATCTCTGATGGAACAACCACTTCTCGTCCCAGCGAAACGCCCAACCTTGAGCAGGAAATTCGCAAGCTTGCCAAAACACAACACAAGGCCAACCTGTTGGCTGAAGAACAAAACACCCAGATGAGCCAGGCCCTGGCGCTGGGCCAAGCCGCCCAGGAACAAAATTCACGCCTGATCAAAAACTTAAGCGCCGAACATGCGGCCAACGCCCAGAAAGATACGCTGGAAGCCATCCTGCCTGCACTGGACGGGCTGGAACATGCAATCGCCAGCGGGCAGCGCTATCTAAAAACCCGTGACCTGGCTACGCTTGGCTTGACAAATCGCAACCCCGGCCTGACCCCGCAGCAAGCCCTGTTGGTTTCACCGGCTGACCGGGCCGTGCTGGCAGGCTGGCTGGATGGCCTGAACCTGGTGCGCGAGCGCTTGCTGGCCATTCTGGAAGCTGGCGATGTGACTCCTATTGCCTGTATCGGGCAGCCATTTGACCCGTATCAACACATTGCCGTGGGCACAACCAATCAGCTTCCAGATGGTGTACTCGCCACAAACAATAGCGTTGTCGCAGAAGAACGACGTGGCTATCGCAGCCCGGCAGGTGTGATCCGCTTTGCCGAGGTGATCGTTTATCGCCCACTTAATTCATTTGGAGAACAACAGTGAGTAAAATTGTCGGTATTGACCTTGGTACTACCAATTCAGGCGTTTCGATTGTCCAAAATGGCGCACCAGTTATGCTGCTCAATGGCAGCGAACGTATCATCCCATCTGTGGTGGGCTACTCTGAAATCAGTAAGAGTTGGCTGGTTGGGACGCCTGCCCGCAACCAATATGTGCTCGATCCTGACAACACTGCACGCTCAATCAAGCGCAAAATGGGCAGTGAGACACGCGTTAACATGGGCGGACAGGAATTTACCCCTCAGCAAGTTTCCGCTTTCATCTTGAGAGAACTGAAAAGCATTGCTGAGCGTAGCCTGGGTGAGCCAGTTTCAGATGTGGTAATCACTGTGCCTGCCTATTTCACCGATGCCGCCCGCCAGGCTACCCATGACGCTGGACGTATTGCCGGATTTAACGTGCGCCGCATCATCAATGAACCTACTGCGGCGGCTCTCGCGTACGGTCTCAACCAGGTTGAAAATCAAATGGTGCTGGTTTACGACTTGGGCGGCGGCACCTTCGATGTATCTCTGGTGGAGTTGATGGACGGCATCGTGGAGGTGCGAGCCAGTCATGGCAATACGCAACTGGGCGGCGACGATTTTGATCAATTGCTGGCTGAGGCAATTGCCGCCAGCTTCGCTGACCAGCACGGGCTGGATCTGCGCGAGAACCGGCGCGCCTGGGCCCGGCTGCTGCGCGCTGCCGAAACTGCCAAAATTCAGCTATCGGCGCACCCCTACACCTGGATTAAAGAAGAATACATCGCTGAGAAAAACGGCGTGCCGCTGCACCTGGAATACGAAGCCAACCGCAAGGATTTTGAAGAGCTGATCCAACCCAAGCTTGAGCAAACCCTGGATTCAGTCAAGCAGGTACTGGAAGACGCGAAGATCGAAACCGATCAACTTCAACAGGTGCTGCTGGTGGGTGGTTCCAGCTATATTCCGGCAGTCTGGGAACTGCTGGCCGATTATCTGGATATCGAGCCACAAATGTCGATCAACCCCGAAGAAGTTGTTGCGCTGGGGGCCGGAGTACAGGCAGCCATCATCGCCGGGGAACCGATAGATGCCATCCTGGTGGATGTAACTCCCCACTCATTGGGCATCGCGGTGGCCGACCATTTTATGAATCAGTTGATTTCGGACCGCTTCAAGAGCCTTATTCGGCGCAACACTACCATCCCCACCAGCCGCGAAGAAAAATTCTACGCGCTCTACCCGGATCAGGATACGGTCAACGTAGAGGTCTATCAGGGTGAAGATTCAATTGCCTCACACAATACACCGCTGGGTAATTTCCTCGTGACTGGCTTAAAATCGGAAGATCCCGACTCTCCGCCCGAAATTACGGTGCAGTTTGACCTGGACGTGAACGGTATCCTCAAGGTCACGGCGCGTGACCGCGTTTCTAACAAGCAGGAATCAATCTCGGTCGAGGCATCCCATACCCGCATGAGCGAAGCTGAAATTTTGGCAGCGCGCGATTGGGCGAATAAGGAAGCCGCAGATGCCGAGCTAGCCGAACTGCCCCAGGATGCAGCCGCCTTGCTGCGCCGGGCAGAAACGTTGCTGGACGATGAAATGGATGACGATGACCGCCAGGCACTCTCAGCCCTGCTAAAAAATATTCGGGATGCGCAAACTAACAGCGAATCTGAAGACCTGGGCAAGATGTTAGACACATTGGAAGACATGCTGTTCGATCTGGATCTGGAATAAGGGAAAAACTCTTGACTGACATGGACCCCAAGCTACTAAACAAACTGCTAAAAATCCGCCAGGGCAACGCCACCTGGCAATGTCCGCTGCGCCGTGCCCCGATCTGGATCTTTCCCAAGAAACAATCTGCTTATCGCCCTTTTATCTTGTTGGTGGTTGACCAGGATTCAGGCACGATTATCAAGACAGAAATCGAGGAAAAGCGCCCCGATCCACGGGCGGTGCTTGCGCATCTGTTTGATGCCATGCCGGGTTCCATACTTACCATGGGCCAGAAACATCGCCCGGCACGCATTTGTATCGATGATGCGGAATTGGTCCAGTTCTGCGCGCCTCAGATGGCTGAGGTGAACGTTCGTGTTGAGTTGCGCGCCAGTCTGCCAGAGCTTAGCCAGGCTCTGTATGAATTTAGAAACAACCATGAACCAACGTGAACCAACACCCGGCCTGCTGAGTGTTCCAGGCGCGAGTGTGCCGCTCATGGCAGAACTGTATGCGGCGGCAGCCGAGTTTTCCCGGCAGGCGCCCTGGCGTTATTTCCTAAACTTTGAACCCATAGAGCTGCGCTATCCATCTGACGGCCAACGGACGCGTTATGCCATTGTGCTTGGCAGCGGCGGCGAAATTTATGGGCTTTCGCTGTATGAATCGCTGGACGATGTGGCAGTGGTCTTCGCTAAAACGGCAAAACAGCCTACCAGCCGGCCGATCACCTGGGTCAGCCTTATTCTGGAAGAAGCGTCTGTGTTGTCATACGACGACCTGGATGCCATCGAGCGTTACGGTTGGCCTGTAGCCGGGGAAAAAGCTTACCCTTTTGTTATGAAAGCAACCTCCAGCAACAATGAGAGTGAGGCGCCCTCAGCGTCTGAACAGGCCTGGTTGGCCGCTGCCTTGCGCGCAATCCCAGTCTTTTTGACCCAGCATATACACGCTGACCGCGGCCGGCCGCAACCCGCCCAGGCTGTTCTCGCCTTGCCCAATGTTCATAGTAACCAGAAAATCATGCTGTGCTATCCGACTGCCAAAGACAGAACACCCACCAAATTTATTGCGCAGGCAGAGAACCCGGAGCTGGAAGCCTTTATCGAAGGCTGGTATTCAGATGAACATTCGCACAATTACGCCAGGCAAATGGGTGATTTCCTGTTCGAGTTTCTGGATGAGCTGGATATAAGCGGTTTGACTGAGCAGACCATCATCAAACACGAACGCAACTGCTGGGCAATTGGCTGGCTTGAAGCTCACTATGGCAAGCATGCGGCTTTCTCACCAGATGTTTTCCTGGGGGGCCCAAAATTTATACAGGAGTACACACAAAAGATTAGCACAACAAAATCTTCGCTCACTTCTTACCAGACTACCTGGCGCAAGCTGGAGAAATATATCATCACGCTGGATGACGAAAACCCCTGGCTCGACCAGTTCGAAGGAGGCAGATGAATATCCAGTTTCAAAAAACGAGCAGCAGGCAAACCTGCTGCTCTTAACGAATCTTTTTCGTAACCACTCACCGGTTGCTTCCCTTTACGCGATGGCCTATGCCCCCCGGCCCTAAAGGGAAGGGGGCGACGGTACTTTTCGTAGTGTTTTTGCGCCAAATTCGGGCGCAAAAACACAAC
>CAIWAX010000480.1 GCA_903910795.1 uncultured Anaerolineae bacterium
CAGGTATAGTTGCTGAATATTAAGCTATTGATTTCCCGGTTCGATTTGCTTAGCAAATCGCGGGCTGACCCACAGGGCGCCCTACGGGTGAGTCCCTGCCTCATATCGTGGAAGTCGGCTGACCCACAGGGCGCAAAGAACGCGAGCCGACTCGTTAACCAGCCCGAAGGGCTTTCATGGCGTGAGCCGGGGCTTCAGCCCCAGGCGGGCCAGGCAAAAAGACATCTTGACATAAATCGAGAACGCTTAACTTGTGACTGATGGGCTTAGGCACATCACAAAGGGGCGAGGTGCGAGGAAGACCAGGTATTTTTGGGGACCGCCGCAGGCTGATTGTAAAACATTGTATAATAGTTTTCATTAATATCCTGGGGAGCAGGGCGCATTTCATTCTTAATCAGTCTCTCGGACCGCTTCTCCAATTTTTTTAGGAGCCAGACAATGTCAATTTCCCACCCCAATGTCGAAAAAGGCTCGGACACAAACGAGATATTCAATTTTCTGAGGTCGCTGAAAATCTTCAACCAGCTTGACGTGGCTGCCATCCAATCCGTGGTGGAGAGACTGACCCAGGTTTCCCTCTCCAAAGGTCAAACCCTGTTCCAACAAGGCGACCAGGGGAATGCCTTATACGTCCTGGTCTCGGGCCTGGCCAGGGTTTCCATGAGCAGCGCGGATGGGCCGGAGGTGCTGCTCCATCATCTCCAGCCCGGGGAATGTACCGGCGAGATGGCCCTGTTGACAGGTCAGCCGCGCACCGCCACCGTCAGCGCAGAAGAAGACAGCCAGTTGTTATGCCTGAAAAAAGAAGATTACGGCCGCCTCGCGGAGCTATATCCCGGACTGCAGGCCGGATTGGCGAACCAACTCCTGCCGCGTTTCCAGCAAAACCAGACTCGCGAAGCCCTTAAGAAATATTTTGGGGATGTGGGAGATGCTGTGCTGCTCGGCATTCTGAAATCAATGGACTGCTGCCACTGCGACAGCGGGCAAGTGCTTTTCAACCAGGGTGAACCGGGTGACGCGATGTATATCATCACCCAGGGGCGGCTGCGTCTGGTCAGCACGGATGCGGAGGAGGGTGAACGCATCCTGGGCGAGGCTGGGGCCGGGGAATGCGTGGGCGAGTTCGCACTGCTGGCCGAAAGCGGCACCCCCGGCAGCCTGCGCACCGCCACAGTATACGCCACACGTTCCACCGACCTGGTACTCATTACCCGGCCGGTGTTCGAGAACCTGATGGTGCAGTATCCCCAGGCCCTGATGGCCCTGACGCGCCGGATTGTACGGCGCGCCCTGTCGATCGGCAAACCGACCGCCACCCAAAAAGCCAACCTGGTGGTCAGCATGCTGCCCATCCAGGCTGGCTTCGAGCTGGGTGATTTTGCGGACCAGCTTTCCGAGGCGTTGAGCGGGCTGGGGCCCACGCTCTCGCTGAACGCTGAACGCTTCGAAGACACTTACGGCAAGAGCGGCGCATCCGCCCTGCCATTGAACCACCCGCTCAGCCCGGTAATCAATGCCTGGCTGGATGAAAAAGAGCGCGAGCACCTATACACGATCTATGAAGCCGTTCCGGCCATCGAAACCAGCGGGCATCTATCAACCTGGGCACGGCGCTGCGTGGAAGACGCCGACCTGATCCTATTGGTGGGCGATGCGAACTCCAGCCCCCTGCCAACCGAAGTTGAAAAAGCCATGCAGGAGACCCGAACCTGCGCCAGGGTTGAATTGGTTCTGCTGCATGAAAACGGCTGCGCGCTCCCGACCGGCACAGCGAATTGGCTTACGCCGCGCAGTGCGGGCGCCCTGCCTGTGCGCGCCCACCACCATATACGCAGCGGGAACCCGGCAGATTTTCGGCGATTGGCAAGGCGGCTGGCTGGCAAGGCTGTCGGGATCGCTTTTGCTGGCGGCGCGGCACGCGGCTGGGCACACATCGGTGCGCTGCGCGCGCTGGAGGAGACCGGCATTGAGGTGGATTGGGTGGCGGGTGCCAGCATGGGCTCGATCATCGCGGCCGGTTGCGCGCTGGATTGGTCGAGCAAAGAGTTCAACGCCCTCGCCGCGCGCTTCTCCGACCCCAAGAAACTGCTGGATTACACCTTTCCCTATGCCTCCTTTACCGCCACCAAGTACATCAGCAGCCTGTTGAAGGAATTATTCAAGGATGATATTGAAGACACCTGGAAACCCTTCTTTTGCATTTCGACCAACCTCACCCAGACCAGGGAGATCGTCCACACCCACGGTGAATTATGGAAAGCCCTGCGCGCCAGCATGGCTTTCCCTGGCGTTTTTGCGCCCGTGCTCAACGAAGAGGGTTGCGTGCTGATGGATGGCGGCGCCGTCAACAACCTGCCCGTTGACCGGATGCGGGAAATGTGCCCAACCGGCACCGTCATTGGTTTGGACCTGGTGACAAGCAGTTCGTTCAGCGAGGAATATCATTTTGGATACTCGCTCTCAGGCTGGAAGGCCTTGTTGGGGCACATCGTGCCTTTCCCTGGAAAGACCACGGCACCCGACCTGTTCAAGATCATGTCGGGACTGGTGGAAGGGGCCTGTAAATACCGCCTGAACGAAGTGGCACAGATGGCCGACCTCTTGATCCGTCTGCCTGTCCAACCTTTCGGCCTTCTCGAATTTGAACGCTTCCCTGAAATCAGCGAAGCCGGTTACCGCGCCGCGCAGGAACAACTCAAAGGCTTCAAGGTGAACTGAAAAAGTGCTCTCTCCCGGCTGGCATGCGAACTGTCGTTACCCCGGACAAAAAAATAGCATCAGTGCAAGCGAGAAATAAAAAAACTGCCCTACCTGGGTTCAGGAAGGGCAGAATGGACGGCAGGATCAAACTGGCTAATCTTTCAATTCGTGCAAAAAAGTAATCGTGGGAGGGCCCGCGACGCCGGCTTTCTCCATCGCAGCTCTCAATTCGGGGGAATGAGCAAATTTATGGGCGTTTTCCATTGAGTCCCACCCAAAAAGAAGGGTCAGGCTGTTGTGGTCGCTGGAATCATGAAAAATCTGATGCGTTAATTCACCGCTCGATTTACGAAAATCATTCACAGAATCGAACTCTTTTTTCCAATTCGCAAAATCATGTACCTTATGCTGAACCATCATAGTTGCCATTAAAATCTCCAAAGGGAAAACTTGTTTATGATAATCATTACCCGATGCTTCAAATATATACGACATATACGATCTTTATTATATTTATTGTAACTTTTTTATTATCCTCGTGGATTAGATTGAGATAAGAGAATATTCTTCAATCCGCCGGAATGCACCGGCCAGGGTGAACGCATCTTAATTGGGCAGTTGGGAAAAGCCTGCCAATACCTGGATGCCCCGTTTACAAGTTTTCTCTTGCTTGAGTAAATTTAGGGCAATGCGCCGTACTGCCTTCTAAATCTTTGTGTTTCCATATAAAGAAACTGCACCCCTGATGTTTCAGGGGTGCAGTTTCTTTAGGTTTGGGCGCTATTTACAGGCGACCGATAGTGCGGGCCAGGCCTTCATGCCCTGGTCGGTTTTCGTTTTTATTCTAAGGGTGACCTGATCGGGAACGGAGTAGGGGCCCACGATGGTGACCGAGATCTGTGCCGGACCGGCTGCGGTGAAAGGCAAGTTGGGGTTCACTTCCGGGGTGCCCGAGGCTTTGAAGTTTCCATTCGGGATCTGACCGCTGCCATCCGACAGGGAAAGAACATAGTCGAGGTTGCCCGCCCCATTTGCGGTGAATTTGATTGTGGCAAGGTAGACTGCATTGGCAGTACACAGATCCTTGGGGTCCCCGCCAGGGGATTGAACAATGCTGCCGCTCAAATCGGTAATATCGAAATTGCTGCTGGAGCTGCCGGCGCCTTTGACAACGATATTGACGGATAGCGCGTTGTTCGCTCCGCCAACCATTGGGACGACATTTCCCTTGCCATCAAGCAGCTCCCAATAACTCGTATAGGTGCCGGGTTTTGTTGGAGCGGTCGGCCAGAGGCTGATGTTTGTAAATTGACCGGGGGTAACCGGCATCGAGGAGGAGAACGAAGCATCCAGGTTGGCAGTCTTGGCTCCCATCGCATCCCCAGAAACAAGCGCCCACTGGTAACTAGAATCCCAGGTGCAGGTGCCGGTGTTATAGATTGCCCACTGCTTGGTAAAGACTTCGCCAGCGGCAAACTTTTGGCCGTCTTTGGGCTGTTCCTGGCCCTTGAAGGTGGCCTGGTCCTGGCAGCCCGAGGTCGTCGCAGCCTGTGTTGCCGATTCGGTCGGGGTTGGCAGCGGGGCGGGCAGCATCAGGCCCGCGCTGTTGATTTTGAGGGATTGAACCAGCGCATCCATATCCGCGATGGAAGGGGAGAGAGTGCCTGCGGTTTCCCCGGCGTTCAAAAGATCGGCCGCCTTTTGCATGTATGCCTGCAAGTCAGTATCGCCCGACGGTTGGGAGAGACCACCGGCAGGGGCCTGCGCCTTGCTGTCGGCGGGCAGGAACGGCGCGGTGATGGGGAATTGAACGATGACATAGTATTTGCCATCCGCCGTCACACCGTGGAATTGGTACAGGAGGGAGCCGTCATTGGTGACGGGAGGATTGCCATTGCCATGAATGACCAGCATGCGCGCGCCACGCACACTGCCATCCGCGGAGGAGATCACCTTGAAGTTGGAGGCAAAGACATTGGCTGGCATGACCTGCCTGGTCAATTTCATGCTGGGGGAGGCGACGATGGCATTAATTTTCGCTAAACTGCCCTGCATCGCATCGACATTGGCGGTAGTCAGGAAGACCTGAACCTGGGCCTGCAGGAAAGCTTCCGATGGGTTGAACGGGTAACCCTGTACTTTGAACTGGAGGTAGGCCGGTGGGATGAGACTGTATTGCCAGTATGCCGCGCTGGGGTCGGGTGCGGATTCCGGGATGATACTGCTGGGGGCGTCCGTTCCCAATTTGACGGGCAGGGTGAACGAGACCCCATTGGCCGTAATTACCTTGCCTTCCGGCGCGGCAGGTACGGTCGCGGTGGGTTGGGGTTGGGTGGGTTGGGGTTGGGTAGGCTGGGCAGCTTGAGCTGCGGTTGGCTGGGACTGCACCGTCTGGGTTGGCTGAGCTGGTGTGGTACATGCAGCCAGGAGCATAAAAACAAGGAATAGGGTTACAAAAAAACGGAAACCTTTCATCACATCCTCCTTTACTAATAGTTGAATTGCCGTACCGATTCTGGGTCAAAATTTTTTTATTTTACCAGAACTGATCCAGGAAGGAAGGGTGTATATACAACAAATCGCATCTCAATAGGGGCTAATCAGCCCAAAATCACTGTTGTGTGATCCTTTAGGCATGAAGCAACCCAGCCAGGTCGTCTAATAATGATGAAAACTTGAAAATCCTACTTGCCTGGAGCAATAAAGAGCAATAGCTGTGGTTTTAAAACCAGCTTTGAGCTGCAAAATGTTTTCTTCAAGTGTAACTGCTCACGGGGTGGGTGCTTTTTGGCAGAAACCCATCCTCGCGAAGAACGCGCGAGGTGAAAGAACCCTACCCAAAATCGGGAAGGGGG
>CAIWAX010000481.1 GCA_903910795.1 uncultured Anaerolineae bacterium
CTTGTGTTTTGACCCCCTCCCAACCTCCCCCAAATATCCAAAACCAGGATATTTGGAGGAGGGGTCAGATTTTGGCCCCTTCCTCCAAATCCCGCTCTTGGATTTGGGGGAAGGTTGGGATGGGGGTGGTTTTTTGCCTTTTCGGGAAAACCATATTGAGAATTGCTGCCCGAAAGGGTGTTTCTTTTCTGATTCTGATGCAATTTGTGGTGTTGCCATTTTGCTTCAAAGCCGTCCACGAATAAGGGCCACGAATACGGTGCGCCGCCTAATTCGTGAATTCGTGGCTTACATGCCACTTTTATATCCCCATATTCATGGGCAAGTACATTACGCAAACCAATTTATAAAGCTGGCGATTTGCCTGGATTCTTCCCGCATGTCCCACAGGTACGCCAAATCACGCTCTTTAGGCCGCATATAAGTCACAAGTACATCCACGTCACTTTCCGGGCCAAAGTCATCCCGCAAAACAGACCCGAATAGAGCCAATTCTTGAATATTCCATTTGTGGCAGAAAATAAAAATTTCTGGTTCTGCGACATTTATATTAGCGGTAATCATAGATAGATTATAGCATGGGCTCAATTTTCCAATCGTCTTTTTTACCCTGGAACACCACGCGGGATTTCCGTAAGGTAGGGACACGGCGCGCCGTGTCCCTACCTGCGATAATGGGATGGATATTTGCCTCACAACAAAAAAATAAACGCCAGATCATTGACATTGGTCAGGGTTGGGCCAGGCAGCAGCAGGTCGCCGAGCGGCTGGAAGAAGTGATAGGCATCGTTATTTTCGAGGAAACGCGGGACAGACAACCCGACCGCCGCGGCGCGCGCCAGGCTCTGGCCGGTCACGACTGCACCGGCGGCATCCGTCGGGCCATCGCCGCCATCCGTGGCCAGCGTCACCAGGGTCACGTCCGGCAGACCGGCCAGAGCGGGCACGGCAGCCAGGGCCAGCTCCTGGTTGCGGCCGCCCAGGCCGCCTCCGCGCAGGGTCACGGTCGTCTCGCCGCCCGCCAGCAGGCTGAGCGGACGCGCACCGCGGGCGGCGGCCTGGCGGGCGATGCCGGCCAGCATCTCACCCACATCACGCGCCTCACCCTGCAGCGGGGTCGGGAGCAGGTGCGTCTGCCAGCCTTCGGCGCGCGCCTGCGCCAGCGCGGCCTGCGCGGCGCGGGCGTTGTCCGCGATCACCAGGTTTTGGACGCGCGCGAAGAGCAGGTCGCCCGGCTTGGGGGTCTCGGGCAGCTCGCCGCGCTGACCCTTTTGCAAATGCGCGCGGATGGCGGCGGGGACTTTGTCCAGCAGGCTGTATTTCTCCAGCAGCGCCAGGGCCTGCGGATAGGTGGAGGGATCCGGGACACACGGGCCGGAGGCGATGACGTCCAGCGGATTGCCCATCACGTCCGAGAGGATCAGCGTCAGCACACGGGCCGGGGCGGCCCGGCGCGCCAGCCCGCCGCCCTTGACCTGGTCGAGGTGTTTGCGCAGGCAGTTGATCTCGTTGATGTCCGCGCCGCAGGCCAGCAGCAGCCCGGTCAGCGCCTGAAGATCGGGCAGAGAGATGTCCTCGTCCGGGGCGGTCAGCAGCGCGGAGCCGCCGCCGGAGATCAGGCAGATCAGCAGGTCGTCGCGGGTCAGACCGTCCAGCAGCGCGCTGAGGCGGCGCGTGGCCTGCACGCCGCGCATGTCGGGCACGGGATGGGCGGCCTCGTGGATTTCGATGCGCGCGCTGCGCGGCGCCGCGCCGGCGTGGCCGTCCTTGACGATCACCAGCCCGGCGCTGATGCGCTCACCGAGCAGTTCGCTGACGGCGCGCGCCATGGGCGCGCCGGCTTTCCCTGCCCCGGCAACCACGATACGGCGGACGGACGACAGGTCATAGGGCTGCCCGCCAGCCACCAGCAAGTCTCCATCCACTTTCAGGCGGCTGAGCACAGCCGTGTGCGGGTCAACGGCCTGGATGGCGGCGGCCAGCACGCGCCGGATGGCCGCGCCGTGCGTGCTGGCGAACAGGGAGTGGGTCTGGAAGGAGTCAGGCTGCATGGCTGATTTTTACCACGGAAAACAGGAACCGCGAAGGCGCCAGAACACGAAGTTTTTTAATGGCATTTCTTTGCGCTTCGCGTTGAAAAGGGGTTCTACTCGCCGGCTTCCGTGATGCTGTGGACATGCCGCAGGTTGATGAAGCCCAGCAGCCCGGCGGCCAGGGCCGCCAGCCCGCCCAGCGCCAGTCCCCAGCGGTAACCGGCCGCTTCGGCAAACCAGCCGACGGCCGGGCCGCCGATGGTGGTGGTGCCCAGGAAGGCGATCGACCAGAAAGACATGACCCGCCCGCGCATTTGCGGGGTGCTGCCCAGCTGCATGATGCTGTTGCCGAGCGAGGTGAAGAAGATCGAGCAGGCGCCCGCGCAGACCAGCGCCAACCCGGAGAGCAGCAGGCTGGGCATGAAGGCTGCCGCCAGCACCGCGCTGCCAAACAGGAACCCGGCCGTGCCCAGCAGCGAGGGGGTGATCTTTTTCTGGCTGGCGATCCCCAGCCCGCCCAGCACCGCCCCGATACCGAGCGAACCCATCAGGAAGGCCAGGCTGCTGGCGTCGCCGTGGAAGACAAAATTAGCCATGATCGGCAGGCTGACCTGGAATTCAAAGGTAAAGGTGCCCACCAGGACCATCATCAGGAGCGTGTCGCGGATCACCGGGGTTGCCAGCACATATTGAATGCCCTCGCGCAGTTGACCGCTGGCGCGCGGCGCCGGGGGCGTGGTGTGCAGTTCGCGCGCATCCATGCGGGCCAGCATGATCAGAACCGCCACGTATGAGAACCCATTTAAAAGGAAGCAGGGCGCCAGACCAAGGAAGGCGATCAGGCCGCCCGCGATGGCCGGGCCGATGATACGCGCCAGGTTGACCAGCCCGGAGTAGAGTGTGACGGCGTTGCGCAGGTTATCGCGGCCCACCATCTCCATCACAAAGGTCTGGCGGGCGGGGTTGTCGAAGACGTTGACCCAGCCCAGGCAGAAGGCCAGCACATACACCATCCAGAGCGTGACCTGGTTCGTGACGACCAGCAGCCCCAGGATCAGGGCCAGCAGCCCGGCGGCAGATTGGGTAAAAAACAGGATGGTGCGCTTGGGGAAACGATCCGCCGCCACCCCGCCCAACATGCCAAAACACAGCACCGGGATATACTGCAGCGCGCTGACGATGCCCAGGGCCGCGCCGGAGTTCGAGATTTTCAGCACCAGCCAGGCTTGCGCCACGCTCTGCATAAAGGTGCCCGAGGTGGAGATGATCTGCCCAATGTAATACAGGCGGTAATTGCGCACCCGGAAGGAGGAGAAGGTTTCCCGGCTGTAATTTTTCAGGCTTGCCGATACATTATTCATGCCCTGATTATACTATTTGTTTCATTTTGATATAGTTAGATTGGCTAAGTAATTACCGGAAATGTGGAGAATGGCATGAGGTTACCGTCAGGTCCCCGGCGGGCGATCCCATCCGCTGAAATCCCAGGCACGCAGCGCCGCAAGCAGTTCGGGTTTTCCGTGCACGTTGAACTTCATCAGGATGTGTTTGAGGTGTGTTTTGATGGTGGAAGACGCAACCCCCAGACGCGCGGCAATTTCACGGTTGGTGTAGTCCCGGCAGGTCAGCGCAGTCACCTGCTGCTCACGGGGCGTGAGGGAATGCCAACGCCGCAGCAAGTCCAGCGACACCTCGCGCTCGTTCAGGGCCGAGGCCAGCAGGCTGGTGGTGATTTCACGCTCCGGGAGCTGCGCCTGTCTGGCCAGCGCCTCGATCTGCGCGTGCACCTGCTCATCAAGCTGGTATTGGCGCAGGGCATCCGATGGAGGCAGGCCCAGTCTCGCCAGCAAACGTTGAAGTACATTCATGCTTCAATTATACCAGAAAATTTGTTCTATATTAACAACCAAAATAAAATGATGGCGTACGAAAATCAGCTCACACTACGTAGTTCTGCGGATACACACCCGCAGAAAGAATAGTACAAATTAAGGTAGAAGTACGAATTTTCAAAAACGGGATGGCGTGGGAAAATAGAAATGGTTCCATGCACAATATCCGGGTTTATGTTTTCCTGGCGCTCAGGGAATAAAGCGGCGCAAACCCCCTTTGCAGAAATGACAACGCGCCAGATGCCTGCAACGGAAAAGGAATAACAGGCAAAAATGGAGATCGCGAATTGAAAACAACATTGAAGTTTTCGCTCGTATTGATGTTTATCATGGGGCTGACCGTCAGCAACCTGGTTCAGGCCGCGCCGTTCAAGACCGCCTGCCAGAACGTCCTGACCGTCACGAGCAGCGGCGACAACGGCGCCGGCAGCCTGCGCCAGGCCATCGCGGATGCCTGCGTGGGCGGCGTGATCAGCTTCGACAGGGATACCACCATCACGCTGACCAGCGGTGATCTGGACATTGGCAAGGATCTGAGCATTGACGGCGCTGACCGCCAGATCATCCTGGATGGAAACAGCGCCTCACGCATCTTCAACATCACCGGCGGCGTAGTCAACCTGAACAAGCTCATCCTCCGGCATGGCAGGGAGGCCAGTTCCTCCGGCGGCGGCATCTTCAACGCTGGCAGTCTGACCGTTTCGAACAGCGTCCTCTCGGACAGTTCGTCCAGCTACTTTGGCGGCGGCATCCTCAACCAGGGCAGCCTGACCATCACAGACAGCAGCCTGTCTGGTAATTGGGCCGCCTATAACGGCGGCGGCATTGTCAACAGCGGCAGCCTGATGGTGGTGAACAGCGCCTTCGCGGGCAATTCGGCCAGGATGGGCGGCGGCATTTACAACGAGGGTTTATTGAACGTGACGGACAGCAGCTTCGCGGATAACTCGGCCAGCTACGGCGGCGGCATCTACTTTGAATCCAGCGGATGGTTCGGTTCTCCAGCCAACCTGACGGGCACACGGCTGGCCGGCAACAGCGGCGGCAACTGTTACGCCGATTCAAACATTATTGATGGCGGCCACAACCTGGAGACTGGCAGCAGTTGTGGTTTCGAGGCCACAGGCACGCCGGGCAGCGCGCCTGTACCGGACGAAGATCTTCAATAATTGTAACTGCTTTGACAATGTTCTATTTAAGAAGGGTATTTCCAGACACCGGACGGGGTGAGAAAGATGATCAACCCATCCCCCGGCCCCTTTCCAAAATCGGGAAGGGGAGAAATTCTTTTTTTTATGGATTTTTTGCGCCAAATTCAGGCCGCTGCGCGAAACACCATGCTGCGGGGCAAACAATCGAATTTAAGTCATATTGTTATGTTTTTTAACTTGAAGTTTCTGAGCTCTGCGATTCTTAGAACAAATTTTTAATGTGACATTGTCAAAGTACTTTCCATTCAAGCTCGTAATCGGGTTTTCCTTCCTGTACTTTGTGCCCTGTGTGGTGAATGGGCTTATCTCAGCACATGGACATGCCGGGCTGCGCTGCACAAACTATGACAACGTACCAAGTTAAAAATGACATTTCTGTGACGCGCCGGTTTTTATCAATGTTATACTCTACCTAAGTAGTGAAGTGAAAGGCAAAACCGGCGAAAACCGGTGACGCAAAGCCGCGGGTCTAACACTGCTCAAAGCAGTCAGGATTGCCAGGCCGCCGAAGTCATACAGACATCTTGGATTTGATGTAAGCCCAAAATTTCTTTCTGATTCCATTTACGGTTCTGGCTGGTTGCCAGAACCGTTTTTTTTTAAAGCTTTTGGTAACCCATTCAGCCCTGTCATTGCGACTAAGTAGTTCTACCGGTATGTATCCTATCAATATCGAGTATGGAATAAGGTAGAAATACGGATGTTCCAAAACAGGATAATGTGAAATAATATAGTGATTAAATTCACAATCTCCTGACCCGGGCAAGCACCAGATTTACACCGGGTTCCCCGGAGAGTGAGCATAGCAATCAATAGAAAACTCAGGGCGCTTTGCGCCCACAGGGCGCTTTGCGCCCACAGGGCGCTTTGCGCCCACAGGGCGCTTTGCGCAAAAAGAACTTTTGTGTGTCCCAGCCCATCCGGTGATTAAGATTAGATCCACAGACCATCAGAAAGTAAAGTACC
>CAIWAX010000482.1 GCA_903910795.1 uncultured Anaerolineae bacterium
GTTTCGACGGGGGTTGCCATGATTTTTTCCTTTTGTGTATTGTGATGATGTTTTCGCGGCTGCAATGATGGTATTGACTCATGCGCTTTAACATGATAAATTAGATACAGACGTTGCCTAAGCAACTACTGTTGCCAATACTACATTTCTGAAGGGCAGGCGTCAACCATCAATAAACAAAGAGTGTTGCTTATGCAACAATGGAGAAAAAATGTCGCCTTTTGAAGATGAGAAGTTAGACCCGCGCGTCAAGCGCACCCGCCAGATGATTGAACAGGCATTTGATGATCTGATCAAAGAAAAAGGTTTTCAAACGCTGATCGTGCAGGATATCACCGAGCGGGCCGGTATCAACCGTGCCACTTTTTATGCGCACTTTCCCGATAAATACGCGCTGCTCGACCACTCCATCCGCCATCGCTTTCACCAGGAGCTTGAGAAGCGTATGTTGAATGTCTGCCAGTTCAGCCTGGGCAACCTGCGCAACCTGGTGATCGTGGTCTGCGAATTCGTGGACAAATCCCACTCGCAGTGCGCCCACAGTGATTTGCAGTTCCAGGCGCTGGTGGAGGTGCAGGTGCGCATCCAGATCCACGGATTGATCGGTCACTGGTTGGAAGGTCTGCCTTCCGGCGTAGATTTCCCCGCTACCCGGGCCAGCGCCTCCACCGCCGCCAGTTGGGCGTTGTATGGTCTGGCGGTCGAGTGGAACCGCACCAGACGTATGCCCCCGCTGGAAGAATATGCCGACCAGGTTCTGCCGCTGCTGGCCGCCAATCTCGGCTTGAACATGGAAGCCGCTGCCCCTCTGCCTGCATGAACGGCAGCCTGGTTCTGGAAGGCGGCGCGGAGTTCGGCGGGGGTATGGCCCTGCCCGACCGCCAGGCAATTGCCCTGGCCGGCGGGCCGGACGCGCCGGTACGCATCATCCCCACCGCCGCCGCTCCCGATCGCAACCACCTGCGCGCCGGTGGGAACGCTGAGCGCTGGTTCAAACAGCTCGGCGCGCGGGATGTCCAATCTGTGGGGCTGATCGACCGGGCCAGCGCGCAAGACCCTCTCATCGTGGAGAGCTTGCGCGCCGCCCTCCTGATCTACCTGCTGGGCGGCTTCACTCATTACCTGGCCCAGACCCTGCTGGGCAGCCCGGCCTGGGAAGCCGTGCTGCAAGCCTGGCGGGATGGGGCTGTGCTGGCGGGCAGCAGCGCGGGCGCCATGGTGCTTTGCCAGTTTTACTTTGACCCCAGCCAGGGCCAGGTCTTTGACGGTCTTGGGCTGGTGCCCGGGACGCTGGTGCTGCCGCATCACAACACTTTTGGCAAAGGCTGGGCGGCCCGCCTGGCCAAAGAGCTGCCAGCCGTGACCCTGTTGGGGATTGATGAACAGACCGGCCTGGTTTCCAGCCCGGACGACGGCCGCTGGTCTGTGCTGGGCGCCGGGGCCGCCACGCTTTATCGCGGCGGCCAGCCCGAGCGTTACCTCGCCGGGAGTGCGTTCACCTTGTAGCACCTTCGATGTTGGATTTCTTGGACGCAAAAGCAAGAATATTTACCGCGAAGGCCACCAGGCACACCAAGGTTTAAAGCTTTTCCAAAACATTTGCTTTGCCGCACTTGCCTGACACCCGACTGCCATCCACGAATAAAGCACGAATACACGAATGCGCGCCCACATCTATAGCCATCCACGAAATAACACGAATAAACGAATGACACCTCGTATTCGCGTTATTTCGTGGACGGCCAATCCGTCGAAAAGCCGCACTTCTCATTTATAATTAATCCACTCCAGCGCACCCACGCACTTTCGCACTTGCCATTGCCCTCACGCACCCTCGCACTTACCTGACACCTGACACCTCCACACCTGACACCCTATGCCCTATACCCCCGGCGACATCCTGCTCGATAAATACAAAATCCAGGCCCTGCTCGGCCAGGGTGCCTTTGGTGAAGTCTATCTCGTGACGCATACAGTGCTGCTGGTGCCGCGCGCCATCAAGGTGCTGCGGCATGACGCCCCGGGCGTCGGCAGCACGCTGTTTGGCGACGCCCAGGCGCGCTTCCTGCTCGAGTCGCGGCTGGGGGCCAGGCTGAATACGCCGGTTCCCAACCCGCACCTGCTGCAGGTCTTTGACTGTCACATCTCAGAAGAGCTGTGCCTGCTGGAGATGGAATACGCCCCGGGCGGCAATCTTGTCGCGCTGCTGGAACAGGCGCGCGCGGCCAACCGGCCCATGCCGGTGGCGCAGGCCCTGCAAATTGCGCTGGAAGTGGCGGGAGCTTTGTCTGCCCTGCATGCCAGTGACATCATCCACCGCGACCTGAAGCCCAGCAACATCCTGTTTGACGGGCAGGGACACGCCCGCCTGGCAGACCTGGGCCTGGCGCAGGTGCCGGGCGGCCCCAGCCTGCGCTCGCAGCTCAGCGAACCGCGTCCGCATCCGGGCACGCCCGGTTACATGAGCCCGGAGCAGGAAGGTTCGGGTAAGGTCCTCAGGCCGCCCTCGGATGTTTACGCGCTGGGACTGGTGCTGTTCGAGATGCTGACCGGGCGTAACTACACCTTCCTGCAGCCTGGCACGCGCGCCGGGAGCCTGCGGGCGGATATCCCCCCCGCGCTGGATGATCTGCTGGCAAAAATGCTGGCCGAGACGCCCAGGGAACGTCCCTGGGATGGCGCCGGAGTCGCCGGGCTGCTGGACGGGGTTTTGAAGAGTCTGCCCGCCAACGCCCCGCTTCCTGCGCCCAAACCAGTCCAGCCGGCCCGTCCCTTCTTCAATGAGCCTGATACGAGTCCCCGCAAGGCCCCGGTTGTACCGCCACCGCCGCCCGCTGCCCTGCCCGAATTATCCCCTGCTCCACAGCCCGTTGCCGGCAATTCTCAAGCTGTGGAAGAACCCGCCCGGATGGAACTGGCCAGTTGGAAAGTGGCATTCTGGATCACGTTTGGCTGGGCTGCAACGGCGGCCATTATTTTGTTCATAATATCAATCTTTACGTCTTGATTTCCGAACAGGTTGGCTGCGTTTACACCCCATTGCGAGGAGATCATTCATGACGGCTTCTACTCAACCTTTTGCTATAATATTTATTTTCGCCTTGCCCGGCTGGTTGGGATTCATTATCGGCCTGGTCTTTTATGTGCGGCATGTTATTTCCAGAAAGCGTTCGATCGTTTGGATCGCTTTAGGTTGGGGCTTGTCCGCACCGCTTATGGTACTGGCGCTTTTATTATTGGCTTATCTTCTCCGTGACTTAAATAATAATCATCTTGCATTATTATTGCTGCCTGCTTTTGGCTGGGCTGGTGGAACGATCACCGGTGTGATCCTGCTCCTTGAAAAAGCCATTCGTAAACCGGCAACGATTTTGAGGATTGGCGTTGGCTGGGCTCTCAGCCTGGCTTTCCTGGATATCTTGTTTTGGGCGCCGCTTACCCTTTACGGGAATAATAAGAATGCCGGGTTTTTTATCCTGTTTTTATTGGTGAGCAGCATCGCGGCCGTCGGAAGTTATTTGATGGTCTGGCAGATACGAGTGGATCAAAAAAGCAGGCTGGCCCGAGTCTGAACCCCTGCGCATAGCGCTTCCGAGGTCTGCGTAAATCAAGGACAAACGTCACTATCCTTTCGCCCCTGATTGTTGTTTAATAGTGCCATGGGGGATTTTCACGCCCCTCAAAACTTTGGAGAAATACGAATGCCCAGCGACGATCCGCGCGACATGATCCTTGAGAAATATAAAGTCCGATCCTTGCTCGGAAAAGGCGCCTTTGGTGAAGTCTACCTGGTGACGCACAAGAATCTGGGGGTGCTGCGCGCCTTGAAAGTGTTAAGGCGGGACGCGCCCGGCGTGGGCAGTTACGATTACGGCGAAGCTCAGGCACGTTTCCAACTGGAGGCGCAGTTGGGAGCGCAGTTGAACATGCCCGCCGCCCGCCCGCACCTGCTGCAAGTGTATGATTGCATCCTTTCGGATAAAGTCAGCCTGCTGGAGATGGAATACGCCGCGGGCAGCAGCCTGGCGGCGCGGCTGCAACAGGCGCGCGCAGGCGGCCAACCTTTCGACCTGGAACAGGCGCTGCGCATCGCGGCGGAAATCGCCGAAGGGCTGTCGGCGCTGCACGAGCACGATTATGTGCACCGCGACCTGAAGCCCAGCAACATCCTGTTCGATGAGCAGGGTCAGGCGCGCGTGGCGGATCTGGGGCTGGCGCAGGTGCCGGGCGGGCCCAGCCTGCGCTCGCAGCTCAGCGAACCGCGGGCGCACCCCGGCACGCCCGGTTATATGAGCCCGGAGCAGGAAAACGCGGGCAAGCTGCTGAAACCACCCTCGGATGTGTATGCCCTGGGACTGGTGCTGTTCGAGATGCTGACCGGGCGCAATTACAGCCTGCTCAAGCCCGGCACGCGCGCTGCCAGCCTGCGCAAGGATCTGCCCCTGGCGGCGGATGACCTGCTGGCGCGTATGCTGGCAAAGTCGCCGGATGAGCGTCCGTGGGATGGGGCCGAGACCGCCAGGCTGCTGAAGGCTGTGCTGGCTGATCTGGCCGGAGCCGCGCAGCGTGCAGCGCAGGCAGAAGTCCAGGCGCGCAATGCCGCCGAACAGGCCCAGGAACAGGCCCGCCTGGAGGCTGCGCGCAAGGCGCAGGCTGAAGCGCGCGCCCGTGAGCAAGCCGAAGTACAGGCCCGTGAACAGGCCCGCCTGGAAGAGGAAGCACGCATACGCCGGCTGGCGGAACAGAATAAATGGGTCGCACCAGTTACACCAGCCCGGCCTGTTCCCCGGGAACAGCGTAAAGGTTTTCTGGCACGCTATTGGGGCTGGCTGGCGCTGACAGTGCTGCTGTTGGGCGGCTGTTTCGTTCTTCTTCCGTTACTCTTTTCTCTGGGAGTACTGTCGACCCCGGCTGCAGCGCCAGCGATACCCCCGACTGCCGGTCCAATACGGCCAGGCCCGACTGCCTCGCCAGCGCCGACTGCCGCTGCAATACAGCCAAGCCCGACTGCCTCGCCAGCGATACCCCCGTACACGCGTCCGGCGGATGGCATGACGATGCTGTACGTGCCGGGCGCGACGTTCACGATGGGCAGCGCGGATATGGGGGAGGCCACTCCACACCAGGTGACGTTGGATGCCTATTGGATCGACCAGACGGACGTGACCAATAGTGAGTACGCCAGGTGCGTGGCTTCTGGCGGCTGCACGGAGCCATCATATAAAAACTCAGCCACCCGCCCGAGTTATTATGGCAATTCGCAATTTGACAACTACCCGATGATTTATGTGAACTGGAACCTGGCCAAAAGCTATTGTGAATGGGCAGGTAAGGGGAGTAATGGCAAGGTTGGCCTGCCCACTGAAGCGCAGTGGGAACTGGCGGCGCGCGGGACGGATGGGCGCACCTATCCATGGGCTGGCGCTGCCATTGATAAAAGTTACGCAAACTATAATCGGGATGTTGGCGACACAAGCGAGGTGTGCAGTTACCCGCAGGGCAACAGCCCGTATGGGGCCTGTGACATGGCAGGCAACGTCTTGCAATGGGTCGCAGATTGGTACGGAGATTATGGTACTTCACCGGTTAGCAATCCCAGCGGGCCAGACAGTGGAACTTATCGAGTGTTGCGCGGCGGCTCGTGGCTTAGCAACGACATTCTCTCCCTCCGTTCTGCCTACCGCGACCATTACGTCAATCCGTTTGCGAGGTGGAACTACAACGGTTTCCGTTGTGCCCGTTCGCAATAGCGGGGCTAACCCACAGGGCGCACTGCGTTTGAGCCCTGTCTACTAACATGAAAGCCCTTGCGGGCTTTTGATCCCGGACAGACCTGATTTTGTGATCCCGATCGGCAGACACCCCTCCTGATATCAATCCAGCCCGCAGGGCTTTCACGAAATCAGGAAGGGATTTATCCCGCCCGATCTTATCCTGCCCGGAAATGGAATTGGGGCTAAAGCCCCTTCTTATAACATGAAAGCCCTTGCGGGCTTTTGATCCCGGGCAGACCTGATCTTGTGATCCCGATCGGCAGACA
>CAIWAX010000483.1 GCA_903910795.1 uncultured Anaerolineae bacterium
CAAAGCGCCAACCCAAAAACGCATAAACGCCCGAAATTCCCAGAACCGTGACCCCATTCACCGGGAAATCCGGCAGGGAAACCCGCCGCTCAACCATGGCTTGATGCCTGGCAACCGCAAGTCCCACTAAAAAAATACCGCAAAAAGTAAACAAATCCTGGCCCAAACGTGGCACAGGAATAGGGGAAATTAACCCCACCGTAAGATAAACGGCTGCCAGAATACCAAAGATTGAAGCCAGCAGGAAATAACGACCGTGCGAAGTCAGACCAATTTTTTCGCCGCTCAATAATTTGGATAAAAGGGAGTATGAAACCAATATCTGGAAAATTGTCCAAATGATATAGGGCCAGCCCAGGTTCATGTGAGCAACATAAAGATAATTGCCCCCTTCATTCGTAAATACATTGGGCGAGACAAGCATGAGAATAATCGCAACCGCACCGAGCAGGTAAATACCTATTTCGAGACGGCTGAAATCAGCCTGCTTCTTCGATGACATGAGCTGTGAGATCAGGCTGTACCATGTACCAAAACCAATGATGACCATGATCGCCCGCCAGACTGCCATGCCAACATATTGGTGATAAAGATTGGAAAACGCGCCAAAAAAGAAAACGGAAAAAGCCAGCAACATCACCACGGCCCGCAGCGCAATTGGGTGTGGAAAACTTCGCCCAAGCAAATACAAACCCAACCAAAGGGTTATGGCCATGGCTGCAAAGTCAACAAGAGAAGTAATAATAAACAGCATATACTCTACTCTACCCGGATATTTCTAATATTATCCTGAAAGTGATTTTCTTTGGTTGGATAACTCACGGTTCGGTCATTTTTAGAGCAGTTTTAAAAAATTAGATGTCTTGCGTAACTAAAAAACGTTCGTAATTGCTCACGGGGTGGGTGCTTTTGGGCAGAAACCCATCCTCGCGAAGAACGCGCGGGGTGCAAGAACCTTTCCCAAAATCGGGAAGGGTTCTTGCACCCCGTGAGCAGTTACCCTTTTTTATTAGATTGGTTCTAAAGCAAATTATACAATCCGGCAGATAAACGGAGTCATGGATTAGATCCGCGACTCCGTTTATCTGTTATTTTTTAGCCCAGGCTGTACACCTGCTTCAAAAATCCCTGCACCATTTCTTCTGGAGTCTGGGGCAGCATATTTTGTTGGAACATAAGGACGCTCAACAGTGGAGTGTCGTTCATCATGTCCATAATATTGCCCATGCCCAGGGCGTCATCTTCACTTTCATCTTCGCTGGCGCCGTAGCGGTCTTCACCACCGAATACTTTATCAATCTGGCTTTCAATTAATGCATACAACTGCCCAAGCACCTGCTTCCCGCGCGGATCGGCCATCCATTCACTCAGCGTGGATTCATTATCCAGAATACAGGGCAGGCTTAGCGTGGAAGTCAAAGTAACGTTTACAGATTGGCGAATATCGAGGGCCGAAGCTCCGATCAGGATATCAAAATCACCACCTTCCGTAATCCACTGCTTATGCTCAGGGTGATAGAAGGCAAAAGCGCGGAAGTCAAGGGCGAGTGTGACTGTTTTGGTTTCACCCGGCTGAAGTTCAAGCTTGGCAAAACCTTTTAATTCTTTTACTGGCCGTTCCAAACTCGATTTTTGATCGTGGATATAGACCTGCACTATTTCCTTACCCGCAACCTTTCCGGTATTGGTGACATCCACGCTGACTTTCACGCCATCCACATCTTTAAAAGTACTGGATGACGCCCGCGCATTAGTGTAAGCGAAAGTTGTGTAGCTCAGTCCATAGCCAAACGGGAAAAGGACCGGAACTTCTCTGGCATCATAATAGCGGTAACCAATATACAGTCCTTCACCGTAGCGCACCGCACCCGCGCTGCCAGGCCAGCTTATATAGGCGGGGGTATCAACAAGGCGAAGCGGGAAGGTTTCGGCGAGTTTGCCGCTCGGATTGACTTTCCCATAAAGCACATCTGCGATGGCTGCGCCGCCCGACTGTCCCATCATGTAGGCTTCCAGCACGGCAGACACACCATGAAACCATTCACTCATGACAACCGGTGAACCATTATTTAAAACAACTACGCAGTTGGGCTGTACCTGGCTGACCGCCTTGATCAAGGCAACCTGCTGATCGGTCAGGTCCAGATCTTTCCGATCATATCCCTCAGACTCCTTAAAGGTTGGCAGAGCAATGTAAAGCACGGCGACATCTGAATTCGCGGCTAGCTGAACAGCCTGTTCGATCATCTCGGGTCTGAAAGAGTTGTCAGCCGGATAACCTTCGGCGAAGGCCAATTCGGCGTTTCCGGCCCGGGATTGCAGTTCGTTAAAGGGCACGGCCACCTGTGTGGGATTGATATGTGAGCTGCCCCCACCCTGGAAATGTGCCTCCATGGCGGCGTGTCCGATCACAGCCAAATGCTGCGGATCTTTGAGCGGCAGAATGCCGTTATTCTTTAATAACACCATGCTTTCGGCTGCAATTTTGTACGCAAGCGCATGATGAGCATCTGCATCAAAACTACCCTGCTTTGGAGTTTCTTTCGTTTTAAAAACAATTCTTAAAATGCGGCGGACGGATTCATCCAGAAGCGCTTCATCGAGTTCACCGGCGCGAACAGCCTGCACCACTGCCTGAACTCTGCGATCCATCGGCCCGGGCATCTCCCAATCCAAACCGCCTTTCAAGGCGGCCACACGGTCTCGAACGGCGCCCCAATCGGAGACAACCAGACCTTCAAAACCCCACTCATTCTTTAAAATTTCAGTCAGCAGGGTATGATGCTGAGATGCGAAAGTACCATTCAGCTTGTTATATGAACACATCACAGTATAGGGCTGAGCCTGTTTGACTGCTTTTTCAAAAGCCGGAAGATAGATTTCGCGCAGAGTACGTTCATCAACTTCCGCGCTGATACTAAAACGCTGGAATTCCTGGTTGTTGGCGGCGAAGTGTTTGAGGGAAGTACCCACACCTTTGCTCTGAATTCCATTGATAAGGCTGGCAGCCATCTCACCCGCCAGGTATGGATCTTCTGAAAAATACTCAAAGTTGCGGCCGCCCAGCGGTGAGCGTTTCATATTTACACCGGGGCCAAGTAAAACATCCACATTTAGCGCGATGCACTCTTCAGCGAGTGCTTCTCCCATTTCAAAAACAAGATCGTTATCCCAGGATGCGGCCACGCAGGAAGCCGTTGGGAAACATGTGGCCGGCAGGCTTTTCGCTCCGACCACATGCAAGTCAGGCTGGCGTCTGACGCCATGCGGGCCGTCCGAAACAATCATTTCAGGCACGCCCAGGTGCTCGATTGGGGTGGTAGACCAATTGCTGGCGCCAGTACAAAGAGCAGCCTTTTCTTCCAGGGTCATTTTCGCGATAATCGATTTAATGTCGGGTGTCATAGTTTCTCCAAAGCTGTTTTATCTTTTTGAATAGGTGTTATAGACGGAACGGACCTTGAAAGCGGCCTGGGCTCTGGCCAAATCCCAACCATCTGGCAGAGGCGCACTGATGGTGATCGTTTTTTTAGCGGGCAGATCAAAATAATTATCTGTGAAAACCACATCCGCACCGCTCAGGCTGCATTCTACAAGGCGGGCCAATGATTGCGATGACAGTTCGATCAACAGTATGCACCCTGAGGGTTGGTTTTCTTTAATGGATAAATTGGAGATGATCTGGGGATCCACCAGGGATACATGTTTGGTTGGGACAAAAAATGCCGTTTGCAAAGCCAGGCGGGTTTCAACCTGCCACAATTCAGCCGTAAAAACAAGTTCCCTACGCGTATCACCATCCAAATATTTCGAGAAATCCAGGCTTTCGACCGCCAACACACCGCCTGGCTCAACATGCGCCGCTTTTTCACCAGAAACAAGCGCATTGCCATCCAGTGTCGCCAGTGACCAGGAAACCGAACCATCCCAGGGGTTGAGCAGATCGCTGCTGATAAAAATGGACTGATGGGGCGAATCATCCTCGATCGAGAGCATCAAAGGCGCATAAAAGCGCCGGGCGGCATAATGCAAAGCCTTCCAGCGGCCGAAATAGTCCAGACTGGCCCAGGAAGCCACCGGCCAGCAGTCATTTAACTGCCAGTACAGGGTTCCAGAAACGCGATCAGTGTGCCTGCGCCAGTGTTCGACACCATACCGGATACCCTCAGCCTGTAAAACCATACTGAGGTAAACCAGAGAATCGAAATCCATGGGCAGGCGGAAGGTATCCAGCATTTGTCCCACCATCAGAGAATTCCCGCTGTTATTCTTCTGATGCTGTTCCATGATATACGAAGTCATATTCCAATCAGACTCTTCGGCGTAGGTGCGAATTGTCTCCAGAGGTGGCAGGGCCTGAAAGCCAAACTCGCTCATGAAGCGCGGATATTGTTTGCGATAGGCGGTAAAGGGTTTGCGCCCGTGCCAGACATCCCAATAATGCGCGTCACCCTGGGTCTGTCCATTTGGGTTCTCGAAGGGCGCATCAGAGGAGGGCGAGCTGGGCCAATAGACATGATCCGGGTCCTCCGCTACACACCACTCTTTCAGCGTATGATGGAAGAAACGATCATACGAGTCTTTCAACGGCTGATGCTCCGGCTGGGTCCAGCCCCACTCAGCCCAGCCCTGTTCCATCTCATTGTTGCCGCACCACAGCGCCAGGCTGGCACGGTGGCGAATGCGCTGCACATTTTCAATGACTTCAACGTGTAAATTATCCAGGAATTCCTGGTCGTCGAGCGGGTAAATACTGCAGGCAAAGATAAAATCCTGCCAGATCAAAATTCCATATTGATCGCAGAGATCATAAAAAGTCTCATCCTCGTAAAAACCGCCGCCCCAGACGCGCAGCATATTCTGGTGCGTTTCGGCTGCCGAGCGGATTAAACCTTCCAGTGATGCTCGAGTCAGGCGGGTGGGAAAAGAATCGGCTGGGATCCAGTCAGAGCCTTTGGCAAAGAATGGGTGTCCATTGACAACGAAGGTAAACGAGCGCCCCCATTGATCCGGCTCCTGCCGCAGTTCGATGGTGCGTAAACCAAGCTGGTAATCTTTTTCATCCAGAACCGCATAACTACCCTGCGGGTAACTACCCTGTGGGTAACTACCCTGTGGGCCGGCCTGGCTCAGTTTCACATTTACTTTGTAAAGTGGCTGATTCCCCAGGCCATTTGGCCACCACAACTGCGGGTTTTTGATCTCAATGGACAGAAGATTTTCAGCTTCGGAATTCAAAGCAGATGAAGAGGTGAAGACTTCACCGTCAGGCGCGGTCACCTGCAAAATCGCCGCAAGTCCGGTAGTCCAGTTCTCGACAGACAAGCCAGCCTGCACCCGGACAACACCCGCGTTGTGAAATTGGCGCAAATGGACTTCTGACAAGCGTGCAGAATCAAATGCCTCCAGACGAATATCCTTCCAGATGCCGGCAGGGGGAAGTTGAGGTCCCCAATCCCAGCCGAATTGGCAGGGCGCTTTACGAATATGCGGACCACCGATGATGGCTTGCGAAACACCGGGCAAGGCGCGTTCAGTCTGCTTTTGAGCAGCGACTCTCACAACTGAATCAAAATAGATCGATAATTCGTTACTGAACTTATGGGTACTTTCCATTCCATCCGCCATTAGCAGGGGCTTTACATCCCACCGGTATTGGCGAAACATGTTTTCTGTGTTTCCCAGCAAATGGCCATTCAGTGTCACCCTGGCAAGCGTATCCAGACCATCACAAACCAGCCAGACGTGTTCATGCTTTAATACTTCGGGGTGAACTTGAAATGCGTATTTATATTCCCAATCGGTCTGCGCCACCCAGGCAACCCGAATTTCATTATCCCCCACAAAAGGATCGGGGATACGGCCGAGCGCCAGTAAATCCGTATGAACACCACCCGGTACGCTGCCAGCCAACCACTCGTCTGTACCAGACTGGCGAAATTGCCAGGCGCCTGTCAAAGATTGCTTCTGCATAATTTTTTCCTTGATAATTTTTAGATTTTTTAGCTTTGCCGTAACTGACGGGAAAAAGCATAAACACGATGGTCACCAGGGACTCAAAGGGTTTAAAACCTTGATTTTCGCTCTGTTCTTCCTTCGAGACCTTTGTGTCCGAAGCCCACATGATTTTGGTGGGACATGTTCAAAAGGCTTTTCCCATTAAACGGGAGAGCCAATCTTTTAAAGTGATGGCATTTATCCTGGGATTAATCCAGGCATCCCTGGATAGAACCCAAAATGGCGCACAAACGAACAAACAACATCGTCTTAAATAGAATGTGGAAGGATGATTACTTCCTTCCACATTCACAAAACACATCTTAAACGGTTGTAAGATCCCACTCCTCGTAAATCTTTGGAACATCGTTAATCAGGCGCTTGGTGTAAGGCTCCCTTGGATGCAAAATTACATCATCGGGAGACCCACTTTCAACAAATTTCCCGTGCTCCATAATAAACACCTGGTCTGAGACATAATACGCCAGACCAATATCGTGAGTGATGAAGATCAGGGTCATGCCTGTCTCATCGCGCAGTTTCATCAACATGTCTAGGATGGTGGCGCGAGAACAGGCATCGATCATGGAGGTGGGTTCATCCGCCAGCAGGATCTTGGGTTTGAGCAGGAAGATGCGGGCAATCATTAAGCGCTGCATTTGGCCGCCGGAAAGCTCAAACGGATATTTGTTGGTCATTTCCTCATATTTCAGGTTGACAAAACTGCAAGCCTCGGTCATCATCTCCACTTTTTTCGCCTGTGGAAGCCGGCGCCCGCCACGCATATTGATGCAATCCAAAAGCACAGCATCGATCTTGTTAAAGATGTTGTAGGAAGAAAAAGGATCCTGGAAGATGGCCTGGATATTTTTCCAATATTCCTGTTTCTTGCTGTAAGAGCTGATATCACGCTTCTTGCCCTGGAAGTAAATATCGCCTTCGGTGGAGTTGATCAGCCCCAGCAGCATTTTTGAAAGTGTAGTCTTGCCGCTGCCCGATTCTCCGACGATCGAAACAACTTCGCCCTCGTAGAGATCCATATCCACTTTATTCACGGCGACATTTTTTTGGCGGCCAAAACCAAATTCCTTGGTCAACCCTTTAACACTCAGGCAAAGCTTCTTTCCCACAGGGTTATTACCCACAGGGTTATTACCCACAGGGTTATTACCCACAGGGTCATTATTAGTTGGCATTTTTATATACCTCCCGCAGTTCTTTTTCAGAAAGGATACAGCGGTAAGTGCGGTTATCGCCCACAGTGGTCACTCCTACCGAAGACGCCTTGCACTCAGGATGGACATATTTACAGCGTTCAGCAAAACGGCAGCCTGAGGGCGGTTTCTTCAGGTTTGGCGGCACGCCGGGGATGGCGGTCAACTTGACACCGCGCAAGCCAGCCTCAGGCACAATAATGGAACCCATCAGCCCCTTGGCATAGGGATGCAGCGGATCAAACACGGTTTCTTTGGCAGCACCTTTTTCCACAATCTGTCCCGCATACATCACCATGATATCGGTGGTAACGTTGTATAACAAAGGCAGCTCATGTGTGATGAAAATCATGGCCTTGATCATGCCATTATCCATCAAGTTGCGCAGCATCTTAATGACCATCTTTTGGGAGGTCACATCCAGCGCCGAAGATGGCTCATCCGCGATCAAAACCTTGGGCCCCAGGATCACCGAAATAGCGATCACCGTGCGCTGTTTCATGCCGCCGGAAAGTTCAACGGGGTACCTTTGGAGCACGTCCGCTGGAAGTCCCAGCTTTTCAAAACCAGCCCGGGCAAGATCATAAATATCTTTCTTCTTTTTGGATGGATCGTGAGCCTGAACCACATCTTCAATAATATTGATGACTTTCTGCGTGGGGTTCAGCGCGTTCATGGCGGCCTGAGGGATATAGGCAATCTCGGTTCCCAGGATTGATTTGCGCACATCATCCGGTTTCATGCCAGTGATATTATGCCCATCGATGATAATTTCGCCGCTGGTGTAGTGCAGCGGAGGGAAGTAATAACCCATCAGGCTGAGGGCCAGCGTTGATTTTCCGCAGCCGGATTCGCCCGCGATCCCCAGGCTTTTGCCTTCCTCGACTTTCAGAGAGACGTGATCGACGGCATATACATCCTCGCCAAAGCGGGTGATGTATTTTGTGGTCAGTTCATTAACCTCTAAGATAACTTTTCCCATATCGATACCCTAATCCCTTAGTGCCGGATTGAAGACCTGGTCAAGACCGGTATTCATCAAGTTCAACGAGAATGTAATCAGGGCGATATCCAGGAGGATCGGGAAATAAGCCCACCATTTGCCCAGGATATGTGCCTGATAAATCATGGCCCAGTTCATCATCAACCCCAGTGTTGGGACATCCGTGGTTCTGGGGCCCAGGCCCAGGATCGACAGGCCAGCTTCCGCCAGAATACCCGATGAAATCTGTAAAATAAACGCCATGACCACATAGGATGCAATATATGGCAGAATATCGCTAAGGATGATGTGAACGATCGAGTGCCCGGATAACTTCGACAGGTTGACATGATCGCGGTTACGCAATGAAATCACCTGCGAACGAACCGCCCTGGCCGTCCAAACCCAGGAGGTAAACCCAATCACCACCGCGATGGTAACAGCACCGCGTTGATCCTGCCCGATGCTGAAGGAGATCAAAATCAACAGCACAAAACTGGGTATGACCGTAAACAGGTTAGTGATGAACATAATAATGTCATCCAGCATACCGCCTATATAACCGGCCAGCAAACCCAGAGTCAACCCAATCAAGGTCGCGATCAAACCAGCCACAAAACCGATTTGCAAAGAAACCTTGGTGGCGCTCACCAATTCTGTCAACACATCCCGGCCAAAGTTATCCGTTCCAAGTGGCAACACTTTCGCGCTGGCGATCTGATTGATATCGACATAATCAGTCAGTTTCACTGTCCCGGTCTGAGTCAGGGCGCCAGAGGTCGGGTCCTGGGAGGCGAGGACAATGCCCTGGTCAGAGTTGGCATTTTGGAGCGAGGTATTGAGACGAATAAACTGGTTGCGCTTGGCATTGGTCACGCCGGAAATGTTTTTATTTGGATCGTAATTTGTCTTCCATTGTTCCAGGAGTTTTTGGGTGTCAGTCAGATCGATCTGGCCTTCAGGAACACCCACCAGAACAAGATAATCCTTAATGGCAGCCTTATCCGTGTCACTCACCTTACTACCAATACGCGCAGCGGACGCATTTTGCAGGTTGAGCGTATATTGGGTGGAACCAAGGCTGTCATAAACACTGACATAGGTTCCTGGTGGGAAAAAGGTGCCCTGAGCGATAATGGCCAAAGGGGCATCGGGTACAACCAATGGATAAATAAATACAAACAGGATCAGTGCCATAAAGATGGCGAAACCAATCACGAAATTGGGAGAGCGAAAAATCTGTTGAAGGGTGTGTTTCATAACAGCATCTCTCCTTAGTCTGCCTGGGCAGCTTTAATACGCGGGTCGATGAAACCGTAAATGATTTCGATGGCAAAGTTCGCAGTCAGAACCATGAGCGTGACGATCAAAGTGGCCGCCGAAAGCAATGGATAATCCTGGCCCATAACCGCGTTCAAGAGTGTGGAACCCAAGCCTGGATAGCTGAAAACGATTTCGGCTACCAACGCGCCACCCACCATCGTGCCAACCGAAAGCGCCAGACCGGTGATCTGCGGGAGCATGGCATTACGGAAAACATACATGACGATCTTGTTATCCTTGATGCCCAGAAAGCGGGAGTATTTGACATAATCAGCGTTCAGCTCATAAATGGACATGGAGCGCATACCGATCGCCTGGCCGCCAATCGCTATCAGCACGATTGACCAGAATGGCAATTGGTAATGGACGATCACAGACCACATGAATTGCAAGCTCAGGGTCGGTATCAGATCAAACCCATACCCGCCCGAAGTTGGGAACCATTTCAAATTGACCCCGAAAATGACCATCAAAATGACCGCCATGCCAAAGGCCGGCAGATTGCTGATGAAAATACTGAGCGGCATGAGTACTTTATCAAAGCCGCCTTTAAGGTAAGCCGCCAGAGCCCCAAGCGTATTGCCGACCAACCAGCCAACAATGATGGCCGGGAACTGCAGGCAAATCGTCCACCAAATGGAGGCGCTGAGTACATCTGCCACCGATCTGGGATATTGGCTGAATGAGAAACCAAAATCACCCCTGGCAACATTTTTCAAATAAATGAAAAACTGGACATACATGGGCTGGTTCGTGCCAAACAGTTCAGCATACTGTTGATAAATTGCCTGCACCCCGCTTGCATTGCTCTGACCCTGGGCCATATGGGAAACGATGAGTGCCACAGGGTCGCCAGGCATCATACGCGGCAAAATGAAATTCAACAGAAATCCAACGATGAGTGTAACGAGGAACCAGGCGAGCTTGTTAAGGAAATACCTGCGATAACCTTTCAACCCAACACCTCCTCAGTAAATTGATTAACACAATAATAATAGCGATTAACTTTCTAGGCAATAGATGAAAAGTAACTTGGTATACAAACCGAACAAATCTCAAAAATTACCTGGATAAAAAATTTGCCTTCACTAATTATTACAAGAACAGCCATGCCCCAGTACATGGAACATGGCTGTTCTTTAGAACTTTATTTTTTACTTCTTGACAAGCGTCAGGTTGTAAAGGCCTGCGATTGACCAACCATCAGTCATATCCAGCGGCGGGACGGGCGGCTTGGTGCCATCGTTCTGGTGCGGGAAGTTAGTCCAGACACTCTCGTTCACAGTGTGGAAAGCCTGCGGGCGATACATGAGGGTGAAGGACGGGACATCGGTCAGGTAGATCTTGACCAGGTCGGTGTAATCCTGCTTCAACTTGGCGGGATCAGTTTCACCGGGGATGGCGGCGATCAACTTGTCAGCATCGGGGTTGCTGTAGCCGCCCCAGTTACCGTTCCAGTTGCTGGCCGCGCCATTGAATTCAGAGCTCATCAGTTTGCGGATGCGTCCCCAGGGCTGGGTCGGGCCAGCGCCGTCGGTCCACATCATGAAGATGTCATAACCCTTGGGCAGCGGAGCGTCGGACTTGGTGACAACGCTCAAATAAACGGACGCTTCTGGGTAGTTGGTGGTGATGTCGATGCCAATTGCCTTGCCGGCAGCGGCTACAACTTCGATGGAAGCCTGCCAGTCGGACCAGCCGTTCGGGCAGGTGGCGACATAGTGCAGGGTCTGGCCGTTGTACTGGCGCAGGCCATCAGGGCCCTTCTTGATACCAGCATCGTCGAGCATCTTGTTGGCGCCGGCGATATCCTTGCCAGCCCACTGCAAACTCTTGACAGCGGCATGGTCATACATGGCCTGTTCGTTAGCGGTCGGGTTCATGAGGGACCGCGGAACCTGGGCAAAGGTGGGGGATTGATTGGTCATGGCGTTGGCAATGATGGTGTCATAGTCAACGGCCATGGCGATGGCCTTGCGAACGACGACCTGATCCAAACCGGGGGACTTCAGGTTGAAGAAGGCGGTCGGGAGGCTGGCGCCAATGCCGTAAGGTGCATCGGGCAGGTAGGTGGAGATAGGCAGGTTCGACTTGAGCCACAGGTCCTGAACGTTGGAGTTGAACTCCTGGCTCACATCCACTTCGCCAGCTTGCAGAGCAGTGGTACCGGCGGCGTTATCCTTGAAGATGGTGTGCGCCAGGTACTTGGGAGCGGGCAGTTTGCCAAACATGCTGGCATCGGTGCCCCAATATTTTTCATCGCGGATCAAAACGACCTTGGTGTCGTCATTAAAGAAGCGGAGATACGGGCCGGAGGAAACAACATCCATGGCCGTGTCAGCCATGAACTTGGTGGAATCGCCGCCAGTGCGCTTCTCGAGGGTCATGGTCCAGGCCTTCTGGATGACATAGTCAGTGCTCAAGTAGGCAGCAACCTGCAGGGGATTGACAGCTTTCCCATCCTTGCCCAAGATGGCCTTGACGACCACGGTCTGGGGATCAGAAGCGGTAATGGTGTCGATGTAATCCTTGTTGCCAGTTCCGGCAGAGGTCTTATACTTGACATTGGAAGCCCAGGTGTAAGCAACATCATCGGCGGTCACCGGGGTACCATCAGACCAGTGAGCAGCCTTCTTAATTTTGAAGGTGATCGCGGTTGTGCCAGCATCCCAGGCATACGGGCCATCGGCCAGCAGAGGATAAACCTTGCCGTCCAGCATGTTGTACAGATAGGGGGTTTCGAACATGGTCACGCGAGCGCTATCCTGCTGAGTAACCGCCAAGGCGTTGTTGCAGCTGGAGGAATAGGGATTCCAACAAGCAACCGCGCCCCATTGCTGACCATTGAAGTACAGGGTTTCATTGCGGGGCAGGGATTTGGCCGCTGCTGCGTTAGGATCTGTCGTAGGAACGGCAGTGGGGGCGACTGTTGGGGCAGCAGTGGCAGCGGGAGCCGCAGTTGCAGCAGGAGCTGCGGTGGGAGCGGGGGCAGCAGTATTAGTTGCAGCCGGGGCCGCAGGCGCCACAGTAGGGGCGGGAGCAGGCGTGGCAGCGGGTGCGCAGGCAGCCAGGATCATCGAAGCGACGATCAGCAGGCTGGTTACAAAAAACATCTTTTTCATCGTGAATTTTCTCCTCTTCAGAATTGTTTGGAACCGTGAATAAAGGTTGGGCAAAAAGTTGGTATTTTGTTAGGGACTTCACCTCCTTTTCATAAGGCTGGCACTAACTCGTGCACACATCCGCACGAACGACGAAGGATGATTTCTGTGGGAAGCAAGATTTCCTGTTCGACTGGAATCTCTTGTAAAAGGTTAAATAACTGCCGGGTGGCCACACGCCCCACTTCATCCGTGGGGGCTCGTACAGTGGTCATAGGCGGGTTCAAAAACGGTGTCAGACGTGAGTCGTCAAAGCCAACCACCGAAACATCTTCTGGAACACGCAGGCCGGCTTCCTGCAAAGCAGTCAGCACACCCATCGCGGCATCGTCATTCCCGGCAAAAACTGCGTCAAAGCAACTTTTATTTTTCGCTATCAGATTCTTAATCGATAAATACGCACTTGGGCCCCTGAACTCGCCATCCAACATCAGATCCGATCTGACAGGAATGCCATGCGCTTCCAGGGAGCTTATGTAACCTTGCTCGCGCCAGTTTGAATCTTCCTGTCCACGCGGGCCGCGCAAGAACACAATGGAACGGCGATCATGGGCTTCAATCAAGTGATCGATCAGTTTACAAGTCGCAGCTTTGTTTTCGATTGTAATAAATGGAATTTTTAAGTAAGGAGGAGGCGTACGATAGAGCAATACAAGCGGAAACTTTATGATGCACATCTGTGTGAGCTGCTCGTCACTCAAACAATCTGCGAAAACCAGCATCCCATCCGTATTATGCGGCCCAAGGGGCGGCTGGTTTTTGGTTTCAGATGCCTTATACGTGGCAACCAGCAAATTATACTGATTCTCGCTGACAACCTGCTCAACGCCGCTCAATAAAGGTGGGAAAAAGTCGGTATGTATATTGTGAACTACGATCCCTATCGTTTGCGTGCGACGGGTTGCCAGGTGCCGGGCTGCCGCATGCGGCGTGTAGTTCAAATCCATCATCACTTGCGAAATACGCTCACCAGCTTCCTGTGAAACAGGTGCATTCCGGTTCATATAACGACTGATCGTCGCCACAGAAACTCCGGCATGCCTTGCAACATCGCGTATTGTAACTGATGACGATTTACGGGTCATAATGAGTTGTTAATAATTATATCCTATTGAAGTAACCGGTTACATTAAATCACGATTAACAATCCGAGTCAATAGTTTTTTGTCACTTTTTTTACATGAAATTTCAAGGTGAGGCACAACCTATTTGGAAGGAATGGAGGGGAAAATCTGAACATTCCCGGCGGCAGGGCCGCGGGCAATCATGCCTACCGGCCGAGCAAGCAGCGATTCTATCTTTTGAATCACTTCCATCTCACCCGCAGGGTACATATATGTACCCTGCGGGTTTGCTCCACATGTTTCCAGGATTGGCTCAACTGCAAAAAGTGCTCTTGTAATCTGCTCCCGTTGTTCGAGGGAAAGGAAGCGCGGGAGCTGGAAGCTTTTCAGAACCCCGCCGGTCACCTGTGCGTTGATCAACATGCTTTCAATGACATGGTATCCTGCATACCCTGCACAATATTTAAAAAGTTTCAGGCGCGAAATCATATCCATGTGAGTGATTGCCAGAGCATCCACCCCGCCCATCACCCCAAGCGCATATCGCGCAAGAACTGCATCAAACCAGCCATAGCGTACAAGGCCCTGCCATTCATTTTGTTTATTATGATCGGAAACGCTGAAGGCGAATACATCTGTCTCGGTTGGCAGCGGCCCAGGGCCATGGCGGACTGCATGGGAGCGCAGCACCCCAATTTTAAACACGCTTGCATCTGGAACCATTTCATTTATCAGATGAATGGCATTCTCCGCGGTACAGGTAGACCAGGTTGTGTATGGATGAAAACCAGCAGCGGCATCCAGCAGTACGCCCTGGGCGCCCTCAAATATTGCAGTTTCTGCTGCTCCAAGCCACTGCGCCAAAACCGAATCGGGCACTACCAGACCAAGTTCACAAATCCGGGCAATGGATGCCATCCAATGATCTATCACATCCCCATTCTCGAAAATTGCCCATTCCCTGGTAATTGAAGCTCCGAGCGATTTATCCATGCAAAATTCAAGCAGTTGTTGGTATTTTAGTTCACGAATAGATCTCAATTTCTGGCGCAGTTTGGTCGGGTTTGCCAGATCACCTGCCATTACCTGATTTTCAGGATGCGACAGCGCATCTTCGACAGCCTCACCCACTCCCACCCCGCAACTTCCATGGCGCTCCGCGCCCCGTACCATTTCCCGAATACGGTTGGCGGCCTGGTGAAAAGGCGTTATAACAAGCGCCTGGTCACTCAACCGCAGCCGGGAAAAAACATCACGAACACCCTTCCCTTCGAGTACCTGCCCTTCAACGAGTAAGGCGCCGGGGTGAATCACAACATCTCTGGAAAGGTAAGTTCTGACTCCAGGGATGAAAGTTCCAGAACCAAATTGAGAAAACGTATGGTGGCGCCCATCCGGGGTAATCACATTATGGCCGGCCTGGGCGCCGCCATTATAGCGAACTACGATACTGGATTTAAAGTGACGGACCAGATAATCTGTCAGCAAACCCTTTCCAGCATCCCCAAAACCAAGATCCACAATAATGTATGCGCGCAAAGTGAAAAAGCTCCTGGCGACATCGCTGAGGTGAGAGTTATGATTTTGCAATCACCTCTGCAAAAGGCGTGAGTGTCCGGATGACTGCGCCACGCCGGTCAGCAGGCAAGCCGGCATTGTTTAAGAGAACCGCCAGTTGCTCAATGTTTGAAGCGCGCCTTTCATTGAGCAAAATAGCTCCTGCGGCTGCGAAGCAAACATCAACGGGAGATTCAAGGCAAAGAACGTTATCCCCAAACAAGTCCCGCCAGCGGCGCTCGCAGCGTTTTGCGCGGACAAGGTCTGGGATGATAAAAAACGGAACAAACGATTTTTGAACTTCAGCAACAATCTCTTCGCAGGTGAGATCTTCATCCAGGTTGTCTCCAATAATTGTCTCGACGACATGCCTGGAAAGAACGGGATACGGCACCTCATCCCCTGTCATAAAAAGATAACCTCGTTTTTTCCGCTTTAGCATGCAATCCATTTCAGAATGCATGGCGAGGAAATACAAAGCCAGTTCATAAGATTCCTGTCCGGTGCCCCCGCCGCCGCTTTCAATATAAGACCAGGTTAACCATTGATCCATTAATTCGGCTGTCGATTCAAACTGGCCAACCTGAAGCGGCGCATTATCGCTGATAGCATCTCCAACAGCCATGAAAAGGAGCTGCGGATCCGGGATCTGACAATCCATCAAAGTTTTCATGAAAGCAGGTAGCTGCCGGGTGGCCATGATTCTTGGGATTTCGCCCATCGAGCCAGTCACATCCAGCGCAAAAACGATACCCAGCGCTTGTGGGTGATCAGCGCCATCGCGGCTTTCACGGAGGCGCACACCTTTCGGATCCATGAGCGGATGACATTTTTCTTGTTTAAAAACCTTTTGCGCGGGAATATCCGCGCGTCCGTGAAGAAGCGCCTCATGTGCCGCATAGCTGTAATTACCATTACCCATTTTGACATCTCCTTTTCTTCAAAAAAACTCAGGTGGCGGTTCGAACAAAGATTATGCACCCTGCGGGCCGGATGGCATGACGATCGGCATAAACTGTGGCGGCCCAAAGACCTCCCTGGCAATGATGCCAAGTTCGTCATGAATCGTCCAGGCATTTAAATCTAATTTATCAGCGTAATCTAGCCGGGCAATTCGCTGCACGATGTCAGCCAGTTTTGCAGGAACTGACGCAGGTAAAAATCCAGTTTCAGGATCTCCGCCCAAAATCGCAGCGATACAACGGGCACTCATCACAAGATCCAATTTTTCTGATATGTACCCTGCGGGCAGGGTCGAATGAAGATTGATCGTTTTGGGATAGAAAGGTTCAGAACCCTCTGAAATGGCGGGTAGTTTTGCCCCTAATTTACCAGCAGAGCTGTACCCTACAAGCCGTACACCGTGTTCATGCTCCTGTACGAGTATATGCTCCGGTAATACCGCTCCGTGAGCCATTCCGGAAGTATGTAAGAAGGAAAGAATTTCGAGAATTCGCCTCCAGACCCAGACAGAAGCCTGAGGCGGAATCCCGCTTGGATAAGCCTGGATAACATCTTTAAAAGTATGGGTAAATCCACCCTCCCGACGGAATATGCTCACCCGATTGCCAGCCAATGATCCAGATGAAATATTGCCGTGGATTACGGGTTGAGGAATAAGCCTTGTAAAAACTTCTGCGCCGGGCGCATCGCTATGTTGAAGAGTCTGGAGAGTATCCCACTCATTATCAAAAAGGAGCACATGCGCTGGATCACGCAACAACTTCAAGATAACAAGCTCGGTGGGCCAGCGCGCGCGCCTGGCGGAATATACATCTGAGATGGCGCCGTGCGCAATACATTTATCCAACGACCAGTGGCCGTTGCCGATTGAAACCAGGGACGAAGTGTGAAAGAACTCTGGAGAATTCCAGGCCCGGAATGCCTCTCGAAATCTCGCCGCCGAAACCGAGCCTTCATCCAGGCGAACAGTAGCTCCACAATAAGGACAGATAATCGACCGCGCAAATTGATGCGGCGTGAGGGGTGCATTACATTGTGGACACATTATCGCACGTTCCATTTTTTCAACCATCCTTAACGTAATGACAAACTAACCATTCAATAGGGCCCTGTCATACTGAACTTACATTTGCCCTGTGGGTGGGTACTTTCTATTATGATACAACAATATGTACCCTGTGGGACAGCTTTTGGTTGCAAATTTTGGCACATTCCCCCCACTTGTGCTTAAATGCACGTGCGCTGTCTGAAAGTGCTATAATTTTAATGAAGGGGAAGAGGCGTAGCCCTTTATGTGCCCTGCAGAGCAGCTCGCCGCGTTGTCGAACCCATAGGGTACGTATAAATCATCAAGGAGCATGAATCGTTGTGACCGCGGATATTACTGCCTTACGTAACGCGCTAATCGATGAAATCATCCGCGCTGTGGGTCTGCCCCTAAACGCCAGACTGCCTCGGTTCCTGTTAGCCAAAATATTTCACGGGCCAATCGAGGAGTTTTCCAGCAGCGGCGCAACTTTCGATCAAATGGTTGCCGATGAGGGATTCGAGAAAGCAGCAGCCTGGCTGTTACCCCGGGCTTGCTCAAGCGTAACTGCGCATGGAACAGAGCACATCCCAGCGCGAGGCCCCTTGCTCATCATTGCCAACCATCCAGGGACATTTGATGTCCTGCTGATTGCATCCTGCATGAACCGCGATGATATCAAAATCATCACCAGCGATATCGTCTTTTTAAAGAATCTGCCAAATACCTTTACGCATCTCATTTTCCGCGCCCGCACAAATGACATTTATAGCCGTATGACCGCAATTCGCGCAGGTATCCGCCATCTGCAAAGTGGTGGGGCCTTGATTCTCCTGGGTAGCGGGTTACTCGATCCTGATCCGGAAATCTCTGCGCTGGCAGAGAAGAACCTTGAGCATTGGTCTCCCTCAATTGATTTATTTTTGGAAAAGGTACCCGAGACGAATATTCTCGTCACAATCGTGAGTGGCATGCTTTCCCGCAGTTGGAGCGATCATCCAATTACCTGGTTGAGACGCGCTGAATGGCGGAAACACTTACTGGCAGAGGTCGGACAGGTGGCTCAACAGCTTTTATTCCCCGGCAGCCTGTACCTGACACCGCATATTAGTTTTGCCCAGGCTGTAGGTATAGCCGAATTACAGCGTGAAAGCAGTTCTGGTCGAAACTTGCCAGCCATTATTACCCGCGCAAAAACTTTAATGGCACAACATCTGGACCGAATCACTTATGTACCCTGCGGGTCGGCAGAAGCAGGGAACTGAATGGAAAGTACCCACCCACAGGGCAAATGTAAGTTCAGTAAGAGCTGAATATGTACCCAGTGGGTACGTACCATGCGGGTACGTACCCTGCGGGTTAGCGAGTCAGTGTTATCAGAGGATTTGTATGGAAGAATTGCCGTCGAACCCCACACACCCGGCCCTGCCCGCAGGGTACGTAATCCAGGCAACAGGAATAAAGAAGGTTTACAAACGCGGCAGGGAAGAAATTGTAGCCTTATGGGATACCAACCTGAGCATCCTGCCCGGGGAATTTATCGTCATGATCGGCCCAAGTGGCAGCGGCAAATCAACCCTGTTGCACTTGTTGGGAGGGATTGACCGGCCCACCCGAGGTGAATTGCGCGTCAATGGGGTTGACCTGATCACCGCCAACGAGGATGCTCTGACCCGTTTCCGGCGTGACAACATCGGGTTTGTTTTCCAATTCTATAATCTATTGCCCTCACTCAACGCCCTGGACAACGTCATCCTGCCTCTACTGGCAAAAGGGATGAGTTGGAAAGCCTCCCGGGAGCGTGGGGCGGTTGTGCTCGAGCAGGTTGGCCTGAGCCACCGCCAAAAGCACACGCCCAGCCAGCTTTCTGGCGGAGAACAGCAGCGCGTTGCCATTGCGCGCGCCATGGCGCTCGAGCCGCGCGTCATCCTGGCCGATGAACCAACTGGCGACCTGGATAGAGCCTCTTCCAACAGCATTATCAACTTGATGGTTGATCTCAAACAACGCCTGGGGGTGACCTTCATTGTTGCCACCCACAACCTGAACCTGCTCCAGGTGGCTGACCGCTCGTATGAATTAACAGATGGTCATCTCAACCGCATGTCCAACGGACCCGCAGGGTATATATAAGCTATGCGCATTTTAGGTTATTTTGTTGCCAATGATCTGATTCACGACCGCTGGCGCAGTCTGCTGACAGTACTCAGCCTGGCGGTAGTGGTCGTTGGCTATCTGCTGCTCGCCTCGCTCGCACAGGCCTTTGCCGAATTTGGCAAGCAGTCACAAGTCACGGGCAATTTAGTCATTGTTTCGGCAGAGGCGCTTGACCCCACGGAAGGCTCCTTGAGCGAAGATGTTCTGCGAACCGCTCAACAGGTTGCCCCGGCCCAGATCCAGCGCACCTTTCCAGTTATTTTTCGTTATTTGAACATCCAGGGTAAAACCATGCAGGTCTGCGCGGTTCCACTGGCTGAGATGCCAGCAGCCCTAAGCCTGGCCCTGGTGGATGGCGGTTGGCCGTCAGCGCAAGGCGAACGGCAGGTTGTGATCAGTGAAAGCATAGCCCAGGCTACTTCCTGGAAAATCGGAACCAGCGTGAATATTTACGGCGAGGATTTCCAGGTGACCGGCCTGGTGCGATCCAATGGAGATGATTATTCCGCTGTGTGGATGAGCTATCCCGAAGGCCAGCGCCTGTTCGGGATGAAGCGCGGCTTCCAAATCGGCTACTTGCCGCTGGTACCTTCGGCAGACCCTGAGAGCGTGCGCCAGAGGCTCCAGGCCGACCCACGCATCTCCACGCACTACTCGGTCTATCTCGAAAATGCGCTGAGCGCCCGCTATAGCCAGTTCAACCACAATCTACAGACTCTCAGCAGCCTCCTGGCTCTGGTTTCCCTCTCCGCGATCACCTTCGGCATGTACAACGCTACCAGTCTCAGCCTCAACGAACGCAGCCGTGAGATCAGCCTGCTGCGGGTGATCGGCTTCACCCAGGCCGGGCTGCGCGGTTTTCTATTGGTACGCACCCTGGTGCTAACGCTGGCGGGCTATAGCCTGGGCTGGATAGCCGCTCTTTTTCTGATCCATACCTTGAGCCTCCAATCCCCCGTTGACATACTGGTTGCCCCGGTGGTGCTCAGCCTGAGCCCCTCGATCAGCCTGCTCGGCCTGCTCACGGCAACTGTCTTTGCCTTTCTGGGCATCTGGCTGACGACCGGACATCTCGCAGCACTGAGCCCGCTGACCAGGAGCGAGCCCGTATGAGCATGGCTTGCTTCCTGGTCACTCTCCGGCTTGGCCTGCACGATCTGCTCAGTCACCGCCGCCTGGTGCTGGTGATGGCGCTCTCAATTGCCATCGCAACCAGCATGTTAGCGATCATAGAAGCCTACCGCGCCGGTCTGGCAGCCGAATTCGATGAACAAATGCCCAACCTGCTGCTGGTGCATGAAAACCAGTTCTCTGGTGAGTTCTATGGCAGCCAGATTTCCAATCAGGTGGGCGAGAGTCTCGCCCGGATGGGGATCAGCCTGATCGTGCCAGAAATCCATGCTGTGACTGGTACGGCAGTGGAGAACGCCACGCTCATCCGTGGGGTTGATCTGGGACAATATACGCGCCTGGAGACCTTCTCCATGGTTTCGGGACGCAGCCTGCAGCCGGGCGACAGCCCGCGCCTGGCCATGCTGGGTGTGCGCCTGGCCGAAAGCCGCCATCTGAAGGTTGGCGATGTGATTTCGCTGCGCGGCCGGGATTTTAATGTCGTGGGAATTTTTGAGAATGGCACCTATATGGATAATCAAGCCTGGATTTCGCTGGCCGATGCTCAAACCCTGCTCGGCTGGGGACAGGATATCTCAGTTTACATCATCCCGGATGAAGGTATCCTGCATCCCGGTGATAGCCTGCCAGGCGGAATTTCCGTGTCGCGCAAAGGCACAAGCGTTCGTTTTATGGCTAATCAGTACCGGCTGCCACTGGCCCTGCTCAGCTCTGTAGCCTTAGCACTCGCGATTTCCGCAGCGCTAACCCTCACCAACATCCTCTGGCGGCTGGCGTGGGCGCGCCGGCGCGAGATGGCCATCCTGCGCACGACCGGGTTCCCGACCCTATCCCTGGTGGGTTACTTGTTGGCGCAGGCCGGTGGGATCACCCTGCTCGGCGTTTTTCTGGGCGGCCTGTTCGCGATGATCTTTTTCCTGGCTGTACGGCTGACAGTCTCTGGATTCACCATCGTGCCCCGCCTGGAAGCTCCGATACTGCTTCCCAGCCTGGGCTGGATTGGATTGATGATGTTGGCTGGCAGTCTGTTGCCGGCCTGGTGGTTGAGCCATTTGAACCTGGCTCAATTGTTACGTTCCGAATGATTCACAAAGGAGAAAAAAATGAAAAAGAGGATAACAATATGCCTGTCTCTACTTGTGATGGCTATTTTGGCCTGTGGTCTGCCAACTTCCGGTCTTCCAGGCGGCAACCCGCTGGGCGGCAATAATGCCGCCCAGCCGGTCAGCCTCTCGAAGGGTTTGGCCAGCCTCAATAGCTACCTGGCCACCTTCTCAATCAAGACCAGCGGGCCAGACCCGGCAGATTCTTCAACAATTGTGTATGAAAGCCAGCGTTCCCAAAAACAGGATGCCCACTATACCCGTATGACATCCACTCAGGTAAAAAAAGGGGCGGATAGCCCGCAGGGTAATGATAGCGCGGGCGAAGTCTACCGCATCGGGAATGACCAATGCACCAAATCGGGCGACAAATGGAGTTGGACAAGTATGCCCCCCAACGAGGCAGAAATGCTAAATCTGACCATGAACGTGTTTGATATCACGCCCATGATCGATAACCCGACCTTTGTGGCGAATGAGACCGTCAATAATATCCCCACCAAACACTATTCATTTAAGGTCACCGGATTGGGAGTGAAATCCGGGGCGAATGTGACCGCCAATCAGGGCGATTATTGGCTGGCGGTCGATGGGCAATACATTGTCAAATACTCACTGGTGGTTGAAACAGTGGTGGATCCTAAAACCAGCATCATCCACATGGAAGTGTTGATTGATGTCAAGAATATTAACCAGCCAGTCAACATCGCCTTCCCGCAAGCCTGCCTGGACGCAAAAGCGGCGGCCACACCTGTGCCATAAAGCGATTCACAAAGGAGAAAAATATGAAAAACAGGATGGCAATCTTCCTACCCGCAGGGTACATATCTCTACTTGTGATGGCGATGTTGGCCTGTAGCCTATCGACCTCTGTCACTCCGGGAGGAAACCCACTGGGTAATAATAATTCCGGCCAGCCGGTCAGCCTCTCGAAGGGTCTGGCCAGTCTCAATAGTTACCGGGCCACCATTACCATCAAAACCAAGGGCCCGGACCCAACAGATTCCTCAGCCATCGTATACGAAGCTCAGCGCTCTCAACAGCAAAATGCCCGCTACACCCGTACAACCTCCTCTCAAGTCAAAAAGGGAGTGGAGAGTTCTGGCAGCAACGCTGACGAAGTCTACCGTATCGGAAATGACCAGTGCACCAAATCGGGTGACCAGTGGAGTTGGACGAGCATGCCCGCCAACGAGGCTGAAATGATGGATCTGAGCCTGAACGTGTTTGATCCCACCCCCATCATTGATAACCCGACCTTTGTTGCCAACGAAACGGTCAATAATATCCCCAGCAAACATTACACCTTTAAAGTCAGCGGGCTGGGAGATAAATCCGGAGCGAAGGTGACCTCCAACCAGGGCGATTACTGGCTGGCGGTCGATGGGCAATACATCGTCAAATACTCCCTGGTGGTCGAAACTGTCGTGGATACGAAAACCAGCATCGCGCACATGGAAACGTTCATTGAAGTCAAGGATATTAACCAGCCGGTCAGTATCGCCTTCCCACAAGCCTGCAAAGATGCGGCTACGGCCAAGCCCCTGTCTCCCAATCAAAGTCCTCAAACGCCCACTGACATCCCGGCTGTAATTCCAACCCGTGCGCCCACTGACGTCCCTGTAATTCCAACTACAGTGCCGAATCCCACCCAGGACTCAACCACCGGCGGATTTGCGGGTTCGTGGGATACGAAGTACGGAGATATGACTTGCACTGTCGTTGGTGAAAACGTGAACTGTACGTATACCCATAACGCCGGTAGAGTCGAAGCTTTTTTGAATCCTGACGGGAGGTCGCTGGAGGGCAGTTGGTTTGAAGCCCCCACCTATAAGCCACCCGCCCACGCAGGCAAAATGGTCTGGAGCCTTTCCGCGGATGGAAATTCTTTCACCGGCCAATGGTGGTACGGGCCGGCTGGCGATGGGGGTATGTGGACAGGCGCCCGAAAAACGGGTTCAGCCTCAACGAATAGCGGATCGGCACTTTTTGAGGATGATTTTTCAACCCCAAATAAAACAATCTGGCCGGAGGATAGTGATGAAAACCATTTCAGGGGGTTCTCTGAAGGTGGCAAATATGGAATTACTATCTTGAATCCCGGTAAAATTGCTGTAGCGATTCCAAGTGTTCCCTTAAACGCAGAGACCCTGACGGATGTCGTGGTTGAATTTACAGCTACAATCGTCGACGGCTGGGAAAGTGACGCTGGTTATTACGAGGTGGGCTGCCGCCGCACAGGAGATGGTGGGTATGCTGTACTTTTTTATAACGGTTATTATGCCGTGGAATACGAAAATGCCAAAGCAAATATCTCCTTTCTTAAAAGCAAATGGGTAAAGACTACGGCCATTCAACAGTATGATAATCGCGTCAAGGTAAGCTGTATTGGCAGCACCATTACGGTGTGGGTCAACGACCAACTGCTGGTTCAAGTCAGTGATCCACAAGCGCGCGCCAAAAGCGGATTTGTATGGCTGGGTGCTGGGGCCTTTGATAAGCCCTCTCCCAACGGGGTAAAAGTATTATTTGATGATTTCAGGGAGTCCATCCCATGATCAATCTTGACTTAAAAACACCGCCTGTTTTTCAGCGCACCCCACGCAATTGTCATGCAGTTCGTAACTACTCAGCCATGTCATTGTGAGCGCTCTCCAGCGAGCGTGGCAATCTCCTCACCGGAAGCAGGGATTGCCACGCCGCCACACCTGCCCCTTGTTTCACCCCTTGCTTCACCCCTTGTTTCACCCCTTGTTTCACCCCGGTGCTCTTCCGGGGCTGCTCTTCCGGGGGTGTCCTTCGGGAAAGAACAAAAGCGGCGGCTCGCAATGACAATTTCGGAGTATGGCTGAGTAGTAACTGCAGTTCTATCTTTTTCGCAATCTTTGACTTTGTCAAAAGTCCAATGCAAGCGATATAGAGGGGCAGAGATGAAAGTCCGTGGAAGCCCTGGTATTGGCCAGTTGGATTGTTTTCTTTCTTCCAGGCTTATACCTGACTTTCACTCGAGTCGCGCAAATAACGGTTAAACCATTCAATGGCCTCATTACTGGATTGCGTGAGCCAGGGTTCTCGAACGTAAAGATCGGTATGCAAGCAGTCATACACAACCAGTTTCTTGGGTTCATTCGCCCGATCAATGACCGCCTGCACAACTGCTGTAGGAATAAAATCCTGATTGCCATGGATCATTAACAATGCGGTGGGTGAGATGAGTTCAACAGCGGCAGCGGAGTGATCAGCAAATAAATACTCCAGGGATTCGAGCGTGACCCGGTTCTCGTAGGTGGGTGCGTAGGTTTTTTGGGCTTCAGAATAAAAATCATAAGCCTCGGGAAAAGCCATCATACCGCCGTCACCAGGCATAGAAACTGCCGGTATGTAGGTGGCAGGGCTGCCACTCTGAAGGCGCGCATCGTGATCCAGGTTGATCATTTTCAAAAAGCCCTGTAAACCATCCCGCCCCATGATGGCTTCAAAAACGTTCAGGCCGGTTGCGACCGTGACGACAGCCTTCAAGCGCCGGTCATAAGCCCCCAGGTGCAGCATGTGCACAGCCCCAAAGGAAATTCCCCAACCGCCGATGTTGTCAGTCTCCACCTCCGGCTGCGTGCGCAGCCAGGTGATCGCGTTGCGGACATCCTGCATCTGCTCGAATGGGACAATGTGATTGCGGGGTTCACCGCCGCTGGCACCATAGTGACGGTAATCAAATACCAGCACCACAAAACCCGCATCTTCAAAACGGGCCGCATACCCTGGCAGGGTGATTTCCTTGATCGCGCTGATGGCATTCGCCATGACAATCGCTGGCGCGCGGCCTTTCAGGCCATCCGGCACATATAACCAGCCTCGGCACTCAATTCCCTGGCTTGTAAACACAATATCCTTGCGCAATTTTTGCCTCCGATAAAAAATGAGATCGGTCATAGTTTATAATAAAGTATATATTACCTAATTTATCACATTAAGTGAATTTTGGCATAAATTTTTCTGGTTCTGATTTATTTTGTGGTTTAATGCAAAACCATCCGCGAATTTGCTCATAAATATTTTTATCTGCTCGGCACAGATGTAACTTCAAACCCGCGGCCGTATGCAGATGAATTTGGAATTGCTGAATTGCAACTTTCAGGGTTTGAACGCATCTGATATAATGCCCCCGATCAGCGATTCTGTGATCGTGTGGGGTATAAAATAGATAATCATAAAAACGAGGCCAAGAATGTCTTTAAGTCTTAGTGGTATTTCTCTCACATCCAATCCTGTCGAAGAAAAGCATGTCAAAGTCCTGGTGCTTGGCTCAGGCCCGGCCGGATTGACAGCGGCTCTTTACGCTGCCCGCGCGGAGCTGGAACCGGTGGTTCTGACTGGTACTGAGCTGGGCGGGCAGGCAGCCCTAACCCATACCATCGAAAATTACCCTGGTTTTCCCGATGGCGTGGGCGGCTCTGAGCTTGGAGAACTTTTTCAAAAACAGGCTGAACGCTTTGGCGCAACTGTCGAATTTGATACCGCCGACAGTGTTGACCTTTCTGAACGACCCTACAAGGTAACAACCGATAACGGCGTGTATCTGGCGGATAGCCTGATCATCGCCACTGGCGCACGCTCAAATCACCTGGAAATTCCGGGCGAAATTAAATTAACCGGCAAGGGTGTCTCTTACTGCGCCACTTGCGATGGCTGGTTCTTTAAAGAAAAGAGGGTTGTGGTGGTGGGCGGTGGCGACAGCGCGATTGAAGAGGCCCTCTTCCTGACCCGTTACGGTTCTTCTGTGACAGTCATTCACCGGCGCGAAAGTTTGCGCGCCGGAAAAGTACTCCAGAACAGGGCTTTTTCCAACCCCAAAATCAAGTTTATCTGGAACTCGGTTGTGACCGAGGTGGTTGGGAATGAAAAAGTAACCACTTTGAAGCTTAAGGATACCCAGACAGGGCTTGAGTCTGATCTGGAGGCAGACGGCCTTTTCATCTTTATCGGGCATACGCCCAACACACAGATGTTCAAGGGCCAGTTGGAGATGGATGAGCTGGGCTACATACAGGCCAACCAGTACATGGAAACCAGCAAACCTGGTGTGTTTGTGGCTGGTGAAGTAGCCGATTCTCACTTCCGTCAGGTGATCACATCGGCTGGGATGGGCGCTGCCGCAGCGATCCAGGCTACCCAGTTCCTCGAAAAAGAAACTGTGCTTTCTTGATGGAAAGTACCCATAAGTTCAGTATTTCCGGTTCTGCCGGTTTGGTTTTTATTACAATCTTTTAGATATTTTGTGACTTAAACGACTGTCCTAAATCAACATTTGAATTAAAATTCAAGCACTCCCGGGAAAAACTGTGTTTTCGGGAGTATTGTTCGTAACTCAAAAAAGGAGGAGTTATGCCAAAGGTTTCCATTATTGGCGCCGGTATGACTGGCGCCACAACTGCCCACTGGCTTGCGGAGCGGGAACTGGCAGATTTGGTGCTGGTTGATGTTCTGGAAGGGATGCCACAGGGTAAGGCGCTGGATATGTTCGAAGCAATGCCGATCATTGGGAAGGATGTCGATATTGTAGGCTCGAACAGTTATGAAGCCACCAAGGGATCGGATATTATTGTCATCACGGCTGGTTTGCCTCGCAAGCCCGGTATGAGCCGTGATGATCTGCTGACCGCCAACGCCGGTATCGTTGGCAAGGCCACCACCGAAACTTTGAAATATTCGCCGGATGCCATTTACGTTGTCCTGACCAATCCGCTGGATACCATGGCATATTTGGCCATGAAAGTCGGCAATATCCCGGCGAATCGTATCATCGGCCAGGCCGGCATCCTTGACTCGGCTCGCATGCGCGCTTTTGTCGCAATGGAAACGGGTGTCAGTGTTGAAAACATCAATTGCTATGTGCTGGGTGGGCATGGTGATGAAATGGTGCCGCTGACTCAGCACTCCAATATCGCTGGCATCCCTTTGCGCGATTATTTGCCTGCTGACAGACTGGAAGCTATTTTGAACCGCACCCGCAAAGGCGGCGGTGAGATTGTAAATCTGCTCAAGACCGGTTCGGCTTTTTATGCGCCCTCCGCAGCGATTGCCCAGATGGTGGAAGCAATTCTGAAAGATAAACACCTGATTGTGCCTTGCGCGGCTTATATGCAGGGTGAATATGGTTTGAAAGACATGTTCTTTGGCGTCCCTGTTCAACTTGGCCGCAATGGAATCGAGCGCATCGTTGAATACAAACTCGATGCTGACGAACAGTCTGCCTTTGATAAATCCGCGGCTTCGGTCAAGGAAACCATTGAAGCACTGAAAAACCTGGTCAAACTGTCCTGAAACTTGTAACCTTTGTACCTTATGTCAGAAAGGAGCCGTTATATGATTTTGCATGACAAGATCGCTGAACAATTACCTGAATGGCGTAACCGCTATAAAGCCCTTGGGAAGGAACATGCTGATGTGGTGGTTGACAAGGTAACAGTTGGGCAGGTTGTTGGCGGCATGCGGGATATAAAATCGCTTGTAACCGACATATCCTATGTCGACCCAGCCGAAGGCATCCGCTTCCGCGGTCTATCCATTCCGGAGGTTTTGAAAGCCCTCCCGAAACCGCGTGGAGCCAAAATTCCGTATGTGGGCGGCCTATATTACCTGCTGATGCTTGGTGAGATACCCACCCGCGAGCAGGCTTTGTTGGTGGAAGCTGAATGGGCGAAGCGCGCCGTTGTGCCGGATTACGTTTATAAAATGATCCGATCCATGCCCGCTGAAACCCATCCGATGACCCTGCTCTCTCAAGCGGTGCTGGCCCTGCAAAATGGCTCTGCCTTTGCCCACCAGTACCACGCCGGGATGAAAAAGGATTCCTATTGGGAACCTGCGCTTGAAGACAGCCTGGATCTGACAGCTAAACTGCCAGTCATCGCCGCGTTCATTTATCGGATGAAGTATTTTGGAGAAACCAGAAAACCAAAATACAATTCCAGGCTCGATTACGGCGCAAATTTCGCAAAAATGATGGGCGTCAAGGATCAGAAGGGTTATGCCGAACTGGCCCGCTTGTATTTCATTCTACACAGCGACCACGAATCTGGTAACGTTTCTGCGCATACCATGCACCTGGTCGGATCTGCCCTTTCCGATCCCTACCTGTCCTTCTCCGCTTCCCTGAACGGACTGGCTGGCCCACTGCACGGCCTGGCCAACCAGGAGTGCCTTGGATGGCTGCTGGATGTCTACAAGATGTTTGGCAAGGTGCCTTCGCGCGAAGAACTTTACAAATTTGCTTGGGATACCCTCAACAGCGGTAAGGTTATCCCCGGTTACGGTCATGCGGTTTTGCGCGTACCTGATCCTCGCTTCACGGCCCAGATGCAGTTTGCCAAAGAACGCTTCCCACAGGATGACCTTGTTCAACTGGCTGATCTGGTTTTTGACGTGGTTCCGGCGGTTCTCAAGGAACAGGGCAAGGCCAAAAACCCGGCGCCCAATGTCGATGCCATTTCTGGCACGCTCCAATATTATTACGGCGTACGAGATTTTGACTTTTATACCGTTTTGTTCGGCGTTGGCCGCGCCCTGGGCGTCACCCCCAATTATGTTTGGGCTCGCGCGCTTGGTCAGCCAATTGAGCGTCCAAAATCGCTCTCAACCAAAATGCTGGAAGATATTGTGAAGGCTGCCCAGCCAGCCTAGCACGTGAATATGAAGCGGGCTTCCAAAAATGGAAGCCCGCTTTTGATTTAAGAAGCACTCGTTATTTCAGGCCAGAACCTGGCGTTTGCGTGATTCGGCATATCGAATCAAATCCGGGGTAGGATTTTCGTATTCTTCGTTCATCAGGTTTGACGAGATGATGAAATCTGCTGTAGCCCGGTTGGATGCAGTCGGGATGTTGTAGAGAACTGCCAGCCGTAAAAGCGCCTTAATATCCGGGTCGTGCGGTTGGGGTTCGAGCGGATCCCAAAAGAAAATCAGGAAATCGATATCGCCTTCGGCGATTTTTGCGCCAATTTGCTGGTCGCCTCCGATGGGGCCGCTTTTAAACTGGGTAATGGGCAGTTCCAATTCATTTTCCAGCATACTGCCTGTGGTGCCTGTTCCGAAGAGATGATGGCGGGAAAGTGTGCCGCGGTTGAAACGAGCCCATTCGAGCAAATCCTTTTTCTTGTTATCATGGGCTACCATTGCAATTCGTTTTTTTACTCCGATGATGGGAGGGTTTGTTGTCATTTTTTACCTTACCTTGTTTGTGCCTGTTTGAATAAAAAGCTCAAAACAGTCTTCAGAGGAAAAATATCCTCCGGGTTTTCATTTCTTTCTTGCATTATATAAAAACTCCCCGCATGGGCGGGGAGTTCACATGCTTATGGTGTTGGTGTTGCTTCCGGGGCGACTCCCTGCCAGGTAAAGTCGCGTTGACTTGATTTATCCCCCGCGCTCTGATACACGGGCTGACCTTGATCATCTGTGGAAACCTGGCGCACGGTCGAGATAAACCATCGTAAAATGTGGGGTGCATTGTCCTTCGGTCGGAAGGAGACCGGCACAATATACTTGGTATCATGAACATAGTCAATCAACCGCCGGCCCTGTCCTTCGGTGATATCTTCAATGGTGATGATATAGGCTTCGCTATCGCGCAGGGTGCCAATCGAAGCCCATTGCAGCGTGATGTTGTCATTCGCCAGAGTAAAGGCAGCGCCATCCGCGGGTAAAAGCAAGTTCGGAGCGGGATACGGCGGCGGTGTGGTGGCTGTCGGGGTTGGGCCAGGTGTGGCGGCGCGCATACACAATGGAATCGTCAGGTTCATTCCCAGGAAGACTGTATCGGTGCTCAACCCGTTATAGGATTTGATCGCGTCACCAGGGACAGAGTAGTTGGCGGAGATGGATCCGAGGGTATCGTTTGCCTGAACGGTATAAATCACCTTATCACAGGCTGCCAGCGTAGCCTGGGCGGGCTCAAAGGTGCCTGTGGCTGCCGCCGGTGGTGTTGGAGTGGGATGCGGGACTTGAATTTTCTGCCCAATTGAGAGCGTGTTGCAGGCTATTGGCAGATTGTTCAGCGTGATGATGCTCTGCACGGATACGCCAAAGCTGACCGCGATGGATGTGCAGGTGTCACCGGTGGCAATGGTGTAATCAAAAGGAGCCTGCAAGGTGGCTGAGGGTACTGTGGTGGCCGTGGGCGCATCCGTTGCCAGGATCGTTGCGGTTGCAGTGGCCGTGACAGTAGCCGTGCCGCCTTTAGGAGCGTTGGCTGCGCCGGTTGCAACACCGGTCACGCGTAAAACAACGTACACAAGGACTGCGCCAACGATCAGAAACAACGTTAACAGGCCAAGAACCGCTGGCAGGCTGAGGGTGATTTCGGGCATGCGGCTGGCCTGTACAGTGGCAGGCTTTTTGGCCTCCACGGTTGGTCGCAGTTCTGTGCCGCACACAAGGCAGCGTGTGGCGTTATCGGCCAGGCGCGTTCCGCAGGTAGGACAAATTTTTGTATTGGGGGTGGATGTGGTTGCTGGACTCATACAAAAAAAGATTATACCATGCTAAAAAGAGGAAAATTGGTGCTGCCCGGCAAAAATGCTTAGATAATTCGTAACTGCTCACGGGGTGGGTGCTTTTTGGCAAGAGCCTATCCCCGCTAAGAACATGCGGGGTGCGGAGCAAACCATCGAAATTTAGTTCATTTACCCACATTTTTTCCGAATGGAAAGTACCCACGATTTGCTCCCGCAAGGGCATCGGGACGATGTTAGCAAATCGTTCAGTATGACGGAACATGGTGAGCAGTTACGATAATTCTTATTGTGACCATGAAGAGTAAAGTTCGGATCGGTTTGAGCCTGGTCTTATGTTTTGTTTTTGAGCGGCATGAGTGCGCCACGTAGCGATAGCTTACCTCTGCTATAATTCAAATTCTATGACCCACAATTATGATCTCTATCATCAGATGTTATTAATCCGTCGTTTTGAAGAGCGAGCCCTGGCTGAGTTTTCGGCCGGGAAGTTGTTTGGTACGACCCACGCTTACATTGGACAGGAAGCTGATGCGGCTGCCATTTTTGAGATGCTGAACTCGCGGGATATCGTGTGGAGCAACCACCGCTGTCACGGTCATTTTCTGGCGTACGGCGGCGATCCTTACCGGTTGGCGGCAGAATTGATGGGCAAGGCTACCGGCCTGGTGGGCGGGCGCGGCGGCAGCCAGCACATCCACTGGCGGAACTTTTATTCCAATGGCATCCAGGGCGGCATTGTGCCCGTTGCAACCGGTATGGCGCTTGCCCAAAAAGTGCAAAAAACGGGCGGAATCGCCGTTGTGTTTTGCGGAGATGGTACCCTGGGGGAAGGTGTACTCTACGAAAGTCTCAATATTTCTGCGCTCTGGCAGTTACCGGTGTTATATGTTGTGGAAGATAACCGCTATGCGCAGACAACTCCCGTTGAGAAGGGCTTGAGTGGGTCATTTCGGGCTCGCTTTGAAGCATTTGGGATTAAAACTTTCGAGCTGGAATCAAGCGATGTGTTAACAATCACTCCTTACGCTGAGGAAGCCGTTCAATTTGTGCGCGACAACAGCCGGCCTGCCGCGCTTATTTTGCATACGTATCGTTTTTCCGCCCATAGCAAAGGGGATGACCCCCGCGACCGGGATACTATCGCTAAAATCCGGGCTGAATTCGATCCGTTAACTATTCAAGCTGCCCGTCTCACAACTATTGAAATCGACCAGGCTGAATCGGAGGTTTCGATGGTGGTTGATGCGGCTTTTACGCGCGCGCACGCCGACCCCTTTCCGGTTTTATGATAAACAGAGAAAATAATTATGCCAACTGTGCTTGAACGTTTGAATGCTGGCTTGCAGCATGTGATGGAAATTGATGAACGCGTCTACCTGTTAGGAGAAGATATTCTTGATCCCTATGGGGGAGCCTTCAAGGTCACTCGCGGTCTTTCCACGCGTTTCCCGGAAAGGGTGTTGACAACCCCGATTTCTGAGGCCGCGATTACTGGCATTGCCAATGGGTTGGCCATGCGTGGACTGCATCCCGTGGTGGAGATCATGTTTGGTGATTTTGTGACTTTGATTGCCGACCAGTTGATAAACCACGCTTCCAAGTTTCGCTGGATGTACAATGACCAGGTACGCGTTCCGCTGGTGGTTCGAACTCCGATGGGCGGTCGCCGCGGTTACGGCCCCACCCATTCTCAATCCCTTGAAAAACTTTTTATGGGAGTGCCTGGTCTGCGCGTGCTCGCGCCTAACTCTTTGTCCGATCCGGCGGCTTTGTTAGAGTCTGCTATCCTTCAGGAGGAAGGTCCCATTTTGTTTGTGGAACACAAATTACTTTACACCTGCCCCGTGCTTGAAATTGGCAAAGCAGATTTGATCGATCTTCAATTCGAAAAAGTTTCTGACCAATATCCCGCATTTATTGTGCGTATCGCGGGAGTGCCTCAGGCACACTTGACCATCGCCGCGTATGGTTATAATTTCGAGCTTGCCCGTGCGGCCGCCTTGAAATTGGCCTATGAATACGAGATCTTTTCAGAGATTGTGCTCTTTAGCCAGCTCAGTCCATTTGAAATAACCCCGCTTCTGGAATCAGTTAACCGCACCAGACATCTGCTCATGGTTGAAGAAGGTACACAGACACTTGGTTGGGGGGCGGAAATTGCCGCCCGAACGGCAGAGGTCGTTTCAAATTTCAAATGCGCGCGGGCGGCTGCGCTGGATTTGCCAATCGCAAATTCAAAAACTTTGGAAGACATGATCTTGCCATCCGCAGAAAAAATCATCCAGATGGCACTCGAACTGGTTAAATAAAAAAATGGCGGGTCGCAGCCCGCCATTTTTTTACGTTTGATTAGAATGTGGTTGCTGCGCTGACGCCTTGCGCAGCCCTGGCGAGTTTATATGCCTGCCCCGTCAGGTTGTAAGAAACCGTGCTCAGATAAGCCATGGCGACGAACACACCAACGACACAGAAAACCACGCCGAGCGGCACCAGGATGATCGCAGCCACACCAGTGACCAATACTTGCAGCAAGTACGGCCCCAGAGCTGAGCGAACCAGGCCCAATAACTGGTTGAAATTGAATGCCGCGGATAACTGTCCGGTGTCTGCCAGGATACCGAGCGCCGCCGGGGTGAGGAATGCAGCGATGAGCGAGAAAATTACACTGACGCAGCTCAAGCAGATCGAGGCAATACCAGCAGCCGAGGCCATTTGATTTGAATTGCTATTTTAAATGGCAACACTGATTCCACTCTGACACATACTGATCAGCAGGGATGGTATCGAAAGGGCCAATGTAACTACAAATCCCCGAAAGCCTTTGGAGAGGTAACCGCCGAAATCGTTCCATTCAGGCAGCAGATCAGTCTGATTATTGATCACGCGGCGGGTGATTTCAAGCCCCCAGCCCATTACTGTGATCGGCCCAATGATCGGAATTAGAAAAATCAATGCTGCAAGGCCAACCTTTTTAAGCCAATCTGTATCTTGAAAAGCATAAGTAAAAGCACTGCCGAAATCCATATCAAAACCTCCGTATGATTGATAGAAAAATTACCAGTTCACAATTATCAGACAAAACAGGTAAAATTGCAACACCGAATTCGCTTTGTGGGAACAAAAATTTGCCTACCCCTGTTTTAGTGCCCCTTTTGAATGCCAATGAACCCGAAGCCCGCCTGGTGATTATTCATATTCAGGATGGTTCGCCTGTTCAAAAAGGTGAGCTGATCTTTACGATCGAAACGACCAAAGCTGCCGCCGATATAGAATCCCCTGACACTGGTTTTTTACGATTATCTGCCAGGGAAGG
>CAIWAX010000484.1 GCA_903910795.1 uncultured Anaerolineae bacterium
AAGCCGAATCACTTTCATCATAAATATCAACGCCACTAGATGAATAACTTGAAATTGAGCTAATTGCACAAAAATGTCTACCGATACCTCTTGGCATTATTAATTTTGGCGGTTTTTTTCTCGTTGCTGACGTGTCAAATACGCTGAAGCCACGAGATTTAATTCTAGTGATTTCTTGATTGGATAATCTTGATTTATCGAGAATAAAGTGAGTTGTACTTCTTATATCAAAAACAGCACCATCGTCAGTTGTTAGTATAGGGATGGTTGCCTTTTTTTCAATTCTCAACTCTGATAGCATATCTTTCGAGACATAATAATCTTTTGATAAATTGAGCCCTTGTCCAAAGGATAAATTTGCTGTTTTAATTTCGGAAAGTTTTTTTGCTTTTTTACTTATTAGATCAAGCAGGTTTAATATTTCGTTTGATGCTGAAAGCAGAATGCCCCACTTGGTTTCATGAAGTAAGTTATTGGAATATTTATATCTTTGAATAGATACTGCCTTTGGATCACTGACACCAGATAAGCTGAGGTTTGGTAAATCTATTTTCTGAAAATTTTCATGATATCTAGCAAAGGTAATTATATTGTCGTTACTGGGTGTCTTTCCAACAAATGAAGTAATTACTGCATTTATATTTGGGCCTTCACCACTGGGAAAATATCGGAAATCGCTGTCGACAACTTTCTGAACTTTAGTGTGTCTCAATAGAAATTTTTGAAACTTCCTTCCATACTCTGTGTCTAGCCAAGAATTTTGTGTAATAAATACAATACAACCATTTCGGCTGATGTTAAAGATTGAATGTTCAAAAAAGTAAATTAAAAGGTCTGTGCCTTTTGTTATATATTTAATATCTTCATTCCATCGTTTTTTTGCTGAGTTCTGATATGCGATTTTTAGATTTTCGCTAAATGCAGGATGCCGTGATTCAAGATACGGTGGGTTTCCAATTATTACATTAAATCCGGTAGTTATTCCAAACATCCACTCCGGGTCGAAGAACCCGGCACTCGCGTTCTGATCATAAGGGTTCCAGCCTGCCAACTGCGCAGCGGCCGCGCTGCCCCAGCCGTCTTTTTTCAGCAGCCCCGACAAATCCTCGCGCAACTGCTGATCCAGTTCGCGGTACTTGCTCTTGGTGGCCGGGGTGCGCGCCGAAAAATGCTTGCGGCGCGCTTCGGCCAGTTCTTTTTCCTTCTGGTCGATCAGCGTGTTGCGCAGCATCAACTGCGCCGGGCGCTCGATCCCGATCAGCGTGTTGGCTGCCACAAACTTGGTCTCCAGGTTCGGCAGCGGGCGGATGCCGCGGTTCGGCAGGCTGTCATCCACCTTCTGCTCCACCACCAGCGAGACAAAAAAGCGCAGCTTGGCAATCTGCACCGCGATCGGCTGGATGTCCACCCCGTAAATGCAGTTCTCGATCAGGTACAGCTTGCGCCCGTAGTTGCTGGCGTTGTTCTCAAAGGCCCCGTCAATATCCAGCAGGCGCTGACGGCGTTCATCCACATTCCCGATTTCATAGGCCGCTTCGGTTTCGGCCACCGCCCTGTGTTTTTGAACCTCGCGCCAGCGCTTATTCTCGGGGTCCAGCTTTTCCAGCACGAACACCAGTTTATGCAGCAGCCCCATCGGGAAGGCCCCCGAACCGCAGGCCGGGTCGAGTGCTTTCAGGCTGTGAATGGCGCGGATCAACTGCTCAACCTCATCCTCGCTGAACTGCGGCGCGGCGTTGTCATACGCCAGCAGCCCCCGCAGCCTCTCTGTCATCCCCCCTCCCTCCGCATCCGGGTTTTGGATGAGGGGGGAGGCCGGGAGGGGGGTCGGGGTCACGGCATTTTCCAGGTACGCCGCCAGGGCCTCATCCACCATGTAATTGACGATCTCGCGTGGGGTGTAAAACGAGCCGGTCTGCTTGCGGGCTGTCGTGCCGGTTTCGGGGTTGTAAGCCGCCAGCAGGTTTTCAAAAACCTTGCCGAGCAGCTCCGGGTCCAGCGCCACTTCCTCTTCGATCGGCGTGTTCTCTTCGACCGTGAACTTGTAATCATTGAAGATGTTGATGATGCCGCGCACCTTTTCATGCTTGCGCCGCGCGTCATCATAGATCGCGCTCAGGTCCAGGCTGCGCTCGGCCCCGAAAAACAGTTCATCCGGCAGCACGGCCTGGTTCTTGGGCGTATCTGAAAAGCCGTCAATATAGATTTTGTCGTCCGGCTTGTCCAGGCACTCAAACAAACCGCCGTTCAAAAAGGGGATCTCGGCGAACAGCCTCAGCGCGGCTGGCGGGTCTTTGAACTGCTCTGCGTAACGGTAAACCGTTGGTATGCCGTGGTGCGCATCCAGACCGTTCGGGTTGCGCCCGCGAAAACGCCGCCCGGCCCCCATCTCCGTGTTGAGCGTGGCAAAAAACAGGTTCTGCAAAATGGCCCGGTAATAAACGCCCTCCGCCGGGTTGGATGCTTTCAGAATGTCCCGCAGCCGCCGCTCATCAAACAGTTCCTCACGCACCAGCCCTTTTTCCTTGATGAACCACACAAAGATCAGGCGTGTGATCAGCCGGATGACGCTCATCTGGCTCTCCGCCTGCGGCGGGAACTTCGCCGCGCTGCTCGCCCAGAAATACCAGTCTGCCACCTCGCGGTAGAATTTCTTGTTCAGTTCCGAGGTGTCAAGTGCCTTTTCCCAGGCGCGCTGCAGTTCAACGAAATTGGTCACAGCCTGCGCCTGTGCCAGTTGCGGCAGCGACAGGTCATGCAGTATCTCGATATGCGCGCGGTGCGGGTCGGCCAGGCGCATATCCTTGATCAGTGTCACCTTTTCGAGCACATCGCGCTCATGGGCGCGTTTATGCATGCGCCGCGCGATGATCGCCAGCGTCAGGCTGCCGCCGTGTTTGAAGATCAGCATGACCGGCATCGGGAAAATCTTGTTGACGGCGCGCGTGATGCCAGCCAGGCTGCCGCGCGTGTAATGCTCCCCGCTCAGCTCAATGGCGAAGAACAGGTAGGAATTGATCAGGGTCTGGTCGACCTGCCGGTTGTGGAACATCTGTCCCTGGCCTGAAAGCGCCCCGCGCATGTCATCATCGGAAATCTGGAACAGAAAATCAACCGATCTCCATTCATCCGTGCGCGCGTTTTTAAGATCAAGCTGCTGGCCCGGGTCAAACTCGGCCCTGAACTGCGCCGTGTTATTCGGTGTCAGCGCCAGGCGCTTGTCGCTCTGATAGCCGAGCGTTTCCAGCAGGTTCAGCGCGGATTGCGCCAGCGGGCGGTGTGTAAAAGCCTGCAGGGCATTGCGGATGGCGAGTTTCGGTTCAAGGTTGGGCATGCTGCCTCGTTTTTAGAATGTGTCAAAGAAATCCGGGTGCTCGAATCGTGCTATAATGATTGTACAGTGGCTCGTAACGCTTGGTGATCCTGGTTGTCCGTAGGGCAACCTGGCTGTTCCTGCAACGGAATGGGACAGAATAAAATCGGGACCCGGGGTGAGCCGCTTTTCATTTCCCCGCCGCGAAAAGCCTTTCCCGCGCGGGATTTTTTATTTAATTTGCCTGGCATCTCACATTTGCCACCATAAATCGTAAATCGTAGTAGCGACTTTAGTCGCTTATGCAGCCAACCGAACGGCTAACCCGCAGGGCCGCGAGCCGTTACGACAAGAACGTTTTTTTGCAATACCGCATAAGTTGCTATTTTCTAGTGTCGTCACGAGTGTGGCTTGAAAACCTTTA
>CAIWAX010000485.1 GCA_903910795.1 uncultured Anaerolineae bacterium
GGCATGGATCAGAAAAGGGAAACTGCCTGCTGGAAAGACAAAATTTTTTACGTCACCTTCTAAAAGAGTCACCGGATTTGCCAAAGCCAGGTGCGGTGCTTTTGTTACGAAAGCACTTGGATTGCGGGTGAGAACCGTAACTCGGGCATTTAAGTTAAGGCGGGTATTTGCCCAGAGAAAACTTTCCAATAACCAGCATCCAAAAAATCCAGTTCCGCCGGTGATAAATAGTTGTTCATCGCGTAGCTCCTCCCATAGAGGCCGAGTATGATCGAGAATATGTTCCAGATCCTGTGTGAGGGGGTTCATTGATTACTGGCCTCGTGGATTTTGGAAGCAGCGTGAAAAGTCTCAATCATGTAATCCAGCATTTTTGATGTCAAACCGGGATAAACTCCCACCCAGAAAACGTTGTTCATCACAAAATCGGAATTATCCAGCGAAGCGGCTACGCGGTGCGGCGCATTTCTGTAGGCGGGTTGGCGCACCAGGTTGCCTCCAAAAAGCAAACGGGTGGCAATGCGCTGCTTTTCCATAAAACGGACAACTTGGCTGCGGGTAAACGGCGCCCCAGGGCGGATGGCCACTGGAAATCCAAACCAGCTTGGCTGGCTGCCGGGTGTTGCTTTTGGAAGGATGAAGAATTCTTCCAAATCAGATAACCCGGCATATAAGGTGGCGAAGTTTTGGCGGCGACTGGCGATGAAACTGTCAATTTTTTCGATTTGCGCCAGGCCAACCGCCGCCTGCATGTCGGTGGCCTTTAGATTGTAGCCGATATGTGAATAGGTATATTTATGATCATATCCTGCTGGAAGATCACCTAATTGCCAATCAAAGCGTTTGCCACAGGTATCATCCATGCCGGTCTCACACCAGCAATCTCGTCCCCAATCGCGAAATGACTCAACCAGCGTTTTTAGTTTGGGCTGGTTCGTCAGCACTGCGCCACCTTCTCCCATGGTGATATGGTGAGCAGGGTAAAAGCTAACTGTGGCGAGTTGCCCGAAGGTCCCCACCTTTTGTCCTTCGAAAAGTGCACCCGAGGCATCGCAACAGTCTTCGATTAACCAAAGGTTGTGTTGGGTTGCAAACTCAGAAACAGCCTGTAGGTTGAATGGGTTTCCCAAAGTATGCGCGAGCATAATTGCCCGGGTTTTTGAAGAAAGCGCGGCTTCGAGCTGGTTTATGTCGATGTTGTAGGTAGGTGTTTCAATATCGACAAAGACTGGCATCAGGTTGTTTTGTAGGATGGGATTAACCGTGGTTGGAAAGCCAGCAGCGGCAGTAATGACTTCATCCCCTGCGCGTAATGCTTTTTGACCCAATTCTTGAGAAGTAAGTGCTGAGAGTGCAACCAGATTGGCTGAAGATCCCGAATTTACTAGGATGGTATGTCGGATTCCCCACCATCGTGAAAATGATTTTTGGAATTCATTCGCAAACCGTCCAGTCGTAAGCCAAAAATCGAGAGATGAATCCACCAGAAATTGTAATTCTCTGGCATCAAATACTTTTCCTGAGACTGGTACGGGACTGATTCCTGGCTTAAATTCATCAGATTGGAAGGCTTCGGTATAATATTCTGCAGTAAGTTGTAAAATTTTATCCCGAAGTTCGCTGGATCGGGTATTCATTCTTCACTCTCCAGATCATGGTTATGGGTAAAAAAATTCCGGTACCATGCCACGGTGAGTACCAGAGCCTCTTCCAGGGTAAAAAGCGGCGCCCATCCCAGTAATTGATGAGCCTTTTCAGCACTCAGATATTGGTGTTTGATTTCGTTGCTAACTTCGTTCAGGATATCTGGTTTAAGATCTGATTCCATAATGTTCAAAATTTTTTCAACGATCTGGCTGACAGTTACTTGTATCTCGTTTGAGAAATTAAAAGCCTGACCTCTTAATTCTGGATTGGCAGCCAGTTTTTCAGCCAGCAACATGCACGCTGCAGCCCCATCTTCAACATAAAAATAATCACGAATGAAGCTACCGTCTGATCGTATAACCGGCCGCTGTCCGCGTAATACAGAGCGAATGGTACCTGGAATAATCCGGTTCCAATTCAAATCACCGCCGCCATAGAAATTTCCGCAACGGGTAATGACCACCGGCAAGTTATAGCTGGTTGCATAGGTTTGAGCGATCAAGTCAGCGCAGGATTTGCTGACGTCATACGGGTGCTGTCCTTGCAAAGGGGTATTTTCATCATAAGGCAAGGTGGTTTGGTCGCCGTAGGCTTTATCTGAAGACGCTATTACCACCTGTCTGACCTTTGGGCTGCGGCGGGAGGATTCTAATATATTCCAGGTACCTGTTATATTGGTTTCAAAGGTGGAGATAGGGTTTCGATTTGCAATTGTGACGATGGTCTGGGCTGCCAGGTGCACAACTGTATCGATTTCGTATTCACCGAGGGTGCGTTCAATCGTTTCTCTATCACGAATATCACCACGCACAACTTTTACTTTTTCTATAAGATTTGAGCGCACCAATTCGCTCTGTGGTACCCAATCACGTACCAGGCAAACAACATCTGCGCCTGCAGTTAGTAGTCTTTTTACCAACCATGATCCAACCAGCCCGGTACCGCCGGTTACAAAAGTTGGCCTATCCAGCCAAAAGGCTCGGTTCAATTCCATTTTTTCCATGGAGCCTTCCCGTCCTGCCAGAGTCTTTCAAGCAAGTTTACATCCCGAATGGTATCCATGCATTGCCAGAAGGAGTTGTGCTGGTATGCTGATACTTCATCAGCCATCGCCAGCTTTTCCAGGGAATCGAACTCCCATGAAGTCTGGTCATCGTGAATGTAATCAAATATCTCAGGTTGTAGTACAAAGAAACCGCCGTTTATCCAACCTTCTCCGATTTGTGGTTTTTCCTCGAACTGTACAACTCGCCCTGCGTCGATAATCATCTGTCCAAAACGGGCAGGTGGCCGGACGGCAGTTAGTGTGGCAAGCCGGCCTTCAGTTTGATGGAAATTCACTAGCTCTTGTATATTGACGTTGCTGACGCCATCTCCGTATGTCATCATGAAAGGTTCCTTGCCGATAAAACTTTTCAACCTTTTCAACCTTCCACCGGTTTGCGTGTCAATTCCAGTATCTACCAGGTGAACAATCCAGTTTGCGCTTTCGCCATCGTGGATAGTTACTTCTCCGGTTCTTAAAATCACGGAAAGGCTACGCGTACGATGGTGATAATTGAGAAAATAATCCTTGATCATCTCCCCTTTGTAACCAAGGGCGATCACGAATTCATTGTAACCGTAGGCCGCATAGATACTCATAATATGCCAAAGCATGGGCTTTCCACCGATTTCAACCATTGGTTTGGGTTTTACAACGGTTTCTTCAGCTAAACGGGTACCAAGTCCACCAGCTAGAATGATTACTTTCATGTATTTTATTCTTCTCCATTGA
>CAIWAX010000486.1 GCA_903910795.1 uncultured Anaerolineae bacterium
ACCTCACACCACTCGGAAAGCGCATTCACAGCAGACACACCTACGCCGTGCAAGCCGCCCGAAACTTTGTAACCGCCGCCGCCAAACTTGCCGCCTGCGTGTAGCACAGTCATAACCACCTGCAGCGCCGAGATATGCTTCTCGGGGTGAATATCGACAGGAATGCCGCGACCGTTGTCTTCAACGGTCACTGAACTGTCTGGATGAATGATAATCTCGATGTGATCGCAGACACCCGCCAGCGCTTCGTCAATCGAGTTATCCACGACTTCATATACGAGGTGATGCAGGGCTTTTTGATCTGTACCGCCCACGTACATACCTGGGCGGCGGCGAACGGCTTCAAGCCCTTCCAGGACTTGTATACTGGCAGCGGTGTAATTGGCAGGTGTTGTCAAGAAAAATCCTCCGATCCGGTACGATTTGCTAAGCAAATCGAGCCGGGATTATCATAAGGTCAGGCTTGCGCCGATGAATTGTTCTGTTTTTTGAGCCACTGCAAAGCAGACTCAATCCAAAGGTTCAGTTCGTGATAATAAATAAAACTGGCAGCCAGCAGGCTGGTGGATATAAAGGCATGCCCAAAAATGCCGACGCCTGTCATCCATGAATCGGCCGGTGCGGCGCGCCACAGCAAATCCATTCCCTGGCTGATCAGAATGATCAACATCGTAAACCAGACCAGCGGCGGCAGCCCATAGCGCATCATGCGGATACTGTCGCGTATGGAAGTGAATACGTTTTGCGAGTTGACAAAGATACCGTAAAAAGAGTAATACACTACCAGCATGATCCAGGCCGCTGGTAGCAGCAGTAAGAGCATGACAATCGTACGCACCAGCGTATCCAACATGGCAACCAAACCAAGCACGAGCAGAACGGGTATATTGGCCATCATAAACAACACCATCAACCCGGCTGAGAGCAGAAGTGATTGAAATGTAGCGCGTAATAATATGCCCGGGCCGCTTTCCAATCTGACAGCCACCCTGGAAACAGTTTGAAAGTACAAACTTCCAGCCACCCAGCCCAGCAGGGTCAATGTCATAATGATGCCGAAAGCCGCCACCCAGTTGGGCGTGTCAATCGCCAGCCGGGCTCCAAATGGCGAATTGGGTGAAAGATTGGCGCTCATCAAGCTGAACACCCCCAACGGGAATGTGCGCAGTACGGAGAACAGGTTCAGCCCATTGCGGAATTCGGTCATGAACTGTGTAAAAATCTGCATCTGGTCAGCAGGTATCTGGGCCTGCAGATCGGGCGGCAGGGGTTGTAAGAATGGCGCCAGCAGGGTATCGGCTTTGAGGCGTGGACCAAGCCATAGAAACAAATCCAGCGCAATCGGGAAAAGGATCACTGCAATGTTACTGGCGATGGCGTTAAAGCCTTTCACCAGTGTGGCGATGGCGGCAGGAGGCGGTGGCATCGAAGGGAGTTCGGGGTTGCGTGATTGCATAATTTTTTAATTTTACCACAGGCAGGATTTTTATCCATTAAATGAAGATACCGATAATCCAATAGCGATAGGTGTAGAAATCGACGTTCCGACAGGTGAAAACAATCACTACCGGGTTTGCACAGCAGAAACGCCCTTCCACTCTCCGATTGTGACAGGTACAATGAAAGCATGCTCGAAGAACACCGCCATATGCCGGATACAAACCGCCTGAGCGTGCTGATAGCCGCTATCCTCTTGGCATACGCCCTGGCGCACTTAATAGAAGTCCCGCACAATGCGCTCAGTTTCAAGGTGTTGGGGCTTGTTATTGCCATTCCACTCAATTTGAATGTGGCGGCCACGCTCATCGCCAGCGGGTTAACTGCCGCTGGGATGGATTGGCTGCTGCGTGGGCATCCACATCTCGAACCTGGCAGTACCTTTCAACACTGGATACTGCCCACCCTGACAACCTTCATAATAGGGATTCCGCTCTACAACCTGCCGGTTGGGCCAGCCTGGTGGTTGATTTTTGGGTTGGGCGGCATCTTGCTGATGTTGGTCTTTCTGGCCGAGTATATTGCCCTGGATTCGTCTGATATTCGCTACCCGGCTGCCTCAGCCGGTTTGGTGGCGCTTTCGTACACACTCTTCCTGATTCTGATGACCAGCCTTTCTTTTTCAGAAGCGCGTCTGCTGCTGGTGGCGGTAATTGTTTTCCCGGCCGCCGGTATGGTGGCGCTGCGCGCGCTGCGCCTGCGCACGGGCCAGTGGAAGTTTGCCTGGGCGATTGGCATCGGGCTGATTCTGACGCAGGTATCTGCTGCCTTGCATTACTGGCCTCTGGGCCCGATCCAGATTGGTCTGGCTTTGCTTGGGCCTCTGTATGCCCTGACAGAACTTGCACAGAACATGGATGAAGATATTTCCCTGCGGCGGGCCGCAATTGAGGCATTGCTGGGATTGGCTGTTTTCTGGGCTGCGGCCCTGTTAGTGAGAGGCTAATTTGATCGATAAATCGTTAACCCTGAAGCGCGCGCATATTTCTGCCATGGAGCGCCACATTAATTTCATGGCGCCGCTGGAAGCCTGTGGTTTGCTGGGAGGTACCCACCAGGTTGTCGAGCTTGTCTTGCCGGTAAAAAATGCAGCCGAAAGCCGTACCCGTTTTTTGATGGAACCGCGAGCACAGTTGAGAGCCATGGAGCAAATTGAACTGGAAGGGTTGGAACTGCTGGCAATTTTTCACTCGCATCCTAAAGGCCCATCCACTCCATCGCCAACCGATATCGCGGAGGCGGCCTACCCGGTGGTCAATATCATCTGGTCCAAGACCGGCCGGCGCTGGCAGACGCGCGGATTTATAATCGAAGCGGGCCTGGTTGAGGAAGTAGCTTTGAATGTCGAGGAGCTGTAACTTTGCGCCTGTTTTTGTGTTACCGCTTTATAAGAAAATGGAGACGCTTGGATGCAAATATTGATTGATATTGGTTTGATCTTGCTGGGTTATTTGATTGGATCAATCCCCACAGGCTTGATTATTGTCAAGCTTAAAACTGGCAAGGATCTTCGTAACGTGGAAAGCGGGCGAACTGGCGGCACAAATGCCTTGCGCGCGGCCGGTTTTTGGGCGGGACTGGCTACCGCCTTGTTGGATGTATTTAAAGCCGCGCTGGCGGTCTGGCTGGCGAAATGGCTGAGCGCGGATAACCAGTTGGTAGCCATTCTGGCCCCCATTGCTGCCATTCTGGGACATAATTACTCGTTGTTTATGCCTGAATATGATAAAAACGGCCGGTTCCTGCGCTTGCGCGGCGGTGCGGGCGGCGCACCCACGGTGGGCGGTGCCATTGGTTTGTGGCCGCTTTCTGTTTTGATTATGATCCCGCTTGGGGCGCTGGTTTTCTTTACGGTCGGGTATGCTTCGGTCACAACGATGAGCGTGGCGGTTTTTGCCATTCTAGTTTTTGGCATCCGTCTGGCGCTGGGTGTGCCAGGCGCGAATTGGTGGGATGTTGTTTATGGGATTGTTGCCACCTTGCTGCTGGTCTGGGCTCTAAGGCCAAATATCCAGAAATTGCTCAACGGCACCGAACGCGTTGTATCAATCAGCTTGCACGGCCTGCTTAAAGCCAGGCAAGAGAAACGCAAGAATGAGCGCAAATAAGGATCAAAAAACCGGCTGAAAAAGCCGGTTTTTTGATCCTATTATTATTCTTCTGATCCGATTGCTTCTTTGTTTTCAAGCATAGCGCGGTAGAGCGCGCGCAGGTTCTGTCGATGGAGAGCTTCGGCCAGCCCGCCCAGATGTACACGGCTTTTACCGCAATCCTCAATCCCAACTTCATCGAGATACTCCAGGGGAGTTTTGCGTTTTAGAGCAATGCGCACATGTTTGCGGATCGCGGATAGATAGGCCAGGTTTTCTTTCACCGCGGCTTCAATTTCACCTCTCAAGACAATGTCGCCGTGGCCCTGGATGATGTTTTCCAGGCCCATGCGCCCAATTTTCTTGATGGCGGCAATCATTTCATCAATATTCCCATCCACGATATACGGCATCGGCATGAAGGCGTCACCGGCAAAGAGAATCCTGTCTTCTTCCACCAGGACTGAGATGCCGTCGCTGCTGTGCCCAACTGCCGGTGAAAGAATCAGGTTTTTCTTGCCAACCCGTAAATTGAGCTCACCGTTCTCGAAAGTCAGATGAGGAAGCACGATTTTTACTTGCCGCAATGAGGGGTTATGCTTACGGGCCGTTTCAAGCGCAGGGATGCCTCTTTCATGCATAAATTGACGGCACAAGGCGTGGGATACAATGGTTGCGCCGGGAAAATAGCAGTTGCCCCAGGTGTGATCGGCATGGTAATGGGTATTAATGACATAGCGGACTTGCAGGCTGAGCTCATGCTCAATAAACTCACGAATGAGCAAAGTCTCTTCGGGCGTAGCAAGGGTGTCGATCAATACCGCCCACTGCGGGCCCGCTACAACACCGGCCGTGACCTGAGCATATAGCTCACTTTGGAACCAGAATACATTTTCAGAAACTCTCTCGCGATGCATAAGAATCCTTTATTAAAAGATAGACTATAAATAGCACAAATGCAAGTCAAAATCAAGGACAAATTTCATTTTCCTGGTCGAAAAAGCAACAAAAATGCCCCAATTTCCAAAATTGGGGCAAACGCGGAGCGTTTTTCTTCGAGAAGACAGGTTTGAGGCCTGTAGGGAAGCCTTGATCAATCCTCATCCGGGTAGTTATTCAGGATATGCTCGATCTGGTCAAGCACATCATCGTGCAGCTTTTCGACGGCTTCAGCCGATTCCAGATTATCCTGTAACTGTTTCAGGTTGGTTGCGCCTGTAATGACGCTGCTGATATCTTTGCGGCGCAACAGCCAGGCAATCGCAAGTTGAGCCGTGCTGATATGAAGGTCATTCGCAATGTTTGAAAGCTGCCGTACAATCGCAACCCTTTCCGGGGTAATGCGGTCGCGGATCCAGGCCATACTGTCCATGTACGCGCGGCTGCCTTCCGGAATACCATCGTTATACTTGCCGGTCAAAATCCCATAATACAATGGGCTCCAGGTGGTCAGCCCCAGTCCGTATTCCTTGCAGAGTGAGGAAAGTTCGACTTCTACACGGTGGCGGTGGAACATGTTGTATTGCGGCTGTTCCGTGCTGGGTGCCAGCAGGTGATGTTGGGTGGCAGTAGCAAAAGCCGCTGAAACCTGCCAGGCGCGCCATTCTGAGGTGCCCCAATACAGTATCTTGCCCTGACGTGCCAGGATGTCCATTGCGTACACCACTTCATCAATCGGAGTGTCAGGGTCAAAGCGGTGACAAAAATACAAATCAATGTAATCTGTACCCAGCCGTTTGAGCGTGGCATTGACTGATTCGGTGATATGTTTGCGCGAAAGCCCCCGCCCGTTCGGACCGGGCATCGTGGGCCAAAAGACTTTGGATGATATTACCAGCGCTTCGCGCGGAATGTTCTTTAACGCCTTCCCCATCACCACTTCTGCCTGACCATTGGCATAAATATCGGCATTATCAAAGAAATTGACGCCTGCATCATAGGCTGCCTGGATCAATTCAATGGATGCCGCCTCTTCGACTTGCGCGCCAAAAGTCACCCAGGCCCCCAGAGAAATTTCACTTACTTTTAAACCAGACCGGCCTAATCTTCGATAATGCATACTTTACCTCCTCAAGGTTGAGATACATCTAAAACAGCGCCCAGCGCATTGACACTTAACAACCATTCGCTGCCTGGCAGGAACTGCGCGTAAAGGGCCGGATTATCAGTGGTATATTGTTTGATCCCATCATTGGTTTGGAAAGACACCGTGTAGCTTTCGGTGCGCCCGCCTTCGCGCTGACCATTGGCAGGAGTAACCTGCGGCCAATAGGGATTGAGATCAATGCCATGTACCTGAGGCTGATTGACGGTCTGCCATTCCAGCGCCTGGTACTTACAGTAATCGGCATAAATTTCGTAATAACAGGTTTCTTCCACTTTGGCAGCACCGTTGCCCTGGTCGATCATCTTGGTAGAGCAAACTTCCTTGGCGCCTGGCGCGGGGTTATCCTGGCGGCTGCGGTATTGCTGCTGGCAAGATTGGATCACTGCGCCGCCCGGCACCTGATCCCGCCAGTCTTGTTTTGTAACCTGGCGTTGTTCTTGAATAGAAATGGTTCTTTGCCACTGGGTACTTTGAACAATCCCCGAAATTGCAGTGGTGCGGAAAAGTAAGAATCCAATAATGACGCACACCAGCATCAGGATGGCCCCAATTGGGAGCATCATCCATGGGCGGAAGGAAGACGCCTTGAGCGCTACTGGAGTGCTGTTGGTTTTCTGGCTTTGGGGAAGCGGTTTCGTTAAATCAATACCACAGGATGAACAGGTGTTGTTGGCGGATGGGTTAAGCGTACCACACCCCGGGCATTTAATGGGTGCATTGTTATTCGAAGGCCCTGCGGAAATCACGCGCCCACTTTCCCGGCGGATACCTTCTTTCATGTCGCCGCCGCATTGTATGCAAACTTGCGCATCAGCCGGGTTGCGGGTGTGGCAGTACGGGCAGTGAACGTCAGGCGCTTTGGCTGCACTGGCAGCCTTCTGCGCATCTGTGATCAAATCAAGTTTGTCCCCGGCTGCAAACTGCACGTTTTCGGGCTGCGGCGAACCACAGGTTCCACAGGTTTTCTTTTGCCCAGGGTTTTTGTTGCCGCAGTTTGGGCAGGCCCACTCAAGTTCAACGTAACCGATGGTTTTCCTGGTCATGGCACTTGGGCTGGATTAGGTACCGTAATTTTGACGGTGAAGGTGCAAAAAACGTGACCGGATTTGACCAAACGCAGGCCCCATACGGAACGATAGTGCCCGGGCACTTTGGGCACAAGGATCGAGATGGAAGGCGTATTCGTGGAATTGCCGACCTTGACATCCCAGTTCATCCCGAGCCGGTTGGTGCCATTCATCGCCAGCCGGGGGCCATCAATATATATCAACCAGACCTGGTTCGCCTGCCAGGTGCGCGCACCTGAATTTAGCAACTCCCATGAAACCCTGGCGGTTGCGCCCGGTTGGAGCTCGGTCCAGTCTTTCGGTGATTTTCCAATCAGGGTGCAGCGGGTATCAGACCCCCAATCATCAGTGGCGCCATCAACGGGATCGGGCGTTTCCGAGCCCTGGGTCAGAGCGATGGTTGGAGTGCTGGATGGTTGGTAACCATAGGGAGTTTCAGTGGCTGTCGCGGTGGGCGGGGGCAGCGGGGTGATACTTGGGAAGGCTGTGGTTGTAACGGATGGAGCAGCGGTTGGGTTAAACTGCGTAACTGTAGGCGCCGCGCTTGGCACAATCGCAGGCTTTGGCTGGGTTGGCTGTTTCGCAGCGGTTGGAGATGCAGATACAGAAGTGGATGCTGGTTGCGCCACCAGACAGGCTGACGCTACCAGTACCACCATCACTGCGATAAAAAGTGAAGTACGAGCCTTGTTCATGGTTCAACCTGGTGAACAAGAAGTGAACAAAACATGGCTCTCCGAAAAGTTATCTTACAACCGTCACGATAAAGGTCAGCGTGCAAACACGATACCCGCCTGAGAAGATTCCCCACGTGATCGGATAAGTGCCGGGGGTCTTCGGGGCTACCATGTCAATTCCGATGTGTGCCTTCCTGCCATAACCGACATTGTCAAGATTATAGAAATCGCCACGGGTTTGCATTTTTGCACCCCACAGGTATTTGATTTGAGTGTAGTTACCGTCCCATTTGTGACCGGTGTTAATAACTGTCCACATCAAATCAAAATACTGGCGCGGCTTCATGGTGACCCAATCCTTGGGGCTTTGATTGGACAAAGAGCAACTGTAGCTTGAGGTTGAAGCCGAGCTGCCATAGTTATCAGGGATGTAGAAGTTGGTCATGCTCAGCGGTCCAAAAGCAGATGAACCAAAAGTGGAGGCTGAGGATGGGGGGGTGCTCTGCATCGCCGCGGCGGGAGTCGGCAACACAGCCACGACCAGCATCACCACAGCCATTAAAACGGAAAATATACGAGCGTTTTTCATTTTTTACTCCTTGCAAATTTTATGTCTAATCCCGGTTCGATTGCTAAGCAAATCAGACGGGATAGGTTTGCGCAATTTTTGCGCCTTGTTGGCAATTTTTTTTAGTCAATCACATCACTGGTGCCAATACCCAGGGGTTTCCATTTATTTTCATCTTTCAGGCGGTGCTGCCCGCCTCCGCGGTTGTGCAAATCATCGAAGCCATCGGGTTTAATGAACAACCGCTCGCCATCCAGCAGGCCAGTCAGTCCGGTCTGTCCCACCTCGGGACGTTTGTTCTGGCAGGCCTTGCAGGTTTTCGGATCGTGGATTTTATACTCCGTCGGTTCTTCGTAGGTGGCAATGTAACCTTCATAATTCCTGAGCAGAATCTTATGATCCGACATGCTGATCTGGTAATTGGGCATGACCGGGATCTTCCCGCCACCGCCTGGCGCATCCACAATAAACTGTGGTACGGCATACCCGGAGGTGTGACCACGCAGGCCCTCGATGATTTCGATGCCCTTCGCCACGGGAGTTCGGAAGTGCCCGGCTCCTTCCACCAGATCGCATTGATACAGGTAGTAAGGCCGCACGCGGATGCGGACCAGTTTGTGTACCAGCTCCCGCTGGATGTGCACGCAATCGTTTACACCCGCCAGCAGAACGGACTGGTTGCCAAGTTGGATCCCGGCCCGTGTCAGGCGGTCTGTGGCGGCTTCCAATTCGGCCGAGATTTCATTGGGATGATTGACGTGAATATTCATCCATAGAGGATGATACCTTCCGAGCATATCACAAAGTTCCTGTGTTATGCGTTGCGGCATGAAAACTGGTACGCGAGAACCGATGCGCACGATTTCTACATGGGGAATTTCGCGCAAACGGCCCAACAGTTCTTCCAAAATTTTTGGAGCCAGCACCAGCGGATCACCACCCGAGAGCAGCACATCCCGAATCTGCGGAGTGTTCTTGATGTAATCAATCTGCATCTCGAATTCGTGACGGTTAAAAGTTTGGCCAGGGTCGCCAACGATGCGCGAGCGGGTGCAGTAGCGGCAGTAAGAAGCGCATTGGGTTGTTACCAACATCAGCACCCGATCCGGGTAGCGGTGTACCAATCCCGGCACGGGTGAATGACGGTCTTCAGCCAGAGAATCTTCCATCATGGCTGTAAAAACCTGCATCTCTTCGGCGCGCGGAATGATCTGCTTGCGCACCGGGTCCTCCGGGTCGTTTGGGTCAATCAGTGAAATGTAATACGGGGTTACATCTACACGGAACAACCCGCTGGTGTTGAGCGCCTTGCGCTCACTTTCTGTCAGCGTTATAACCTTCTGGATGTCTTCCGCGCTGTTCAGGCGGTTGCTCAACTGCCAGCGCCAGTCATTCCATTTCTCATCTGGCACATCCTTGTAAACCGGAGCGCGTTTTGAAACAAAGGCTTGGGGCATTTTATTCTCCAAACAACTCTAAGGTTATGAGTAAGAGAAGCTGTACAGTTTTAAGCCAGGCTGGCCCACTGATATTTTAACGCATAAGCGCTTAATTTATTGTAAGAATAAACGGGTTCATTACTGAGCTTATGGGTACTTTCCATGGAAATCTCCGTGATACTGGCTATGGGTGACGATGAAAATCCAATTTTCGACAGCATTTCCCCACAGGCAAGGGCCACCACGCTAATTTCTGAAGAGCCAATAAACAGTGTGTGGGTCAATAATCAATTTCAGCCCGGATAGGCCTGCTCGGATTAAACCGTGCCCATGTTGTCCATTCTTGGCGGTAAACCAGACATCCGAAGTGCCAAAAACCGGCATGGCTTCGGATGTCTCAGGTTCGAGAGCAGGGACACAGCAAACGTTGCCGTGTCCCTGCGGGGGCGGGGGAGGCCAAATGAATTTGGCGGTACGGGGGCGGACAGGTAATGGTTTTTGCAGTAGACTTGTTCAGGCGTGTTTTTATTTTTGAAGATGGTCACGGAGCGCGATATGAATAATTTGAATTCGCTTAGCGAAAATTACCCTTTCGACCCGGCCACCCGTACTTTTACTATTCCACTCCGGTTGAAACAGTATGACGATTTTTTCAACCCGATGGATCCGTCCCCGGCGCCATTTCGCGATCTGTCTTACGAAATGGTGGATTACCTCGACCAATGTTCGGATGAAATTGAGAACCGTTATCCGGTGGCAATTTCACTCGCAATGCAGGTAGATAAGCAAGACCTCAAACGTGAGGAAGAGTGTGTAGGCAGCCTGCGCACATACTACCGGCATTTGATATTTGTCTCACAAGCACGTGTCCGGCGCAAACAAGGCCAGGCGCTTAAATACCTGCTGGTTTCTTTTTTGTGCCTGGCTGTATATGTTGGCAGCGGGCAGTTTGATCAGATAGCATTTGTGTTGAATCTGGTCAGGGAAGCCATCTTGATTGGGGGGTGGGTATTCATGTGGGAGGCGGTCACGCTGAACTTTATCGAGATGGACACTCCGGTTCAAGAGATTAAAAAGTACCACCGATTAATTGATGCCAAAATCGTATTCATGTATGAAGATTCAGCCGGTCAATAAAAAGCTGGTGAACTACTCCCGGGTTGCTTCACTTTAGGCGATAACTGGGCTTTCACCAATTTTCTTTGCGCGGCCTGAAAAACGTGATTAGTGAATGGTGTTTGGTCTATTTAGCGTACAACCTGAAAAACATGCACTCGCTCTGGTTAGCGAACGAACTCTATTAACGCGCCTGTTGCGCGAAATTTGGAAAACTTGACCCATGATATCTGCCGTTTAGGCCACTTTTTTGGCATCTTTTTGCCCTTTTTGCATGCCTATAGGCTCAAAAACTGCTTTTGATGGCTTCTCTTCGACAGGCTGCTAGGAAACCAGTTACCAGAGCTTGAACAGATTTGGGCGTCTGTGCCCAATCTTCAGCAGATACAGGCATGGCCTGGAGCAGTTTTTCAGGAAGTACTTCGTTAATCGGCGCCATAATTCCAATTATGCAGCAAGTTTATCTGGATCGCGTTAGTGTTGTCTCAGCGATTCTTCAAAATGACCGTGTAAAAGCTGTCCGGTGGCGGTGGTGAGCCCGCAGCCCAGGCAGGGAACCCCGAATAATTGCTTAAAAAGACAGGCTCAGCCGGGCATGCAGGCTTATTTGGGCTATTCCAACACTCAATAGCACACCGGTCTGGGTGCGATCTGCGAGGATGTTCGCGAAAATCTGCCGGTGTCTGATAGGTGTCATGGATGGTAACTGCTCACGGGTTGATTCATTTTAGGCGATGACCTATGCCCCCTGCCCCCGCTCAAAATCATAGTCTCAATTCTTCAAACTGTGAATCGGCGCGGGGATCTTGCCGCCAAAGGCGATAAAGCGCGCGCTCTTGCCCGTGTTACGCACCGGGGCAATCGCGCTTTCACCAAACAGGCCGCCAAACGAGACGAACTCCCCAGCCTCCTTGCCCGGCACCGGGATCAGGCGCACGGCCGTCGTCTTACCGTTGATCATCCCAATCGCCATCTCATCGGCGATAATCGCCGAAATGGTGCCCGCGTCCACCGAACCGGGGATCGCGATCATATCCAGCCCCACCGAGCAGACACTGGTCATAGCCTCCAGCTTTTCGAGCACCAGGCTGTCATCCCGCACCGCATCGGCCAGGGCCTGATCCTCGCAGACGGGAATAAAGGCGCCGCTCAGCCCGCCCACGCTCTGACTGGCAAAAGTGCCGCCCTTCTTAACGGCGTCATTCAACAGCGCCACAATTGCGGTCGAACCAGGCGCGCCAATCGCATCCACCCCCAGGATTTGCAGGATTTCGCCAACGCTGTCACCCATTTTTGGGGTGGGCGCCAGCGACAGATCCACCACTCCGAACGGTACGCCCAGCTTGCGCGCCACCTGCCGCCCGATCAACTCGCCGCAGCGCGTCACCCGGAAAGCCGTCCTTTTGATCTCTTCGGCCAGGTCTTGCAGCCCAAGCTGCTGCTCACCGGCCTGGGCGATCTTCCTTTTTAATGCGCTGGCGATCACACCCGGGCCGCTAACGCCAACATTGATGACCACCTCGGGCTGGCCCACGCCGTGAATGGCGCCCGCCATAAAGGGGTTGTCCCCCGGCTGGTTGGTAAAGACCACGAACTTGGCGGCGGCGAACCCGCCGGTATCCGCGCTGCGTTCAGCCAGGGCTTTGACCGTCTGACCCATCAGTACCACCGCATCCATGTTGATGCCATAACGCGTCGAGCCGACGTTGATGGAGGCGCAAACTTTGCTGGTCTCGGCCAACGCCTGCGGGATGGCAGCGATCAACTGGCGGTCGCCTTCCGTCATACCATTGGAGACATCCGCCGAAAACCCGCCCAGGAAATCCACGCCCACTTCGCTGGCGATTTCATCCAGCGCATGGGCGATCTGCACGAAGCCGTCCGCGTCGAAACCCGCGCCCACCATGGCAATGGGCGTAACCGCGATGCGCTTGTTGACCACCGGGATGGCGAACTCCGCGCTGATCGTTTCGCAGGTGGAGACCAGCGCGCCGGCATGTCTGCGGATTTTGGCCTTGATGGCCAGACACGTCAGCGCCACATCCGCCTGGTGGCAATCCAGCAGGCTGATGCCCAGGGTCACGGCGCGCACATCCAGGTTTTCCTTCTGGATCATTTCAACAGTGGTCAATATTTCGTCGGAGGGCAGCATGTTGTGCTCCTGTTAAGTTATCGCAAAACGGGCGGGTTGATCTCATTCACCGCCCGGAAAATATCGTAGTGCTGCAGGACCACTTTCAGCCCGCTTTCCTGCGAAAAGGTTTTCAGATCCTGGCGCACCAGGCTGACATCTGCCCTGCGGGTCGGGTCGTACTGGGCCAGGTCGATGACCATGATCATGACATAATCGCCGTCCGAGACGGTGGTGGAAAGATCGAGGATGTTGATGTTGTGCAGAACGCAAAACTGTGAGACCCGCGCCACAATTCCAACCTTATCCGCGCCGGTGGCGGTCAGAACATAGGAATTTTTGGGATCGGGGGCCAGGGCCGCCAGGGCATCTTCGTCGGCTTCGCACACCATGACCTCGATGGCGGTTTCGCTGTTTGCATCGGCTTCGGCCAGCTTGCGTTCAACCGCGCGCCGGGTAACACCGGCCGGGAAGGAAGCCACCAGGATCATCGTGAAATAGCCGGACAGAACGCTCTGGCGCACGTCGGCAATGTTGCCGTCCAGGCTGCTGATGGCCTTTGAGACCTGGTGGATGATGCCGACGTGATCTTTTGACATGATGGAAAGAACAAATTGCTGTCCCGTGCTGGAACCGGGATTATCCCATTGATTTTCGGACATACATAAGCCTTTTGGTGCGGATGTCTAAACAAATTTGGTCGAGTATACGCCAGAATGGTGGCGAGTCAATATCCAGGTGCAACGCACTTTCCGATTACCAGGGTACAAGCCAGACAAGGTACCTTCAATAACTGGAGCCATTACCAGCCATGAAGTGCGTTGCACCTCTGCTACCTTACTTCGCAACCGTGATCTCGACCGTCTCACTCCTGACCACCTGCCCGGCGGCGTTGACTCCCTGGGCCCAGAAGCGGTGCGCGCCTGCGGAGAGCGGCCACCAGGTGACATACGGCCCCGCGCTAAAACTGGCAAGCTGCCCGCCATCAGCCCACAGACTGACACCCGTCAGCTCAGGCCCGGCCAGTGTCTGCACCGGGAGCTGCTGCACGGACGAACTGAGCTGGCTGGAAAGGCTGTAGACCGCGCCCGGCAGCGGGCTGAGCATGTTCAACCCGGCGGGTTGGGCTGTGTTTGCGCTGAATGGAAAGTACCCATAAGTTCGGTAATCTGAAAGCAGGCGCAGGCCCTGCGAGTGCGCCCAGCGCTGGGCCTGCACGGGCAAATCCAGCACGGTCAGCGCCTGCCGCCGCTCGAAGGGCGTCTCAGCGTTTGCCAGCCCGCCGCTGGCAGAATCCAGCCAGATTTGTTTGTAGACATTGTCGGGCTGGGTTGGCTGGGTGCCGTCCAGAAACCACTCCAGGCCCGTCCCGGCGCACAGCGGCGTGGGCAGCCGCCCGGAAAGCGTGCAGACGGCCTGCTGGACCAGCCCCTCCGGCCGGATGAAGGTTTCAACCGGTTTGCCGCGCAGCAGGGCGCGGATGATTTCCTGCCAGATCGGCGCGGCTCCCGTCAGGCCATTCACATCCCGCATGGCCTGGTAGTCGCTGTTCCCCACCCAGACCCCCACCACCAGGCTGGGGGTGTAACCCACCGTCCAGTTATCATGGAAATTGGTGGTGGTGCCGGTCTTGACAGCCGCCGGGCGCTCGATTTTGAGTGTGCTGTTGCGGCCAAAACCGAGCAGGCGGGCGTTATCGTCGCTCAGAATGTCGCTGATTAACCAGGCCACGCGCGGGTCAAAGATCTGTTCGCGCGGTGTGGGCGGCGGCTGGTACAGCAGGCTTCCATCCGCATCGCGGATCTCAATCAGCAGACCGGGAGTTTTGCCGGGCAGATATCCACCGTTGGCAAAGGCGCTGTAAGCGTTGCCCAGCTGGAGCAGGCTCATTTCTCCGCCGCCCAGCGCCAGGGATAAGTCATACTGGTCAGGGTTGCCCAGGCTGGTGATCCCCAGCCGGTTGGCCAGCCGCAGCATGTTCGCCAGCCCCACTTTTTGCAGGGTGGCAACAGCCGGGATGTTGAGTGAAGAGGCCAGCGCCACGCGAGCCGGCACAAGACCGTGTTCATTTTCATCATAATCGCTGGGAATGTAGGATTGGCCGCCGTGGGCAGGGAAGACTGTTTGCACATCCAGGATGGGTGTGGCAGCAGTCCAGGGGGCCATGGGCCCCGTGGGTGGGACAGCCGGATTAAAGGATTCGGCGTAGATGAAAGGCTTGAAGGCTGAACCGGGCTGGCGCGCAGCCGTCGCCATATTGACGGCGCCGGAGATGGCCGGGTTGAAGTAATCAGCGCTGCCTACCAGGGCCAGTACCTGGCCCAGGTGCGCGTCCAGTACCACCACGGCGGCGTTGTTGACGTTGTGGTCCATGCCGCCCGCGCTTTTGAACTTCTCGATCTGGCGGGCCACCGCTTGCTCGGCAATGGTCTGGGCATTCAAATCCAGGCTGGAGCGCACCACCAGGCTGGCGCGCGGGTCAAGCTCTCCGGTCTGGATCAGCTCATCCACACGGGATTTGACCATCCAGACAAAGTGCGGGGCGCGGATCGGGAAGGGCGCGGCGTTGTAGCTGAGCGGGGTTTGGGCGGCCTGCTGCTCTTCCTGCGGCGTGATGAAACCATCCTTCTGCATCAACCCCAGTACAACAGATTGCCGCTCTTTGGCCGCATCCGGGTGATCGAAGGGGTTGTACAGGGCGGGGGTCTGCGGCAGACCTGCCAGCAGGGCACATTCTGGTAGCAGCAGCCCGCTGGCGGGCTTGTCAAAGTAGGTCTGTGCGGCGGCTTCCACCCCATAGGCAAAACCACCGTAAAACGTCTGGTTGAGATACAGCGCCAGGATTTCGTCCTTGGAATAAGCGCGGGTCAGCTCCCAGGCCAGCAGGCTCTCGCGCAGTTTGCGCCGCAGGCTGCGTTCTGACATTTCATCCTTCAGCAGCAAACTGCGCGCCACCTGCTGGGTGATGGTGCTGCCGCCCGCCAGGGTTTCGCCGCCCTGCAGGTTGATCCACAGCGCGCGCAGCATACCGCCTGCATCCAGACCAGGGTTGGTGTAAAAATTCTTATCTTCCACCGCGATCGTGGCTTGCCGCATACAGTCCGGGATGTTTTTGAGCGCCACCACTGCATGCCGCCCGCCGCTTTGGGACAGGATTTCATATAACAGTCGCCCATTCCGGTCAGTGATGCGGATGGACGGCTGGTTCAGGTGTTCGGGGATGGAATCAATCGGGGGCAGGTCGAAAAACAGGGAATACCAGAACGTTCCCAGCCCGCCGAGCAAACAAGCCAGACCTACAAGGGTAAGGATCAGTTTTTTGTGGGAACGCATACGCCGTGCCGCCTCTGTGGAAAGTACCCATAAGTTCAGTATGGAAAGTACCCATAAGTTCAGTAATGAACGCAGTTCCGTATGTGGGGACCCGTGTAAAAAGTGCCAGGTGCCTGGTTGGGGTCAGGATGAGCCAGGGCTTTGCCCTATTATCGCACATCCTGGCTGTACTGTTTTATTGGAAAGCCCTTCAAACACCTTGGACACAAGGGGCCGCAAAGAAAAGCAGGGTCAAAATGTAACTGCTCACCCATGTCTTGGTTTGGGCATAATCATACTGAACGATTTGATTAGCAAATCGTGGGTACTTTCCATCACGTTTTAATGCCCAAGTGAAACGATAATCACTGGTTCGCAAAGCGCCCTGTGGGTTCCCCGCAAGTGGTGTTTTCGTGAAGCGGCCCTTGTTTCACCCCG
>CAIWAX010000487.1 GCA_903910795.1 uncultured Anaerolineae bacterium
AATTTCAAAGGCGATTTTCTCAAGCAGCGCATCACCCGTGAATTGTTTGCGAAAGAGCAATACCTGCCGTCAGCCGTGATCGATCGCGCCTCGGTGCGCGGCTGGCAAGCTGAAGGCGGCACGGACAGCTTTTCGCGCGCCAAAACCCGCACCGCCGAACTCCTTGCTGCCTACAAACGGCCCGAAATGGCCGTGGAAAAAGAACGGGCTCTCCAAAACCTGGTGGAATTTCAGGCTCGAGAAGCGGGCATGGATAAACTACCAGATCTGGAATAAGACCCTGTTCGATAAGTTTGTGTTACCCGATTGATAATAGCCGATGCAGTTGGCGCTTTCAAAAGCGTCAACTGCTTTTGAATACTCCTCATACATTCAAACGAGGGCAAACCTGTGACAATCTCCCCTTTTGTTAAACCAGTTCTAACAGTCCTGACAGCCCAGCAAATGGAACAGGTACACTCATATTCGCTCAACATATTGTCAAGGGTTGGCATCCGTGTTGATTCACCCGAAGGATTGGCATTATTTGCACAAGCGGATGGAGCGCAGATTGACGGAGAGAGAGTCAAGCTCTCACCTGAGCTGGTGAATTGGGCTCTCAAATCTGCCCCGTCCACGATTGAAATTTACGATCGAAATGGAAAACAGGCTTTTACTGCCGGGGATGGGCAAGCGCATTTTGGAGTTGGGGTGACCAATTTGTTTTATCAGGACCCCCAAACCGACCGGCTGAGCAGCTTTGCGCGCGAACACATGGCCAGCGGTACACGTCTGGCAAATACCCTGCCCGCCTTTGAACTCGTGTCAACATTGGGAATCATCAACGATGTAGAACCAGAGGAAAGTGAACTGTATTCGGTATTGGAAATGGCCGCCAACACAATAAAACCCCTGGTCATTTTGAATTCCGATCCAACACAATTTGCGGCTTCACTCGATCTATTGGAAAGTCTGGGCGAGTTCAAGTCAATGCCATGGGTAATACCTTACTTTAACCCTGTCACGCCCCTCATTATCAATCGCGAAACTTGCGACAAAATGATCACAACCATTCACAGGGGACTACCGTTTATTTTTTCCAATTACGGTATGGCGGGCACCAGTACACCCATCACGGCTGGCGGCACACTGGCAGTATTGAATGCGGAACTACTGGCGGGTCTGGTGTTGAGCCAGTTGGTAAAAGCAGGCGCGCCCGTAATTCTTGGAAGCCTGCCAGCTTTTTTTGACATGAAAAATATGACTGATTTTTACGATCCACAAACCATATTATTGAATTCAGCCGAAGCAGAAATGCTGGCTTTTTATGGTTTACCACACGCCGGGACCTCCGGTTCCGGTCTGGGTTGGAGCGCAGATTTACCTTCTGCCGGCATGCACTGGTTGAACCACTTGACCGCCATAATCGGAAAAACCGGCCTGGCGCCATTTGTTGGTGGTAGCCTGGGTTCAAAGGCTTTCTCCCCTACCAGCGTGGTGTACGCGAACGATATAATCTTGCAAGCACGTTATTTCGCGGCAGGATTTGCATTAAATAATGATACTGTCAATATCGAAGAGATTGAATCGATCGGCCCAGGCGGCAATTTTCTGATGGCCAAGAGCACACGTCAGAATTTCCGTAATGCCTATTACACTAGCAACCTGTTCCCCCGTCTTAGCCTGGAAAAGTGGGTGCAAAAAGATTATCCGCAGGCCACGGATATTTTGAGACAGGAAACCACCCGTTTGTTAAGTACAATCCAACCACCGCAGGATCATGATACGATCATTTCCCTTGGAGAAGATTTTATCAGGCGGCTGGGATAGGCGCATCTCCGCCGGGCGCATCTCCGCCGGGCGTATCCGCCGCCGGCTGGCTTCTGGTTGTATCTGTATACGATAAACCGGTAATCACCCTGGCTTTTAATCGATCCAGTAAATCAGTCAACCTGTCCTGCCAGCCCTCATCTTTCAAGAAATTGCACCAATAAGCATTTTTGCCGCCCCGGATGCTGGGCCCCAAGTCTGAGAGCATGCGTTGTGACATATTCTCTGTTAAGGCTGGGTATCGTAAAACGATTTGCCCAGATTCGGTGCTGACTGAAAGCAGCCCAGCAGCATCAGCAGCCAGCTTGACACGCATTTGATAAAACAAATTTTTAAACATCCCTGGCAATGGCCCAAAACGGTCGCTGAACTCCGCCACCAGCGGATCAAGTTCACTTTCATCCCGCAAACTGGCAATGCGCCGGTAAATCCTCAGGCGCATATCCTGGTTCGGAATATAAGGAGCAGGTATTCCGATCGCCAGCGGCAAATCAACTGTAACTGGCTCCTTCAGCTCATCCTCAAAGCTGGAAAAGGGACCTCCAGTTGGAATAATATTAAAGAGCTGCCTTGTTTCGCTATTGCCTGTTGAAACAGCCTGTATGGCCCGACGCAGTTTCTTGACCTCAGTCGCCAGCATGCGGGTGTAAAGATGGAAGCCCACGGATGCAATTTGCCCGGATTGGCGCATACCAAGCAGTTCGCCCGCGCCACGAATTTCCAGATCGCGCATGGCAATCGAGTAACCAGCCCCAAGCTGGGTGTTCTCAGCGATGACTTCCAGTCGTTCCTGCCCCTCAAGCGTGGGCGCTTTTTTGCGATGCCTGAAAAAATAAGCGTAAGCTCGTGAGGCCGCTCGACCGACACGCCCGCGTAGCTGGTAAAGCTGGGCCAAACCAAAGGTATCAGCCCGATCGATGATCAAGGTATTGGCGTTTGGAATGTCCAGCCCACTCTCAATAATCGTTGTGGAAAGTAGAATGTCGATCTGGCCTTCTGTAAACTGGTGCATCACAGATGCCAGCGCTTTTTCATCCAACTGACCATGCCCAATCCCAATCCGCGCTTCGGGAACAAGCTTTTGCAAGTGCATTTTCATGGCATGGATGGTCTGCACCCGATTATGGACAAAAAACACCTGTCCACCGCGCTCAAGTTCACGCAATACCGCCTGGCGCACCAGCTTTGGAGAATACGGGCCAACATGCGTGATAATCGGCAATCGCTCCTCAGGCGGAGTATTCAGATTTGAAATATCGCGCACACCAGTCAAGGCCATATAGAGGGTGCGCGGGATCGGGGTGGCCGTCAGAGTAAGCACATCCACCTCAGTACGCAACTTCTTGAGATGCTCCTTGTGGGTCACCCCGAACCGTTGTTCCTCGTCAATAATGACCAGACCCAGATCTTTGAATTCCACATCCTGTGAAATCAAACGGTGGGTGCCGATAATGATATCCACCTGCCCAAGCAGCAGCTTGCGGATGATTTCAGTCTGCTCCCTTGGCGTTCTAAACCGGGACAACATCTCCACCGTAACCGGGAAAGCTGCCAGGCGCTGCTGGAAGGTTTCATAATGCTGTTGTGCCAGAACTGTGGTTGGCACAAGAACCGCCACCTGTTTTCCATCCTGGACTGCTTTAAATGCTACGCGCAAAGCTACTTCGGTCTTCCCATAACCTACATCACCACACAATAGGCGATCCATTGGACGGGCCGTTTCCATATCGCGTTTTATGGCTGCAATGGCACTGACCTGGTCGGGGGTTTCCACATAAGGGAAGCTGTCTTCCAATTCCTTCTGCCACTGGGTATCCGGCTGGAAGGCATATCCACCGATTGTCTGCCGCTTGGCATACAACTCAAGCAGTTCTTCAGCAACTTTTTGAACAGCTTCCTTTACACCTGCCTTGGCATTATTCCATTCCTGGGTACCCAGACGCGTGACATTTGGCGCGCCCCCTTCGGTACCGACATACTTTGTCAATCGGTCAGCCTGAAAGACAGGAACAAAAACCTGGTCACCACCATCATATTCCACCACAAGAAATTCGCGTTCATGTTTATCGAGTACCCGACGCACCAGACCCACAAACCGGCCGATGCCGTAATCGACATGCACCACATAATCCCCCGCGCGCAAATCGGCAAAAGCGGCTTCGGGCGCCTCAGTAGCGTGGCGTTGGCGGGAACTGCGCGGAGTCGGGCGCTCCCAGCCAAAAATCTCCGAATCAGTAAGTAGATGAATCGGGCTGCTTGATTCAGGGGCCAACACCCAGCCTTCGGAAAGCGATGCCTCAACAAACTGTATGCGCTCCTCAGGAATGTGCCCATCTGGCAATTCGTTCTGAATACGCAGCTGTTCCTTCCAGAGTTCCTCCAAACGTTCACGCTGGCGCGAAACCACCACCACGCCATCACCCTGTACAAGCAGAGCTGTAACATATTCGATAAACTGCTTCAACCGGCCACCGAAACGCTGATCATGTCCAAACAATTCCCGGATCGGCTGATCATCGAGTTCATGATTTCCATGTCCAAGTTCCAGCCAGGGATGTGACTGGATGGAGTCCAAGAGTTCGGACCATGTCAGGTATGGAACTGGGAAATTCTCCGAAAGGGTACCTTCGGCGATCGAATCCTGGCGAAACTTGACTGCCTGCTCTTCCATTTCGGTTACCATGGCTTCGGATAATGACAGGTCGTCCACTAACACCAGACCACGTGGCGGAAGGTAATCCAGAATCGAAGCTGAAAATTGGTGCAAAACTGGGATGAAAAATTCCGAGGCTTCAGTCTCGGATGGTTTTGAAGCTAACGACTGGCTGTTCATGTGCCCGGCGGGTACGATATATTCCCGAGCGGGAGTGACCAGCAATCCTTCCAGCTTTGCCACAGTACGCTGAGAGCCCGGATCAAAACGCCGGATGGTATCGACTTCGTCACCAAAAAAATCAAGCCGCACTGGAAAAGCATCCGCTGTGACCCAGATATCCAGGATACCACCGCGCCGGGAAAACTGCCCCGGCTCCACCACAATTTCAGCCGGCTGATAACCGATTTCCGACCACTGCCGGATGAGCGCATCAGGCTGGATTTCCTGACCAATGGACAATCGTTTGCTGGCCCTAAGGAAATCCCGCCGCGGCAATGTGCGCGTCATGACTGCGCGGGCCGATGCCACAATAATCGGAGGTGTCGATGGTTTTTCAACAAATGGCAAATGGTAGGTAGAAAGTACCGTCAGCGCCTGTAGGCGTTCACGCCGGGTGGTGTTGCCCCAGGCAGCATCCTCGTAAAATAAGGGGTTAGGTTCAGAAAACAAATAACGAGAGGAAGATGGCGCCCAGAAACTCAATTCATCATAGATCGATAAGGCATGATCCGCCCGGTCGGTCAACACAAGGATCGGGCGATTCAGATCAGAATGCAGGGCAACCAGAAGCGGCAGGCGGGCAGCCCGTGGCAGACCAAGGCCAGGCAACCGTTGATCTTCCAGGATTGAATGTAATAATCCCTGATAATCTTGCGAAGAACGAAGTTGTTTAAGAAGAAATTCCATCCGGATTCAGGATTTCCTGCTCATAAGTGGATTTATTTCGGTTCGGGAGAACCATTAAACTTATTCATTGCTGCATTTAAGCCTTCGTTGACCCATGTCTGGGCAGCATCTGCTGCCCGATCAAGTGTTTCAGAGTCTGCCTGCAATTCTTTGGGTGTAAATTCCTGCAATACATAGGCTGCGGCATCCATTCGACCTGGAGGTCGATCGATCCCTAACCGCAAACGCGCGAAATCTGCCGTTCCCAACTGATCGATTGTCGATTTGACACCTTTCTGCCCACCAGCACCACCGCCCGGGCGCATCCGTATTGTACAAAAAGGTAAATCCAGGTCATCATGTGCAACCAGGACATGATCCAGCGGTACTTTGTAAAAATGGATCAATCCCTGAATTGCCTGCCCGGAAAGGTTCATGAAGGTTTGCGGTTTTGCCAAAATTAACTTTTCACCTTCCTGTTGGGCAGTAATCACGATGGCTTTGGATTGCATTTTCATCCCGCGAGCATTCAAACGCCCGCAAACTCGATCCACCAACATAAAACCGATATTATGGCGGGTTTGGGTATATTCACGGCCAGGGTTGCCCAGGCCAATAATCAGAAATGGAAGGGTGTCAGTCATTATTGTTTCGGCTTTAAAGAATGTAGATAACTTCTCAATCATTGGCGGCGAAAATATAACCCTAGGCCAGCTAGTAGGAAAAAAACAAAAACAGCCAGGATACCTTTACCTAAACTAGAAAAAATATCTCCAGGTGAGAGAGCAGCAGGATTAGATAATGGCATGGAAAGAACAATCGCGGTAGGTGAGCTCAACGGAACAATAATTACTTGCGTACTTTCGACAGTGGTAGGCGCGATTGTGGAAGTCACTGTTGAAGTTGTAATACGCGTTGGAGTTCCAGTTGGCGTTGCCAAGGCTGTAAACGTGTTGGAGGGACGAAGTATTGGTGTTCGTGTCGTAACAACTGTTGGTGTGGTTGTGCCTGTTTCAACAAAAGAATAATTGTTGACCCGAATTTTCAATATCAAATCTTGATTTGAAGTGGGGGTTGAAACGGAAAACTTCAAAAGATAATAACCATCCGTCAGATTATGTGTATCCCAAGTTACGAATGTTCCGGCGTGAAGTGGTGCACTCGATTGTGCCAGCGGAAACCAGGTTGCAACTGGACTTTGCAAGGTTGAGAATGACAAGCTCCATGCACCAGCCGCAGATCCACGAATAACAACAGAACCGTGCAAACTTTCGCCATCTGCAGGGTAGGAAATGTTTCCCGGAAACCCGGGAGTTTGGCCGGCAAAAGGTCTTTGAGTTGAAGTAGCCTGAATTGGCACTTGTGTGACCAATGTCGTTTGAGCGAGGGCGCTGTCAGGAATACCTGTCACCGACAACATGAGTGTTATTGAAAGAATCAAACAGAAAATACCGCGCCACATTAAAGGCCGATATGCGTCCAATTGGTTCCAAATACAATCGAACAAAGCAGCCCAACCAGGATAATGAACATGACGAACCCACAGCCGCAGCCACATAATCCACCGCGGCCAAAACCAAACCTTCTTTGCAACCAACTAAACACCCTTTCAATGAAAAAAAGTTCCAGCAGACCAGCAATGCACCCAGGTCGATCTCTCATTTTTGAATTCTCCTTCCTTTGAGCAATTGGTAAGTTTAACATGATTTATGCAGTTTGGCAAAATCGGTGCCGTTTCAATTAAAGAAGGCAGCCTGTCATTGTGGCATAATTCAGGATTAAAAGCGGAAACGAAGCCCGCAAACACCTCTCATTATGTCACGACAGGCCACGATGGATACATTTCAAAGTATACACCAAGACAGCATCTTGGAAATAATCACGACATTCGACCGGATGATTTTCGAAGGTCACCTCACCATATTTTACCCGAATGGTGCTTTTGGGAGATTTCTCAATCGTCAAAGCATTTTGTTGAAAGATTTCAAGCCATATGTGGAAAAAGTCAGTCAGAAAATCAAACAACATGTGAGGAACTGGCAAGTCAAGCAGGACGACCTTTTCGATATCTCGAATCATCCATGACTGTCAAAATGGACACAGCAAAGAGGCCTTGGCGTAGCAAATCGCTGCAGAAGATAAAGTGCAAGACGTTTTTTCTAAACTGGAACCCTGTTCTACCTTCACAGTACGAGGAAATCGCCAGTCCCGTAAACTGGAAGCGACCCGTCGCCAAAATACGTGTTTGCACTTTTACCTTTACTATTTGGATGCCGAATTAGGCTTCATTCATGTTCGACTGCAAAGCTGGTTCCCATTCCAAATCCAAGTGTAGGTCAATGATCGGGAATGTTTGGCACGCTATCTTGGCGCTACGACAACACTTTTACCCGAATTGATAATTTGGCAGTTGCTCAAGCATTCTGTGAGAAATTCTCCCATCAAAAAATTAATGGATTCCCAAATTAGGGAAAGTTGGGTAAACTACTTTCGGTTCGGTCAATTTAAACCGAGAGTGAAAGAATTGAGTAAACTTGCCGGGTGAGCGAACAACAATTGGATGTACTCATAGAACCTGTGGAAGATATACCCGTGCTAATTGCGCATGAAGGTTCAGAAGTTGATCGGCAGTATTTTATGCCCCATGGGAACTGGCGAGGCCGTCATGTTGGACAAGTGGTGCTGATTTGGCTGACTTACAGCCTGACAACTGGAGACCATCGCTTGAGCCACCGGCTTAATCCGTCTTTTGAGCATTGCTCTGCGGGCGCCGACCTTGTTGGAATACGTTGTCCAGGAGAACCTGGACAAGACTGGGCAAAAACTGGCTGGGGCCTACGCCGGCAACCCCAAGCGAGAAATAGCCACCCCAAAAGCGGAAACCATTCTTCGCGCCTTCAGGAACATTTACCTGACCACCATCCAGGTTACAGGCCAAACCTACCAACAAATTACACCACTGAACGCTCTCCAAAGACAAATCCTGGCTCTTTGTAAATTGCCTGCCAATCTTCACGACATATTTTCGCCTAATCTTCAAAACCCATATCCAAGATGGTCGAACCGCAAGATAATCTCAAATCATCAATCCAAAAGGAACAAACATGAATAAAGTCGCAATCCTGACTGACAGCACCGCTAACATCCCAGCCGAACTCATGAAGGAATATAACATTCAAGCGATTCCATTGCAGTTAATTTGGGGAAAGGACACGTTTGAAGATGGCGTAACTTTAACGTCATACGATTTTTATGAGCGTCTCAAAGTTTCGAAAGTGTTGCCAAGTACTTCCCAACCTTCTGTTGGGAAATTCCAGCAAACCATGCTCGCATTGCTGGATCGAGACTATGATGTTTTGGGAATTTTTCTATCTTCAAAACTTTCGGGCACGTTTCAGGCAGCCAGCCAGGCCCGCGCCTTACTCCCGGTGGGTAACAAAGTGGAAATTATTGACAGCCAGATGACCACTCTTGCAATGGGTTTTCAGGTTTTAATGGCAGCGCGCGCTGCCAACCAGGGAGCAAATCTTTCCGAGTGTGCCAGAATTGCCGAACAGGTTCGCTTAAATTCAGGTGTCTATTTTATGGTAGACACGCTCGAGTTCTTGCATCGCGGTGGTCGGATAGGTGGCGCCCAACGTTTTTTAGGCACTACCCTTGGAACCAAACCCATCCTTTACATGAATGATGGCAAAATCGAATCATTAGATCGTGTGCGCACCAAAAGCAAAGCTCTCGAACGACTTGGAGAACTCGTTACGGAAAAATGTACAGGAAAAACCAGCATTCGCCTCGCCAGTGTTCATGCCAACGCTACTGGAGATGCGGAAACATTGCTCAATACAGCCAGTCAGAAATTGAACCCCGTCGAAACTCTGACTGCAGATTTGAGCCCGGTGATTGGAATTCACGCCGGACCCGGAACTGTGGCACTGGCGTATATGACTGGTTTATAACCTTGTTTCAAAAATGTAAGTTCCCAACTCACAGCGGTGCTCGGCCTAACAGGGTATAATCCAATTGTGGTCACCTCCCCCGTTCCACTGGTAATTGGTATTGCTGGCGCCTCCGGCTCAGGAAAGACAACTGTTGCCCAAGAAATCTTGAACCGGGTTGGAGCTGACCGGATTACCTACCTGCCTCATGATGCTTATTACAAAGATTTAAGCGGTTTGCCACCTGCGCAAAAAGCAGCGGTGAATTTCGATCACCCAAATTCGCTGGAAACTGAACTATTAATTGAACATTTAAAGCTCTTAAAGGAAGGTAAACCGGTCAATCTTCCTGTTTACGATTTTTCCACTGACAGCCGGACCGAAAAAACGATCCTGATCAAACCTCACCGTGTTATCATGGTGGAAGGAATTTTAATTTTCGCTGAACCAAACCTTCGTGTACACTTTGATATAAAAATCTTTGTTGATACCGACCCTGATTTGTGCTTTATCCGCCGCTTGCAGCGAGATATTGAAGAACGGGGGCGAACCCCAGCAATGGTGATTAAACAATACTTAAGTACTGTCCGTCCCATGCAGCTTGAATTTGTAG
>CAIWAX010000488.1 GCA_903910795.1 uncultured Anaerolineae bacterium
AGATGGAGCGAACAAAGTGGCGGAACTGCCCGCCATGGAAAAGGTTTTCAAAACCGGTTCAAAAGGCTTTTTCGGGATGGGCAAGATCCAGATCGGTGAGAAGCGTTACCAGGTGCAGGTGCAAATGGTAGAGATTGGCTCAAAACCAAAAACCGAAGGCGAAGACTGAAAAAGTAAGAAAAACCGCTCAACAAAAGTTGGGCGGTTTTTCTTATAAGTCAGACATTGTGACTACTCAGCTATACTCCAAATTTGTCATCGCGAGGGAGCGTTCTTCAGCGACCGTGGCGATCTCCACCTTAGCCGGGAGGGAGATTGCGTCAGTCGGGTTGTTTCACCCCGCATGCTCCTGGCGGGGAGAGCACCCTCCTTCGCAATGACAGGGCTGAGTAGTAACCAGACAATTAGAGCGGTTTATCCCAGCGCCAGAAAGTCATACGGCGCAAGAATCACTTCGCCCACGGGCGTGAGCTTGCCCGCGCCATGCCGGCGCTTGAGCGCACCGAAGGCCAGACCGCCCAGCGCCCAGACAGGTAGCACCTGCTCCACCTCTGAGAAATTGGCGAAAATCAGCATTTGCTTGCCATTGTGCAGGCGCACAAACCCCAGAACGTGCTCGTTCCCAGTTTGAAGCACTTCCAGCTCGCCGCCGGTGAAGACCGGATGCTTCTGGCGCAGGGTGATTAACTTTTTCAGGCCCTGGTACAGCTTGCCGGGCACGCTGGTTTGGTCGCTTCGCTGGTTGTAGCGCTCCATTTCCGCGCGTGGACGGTGCACCCAGCGGCTGTCGCGCGCGTGAGCCGGATCATCGCGGTAGGAATAATCGTTAAGCGTGGCGACTTCATCGCCCAGGTAGATCAGCGGGACGCCACCAACTGTCATAATCACGCCGTGAATAAGCAGGATGCGCCGGATGGCCAGTTCCACCTCGCGCGGGCCCTCCTCAGCCAATGCTTTTTCCAGACCAGCCAGTGAGGCGGTCGTGCCGCTGATGCGGCAGTCGCCAGTCTTGGGGTTCTCCTGGAACGGCAAGCCGCGCCCAAAACTGCCCGGGAAACGCCCAAGGAAAAATTCATTCAGGAAGCGCCGGTGATCATAACCATTAACGCCCAATTGAATGGCGTCCTCATCTGAAAATGTCCAGCCGATATCGTCATGACCGCGCACATAATTGACCCAGGCGCAGCCCGGGTTGATGCGCGCGCGCGTGGCCACCGCCTGGCTGAGCAAATTGACCTGGCGCGTGGCCAGGGTGTTCCACAGTAAAGCCATCAACAGCGGGTTATAGGAAAGTTGGCACTCTGCCGGGTCGATATAACGGGCCACGTCGTCCGGGTGGACAATGGCCTCGGATTTAAACAGCAAAGCCGGGGCTGAAATGCGCGCCGCGGCATTGAAGGCCCGGATCAGGGCATGCGCGCCGGGTAAATTTTCACAGCTTGTGCCAAGTTGCTTCCAGATAAATGCCACCGCATCCAGCCGGATCACCTGCACACCCTGATTGGCGAGAAACAGCATCTCTTCCACCATGCGGTTGAACACTGCCGGATTGGAATAATTCAGATCCCATTGGTAGCTGTGGAAGGTTGTCCAGACCCAGGCGCCGGGTTTGGCAGCGGAGGCCAGCTTGAAATCCGGGAACCAGGTGAACGCGCCGGGGTGCTCATCCGGGAAGATTTCACGCAAAGTGCGCTCGTAGGCGTCCGGCATAACGCGATCAGGAAAGACATTGTACATTTCCTGGAAATTCTCGTCACCGGCCATAGCCTTTTGCGCCCAGATGTGTTCGTTGGATGTATGGTTGAAAACCAGGTCCACCACCAGGCTGATGCCCGCCGCGCGCAAATCACGCGCCAGAGAGGCCAGTTGAGCCATGCTGCCCAGCGGCGGGTGCAATTCGCGGTAGCTGCTGACCGCGTAGCCGCCGTCATTTTCGCCATCCGGCGATTTAAACAGCGGCATGAGATGCAGATAGGTCAACCCCAGCTCCTGAAAATAGGGGATTTTGGCGCGCACACCCTCAATATCCCCGGCAAATAGATCGACATAGATGACACCGCCCAGGAATTTATTGGATTGGAACCAGAGCGGGTCATGTTCACGCGCGGCATCCAACTCGCGCAGATCGAGCGGACGCTCAAACCAGGCGCGCGCCAAACTGGCAAGCAAATCCTCCAGGTGGAAGAAAAAATCGTAGCGCTCACCATAAATATCCAGGTATAGTTTAAACAAGGCCGCAAAGCGGATAGACAGCCGCTGTTTAAACTGTTTCCAGCCCTGTGGGTCGGCAGCGATAGCCTGGGAAAGGCTGATCTCCAGGCGCGGCAGAATCCGGCCCAGGGTGCGATTGATTTCGATGTCAAATGAAATAATTGGGTTCATATATTTTCTGTATTCACCGGGCAGCGGTTGTGATCGGAAGTTCACTTTGAAGCAGGGTTAACCCAGGCTCGAAAACCTGATGGAAAGTACCCATAAGTTCGGTATGGAAAGTACCCATAAGTTCGGTATGGAAAGTACCCATAAGTTCAATATCAGGCATGCCGGAAAACCCGCTCGGCCAGGGCGATCGCACCCAATACTCCGGCGCGCCCACCGAGGGCTGGGGGAACAATGTATTCGGCAATCCGTTTGCCAACCAGCGGCGAGGATACATAACCGTTCAACAGTTTCTGTACCTTTTGATGAATCATCGGCAGCATGTGCTCCTGTTGGGTCACACCACCACCCAGGACGATCCGTTGCGGCGAGACAGTAAAGATGAAATTCGCCACCGCCAGGGCAATGTAATGAGCTTCAAGATCCCAGGCTGGATGATCGACCGGCAAAGTCTCAGCTTTTTGGCCCCAGCGTTTTTCCACGGCTGGCCCGGCCGCCAGGCCTTCAAAGCAGTCCGCGTGGAAAGGACAGGCGCCGGGGAAAGGATCGGCGATCAAATCATGCGGGAGGCGGATATGCCCCATTTCCGGGTGCTGCAATCCATGCGAAAGGTGGCCGTTGACCAGCAGACCGCCGCCAATGCCAGTGCCGATTGTGATATACAGTACCGGGTCGCAACCCTGGGCCGCGCCCCAGCGTGCCTCACTCAGCGCTGCGCCGTTCACGTCGGTGTCAAAACCCACCGGCACGTTCAATGCGGCGCGCAACGGGCTGACAATATCCGCATTCGTCCAGCCCGGCTTGGGGGTTGGCAGGATATAACCGAAGGTGGAAGAAGCCGGGTCGGGATCCAGCGGGCCAAAACAGGCCAGGCCCAGGGCTGAAATCGGCCCAAAATCCGCCGCCTGTTCTTGAAAAAAACTAATCGCCCGGCCCATCGTTTCAGCCGGGTTGGTGGTGGGGAAGCGGGTTTCAGCGCGGATATCATCCGGCCCGCTGCCAACGGCGCAAACGAATTTGGTACCGCCGCCTTCAATACCGCCAAATAGAGGAAGGTTGGATGTCATGTCAGTCCTTTCTTACGAGCCAGAGAAATTGGTAGGGTTGTAACACCACGCTTCGCGTGAAATCAAAGAGTTTGCCGCTCAGAACATCAGTGTGTACCGCGCAAAACTCGGAGGGCAGGGTTATTTCCTGGGTTTCATCAGCAAGGTTGTTGATGATCAATAACCTTTGGCCTTCAAACTGGCGCACATAAGCGGCAACGGCGGGCTGGCGCTGTGCGACCCATTGAAAATCGCCCCAGCCAAAAGCCCTGTATTGCTTGCGAACCGCCAGCATGCGCTGGATGGCATGGAACAAGGAACTCGGATCGGCGCGCTGGGCAGCGACATTGACATGTGCCGGCCCATATTCCGGATCTTCAATCACCGGGAAGTACAGTTTTTGGGCAGGGGCGCTTGAATAACCTGCGTTTATGCCGTCCGTCCACTGCATGGGGGTGCGCACACCGTTGCGGTCATCCAGCCAGATATTATCTCCCATGCCAATCTCATCACCATAATACAACACCGGTGAACCTGGAAAAGTGAACAGGATGGAATTTGCAAGTTCAATCTTGCGCTGGTCGTTGTCGAGCAGCGGCGCCAGGCGGCGGCGGATGCCCAGGTTCAGGCGCATGCGTGGCTCGGGGGCGTACTGCTCCCACATCCACTGCCGCTCTTCTTCTGTGACCATTTCGAGGGTCAACTCATCATGGCAACGTAGAAAGATAGCCCACTGGCAGGTTTCAGGGATGACAGGAGTGCGCGCCATGATCCATTCCAATGAGGCGCGCTCATGTTTTCGCAGCGCCATGAAGATACGCGGCATCAAAGGAAAGTGAAAGTTCATGTGCATTTCATCGCCATCGCCAAAATAGGGGCGCACATCTTCGGGCCACTGGTTGGCTTCCGAAAGCAGCATGGTACCGGGGGCGTAGGCATCCACAAAAGCGCGCAGGCGCTTTAAAAAAGCATGCGTTTCAGGCAGGTTTTCGCAGTTCGTACCTTCGCGTTCAAAGATGTAGGGCGGCGCATCTACGCGAATAGCATCGGCGCCCTGGTCGATCCAGAATTGAACCGAACGCAGCATGGCCTGCTGCACGGCCGGGTTGTCGTAATTCAGGTCAGGCTGGTGGTGAAAGAAGCGATGCCAGAAAAAAGCCTTGCGCATCGGATCCCAGCTCCAGTTGGATTTTTCTGAATCGATGAAAATGATGCGGGCATCTTTGTATTTATCGTCTGTTTCGCTCCAGACGTAGTAATCGCGGTATTTGTCATGTTCCGGGTGAGTGGGGTCGTGCGAGGCCTGGAACCAGGCATGCTGATCGGATGTGTGGTTGGGAATCAACTCCACAATGATTTTCAATCCGCGCTGGTGAGCGCCCGCCACCAATGTGCGAAAATCATCCAGGTTGCCATACATGGGGTCAACGTTGCAATAATCGCTGACATCATATCCGTCATCACGCATGGGCGAGGGGCTGATGGGCAGGAACCAGATGGCAGTAACGCCCAGCTCTTGTAGATAATCCAGCCGGGCAGTTACGCCTGGCAAGTCACCGATGCCATCCGCATTCGAATCGGAAAAGGAACGTACCGAAAGTTCATAAAGAATAGCGTCTTTGTACCAGAGTGAATTGTTCATATAACCTTATGGAAGTTAAAAATTTTCGAAAGATTAGCACTCTTCAACAGCCGGAACATCCAAGATAGAAAGTACCCATAAGTTAAGTGTTACAAATCAATAAATTTCGTGCACACCCACCAGAAGATTTTAGCAAAGAAGATGGGGCGGGTCAGAGCAACCCGTCCCATCTTCTTGTATAAGACTAACCTTTGACTGAACCAGCCATCATACCGCGCACAAAGTAGCGCTGCAGGCCAAAGAATACTGCCAGGGGCAGGATCATGGTGATAAACGCTCCAGCCGTTAGCAAGTGCCAATCCTGGCCGCGCGAACCAACGATTTCCGCCAGGCGTTGGGTGATTAACTGATTGGTGGGAGAAGCGCCGATGAAGATCAGGGCCACCAGGTAGTCATTCCAGACCCACAGGAACTGGAAAATGGCAAAGGAGGCCAGGGCTGGCACAGACAGCGGCACGATCAACTGGGTAAAGATGGTGAAGTGCGAGGCGCCATCCACAAAAGCCGCCTCCAGGATGTCGCGCGGCAGTTCGCTGATGTAATTGAACATCAGGTAGGTTGCCAGGGGCAGGCCAAAACCGGTGTGCGCCAGCCAGACCGCCAGGAAGGTGCCGTTGACGTGCAGGGCCACATAATCCTTCAGGATCGGGATCAGCGCGATCTGGAGCGGGATGACCAGCAGGCCGACCACCAGGGCAAACAGCATCTTACGACCCGGGAACTTCATCCACGCGAAACCGTAGGCGGCAAAAGCAGCCAGGGCAATCGGGATGACAGTAGCGGGCACTGCCACCGCCACGCTGTTCAGGAAGGCGTGGGTCATATTGTCGCCAAGCGCTGTTTCAGTCGTGCCATCTTTCAGGGCAGCCGTGTAATTGCCGCTGGAGAGTACCTGTTTATAATTTTCCAGGGTAAAGTTTGTATTGGAGGTCCAGGTATATTTCTGGATTTCCAGGTAACCAACACGGCGGTTGCCGATCCATTGAAAACGGTAGCCATCTTTTTCAACGCCTATCTGCAATTGTTCAAAGGGAGCGGTAACACTGGTGCCAGAGTCGGCCTTGAAAGTCATCGGCACATCACGATTCACGGAAGCATCCGGGGTGACTTCCTGGACAGAAACCCAGTCCTGATGTGGAAAAATAGTCCACCAGCCGGAAGTGTTTACATCGATGCGATCACGGAAGGATGATACGAGCAGACCAAAGGTTGGAATTGTCCACAACAGGCAAATGACTGCAAGCATGCCATTCACCAAGAGACTGCCGGCGAATTTTGATTTCATTAGAACACCTCTCGCTGAGCGAACTGGCGCAGGTTATAAACCATGACCGGGATAACGGCGATAAACAACACTACCGCGATGGCAGAGCCGATACCATTGTTGTTGTAAGTAAAATACTGACGGTAGAACTCGGTGGAAATCACGCTGGTATCGTACTGACCACCCGTCATAACCCAAACCACATCAAATATTTTCAAAGTGAAAATAACAACGGTGGTGGAAACTGCGATGATGGTGCCCATGATTTGCGGGATCATAATCTGGAAAAAGACCTGAAGTTCGGTCGCGCCATCCACCCGGGCAGCCTCCATGATTTCGGCGGGAATGCCTTTGATGGCGGCTGAAAATAAGACCATGGAATAGCCGGCTTGCAGCCAGATGACGATCACGATCAGGAAAAAATTGTTCCAGGGCTGAAAAAAGGCTGTCCAGGCCTGCGGTTGGCCTCCAAAGCCAACCACGATGGAATTCAACAAACCAATTTGGGGTGCATCCACCGGTTTGGCCGCGTAAACGAAGTTCCAAATCACACCGGCACCCACAAACGAGATTGCCATGGGCATGAAGATCATGGCCTTGGCGGCGACCTCAAAGCGGCTGCGGTCAGCCAGTACTGCCACGATTAACCCGGCGGAAACCGTGAAAGTTGTGCCAAAGATGACCCACAAAAGGTTATTGCGAAAAACTGTGAGCATGGCCGGGTTTGTAAATACATAAACAAAGTTCTTCATGCCAACAAACCCTACGCTGGCTTCATCGAAAAAGGCAGAGATGATGGTTCGAATGGTAGGGATGACCAACGCCCAGGTGAGCATCAATATGGCTGGCCCAATGAAAATAAATGGCTGCAGCCTGTGTACCCAAAGCTCTGGGAGCTGTTCTACAAAGAAATTTGCGGTTGTGAAAAGCAATACAACGCCGCCGACACCCCAGATGATGGCAATTACAACAATGAATAGTTGCGGGATTGTGTTTTTTACGAGTTGCAAATCGCGAACAAAGAAGAAGCCCCAGGTCAAGATCACCAGGGAAATCGCCAAGGGCACCAAAGCTGCAACCGCGCGAACGACGGGAGAACTTATCAGAGATTTGCGCGAACTTTCAGGTGTATTCATGGACATAAGGCAGCCATCCTTTTTTTTGTATCAATCCGTTTTTTGAGAAAAAAAGACCCACTCAACCATTATTAGATGGGCGCGTAAGTCCCGCGGACGATAATCCTGTCGAAAGTACCCATGGAAAGTATCCATAAGTACGGTACACGTACGGTATAAGTTCAGTATGGGCTGGCTTATAAAGAGCCAGCCCATACTGAATTATGGAACTAGTTATTTAGGCCAGGAAGCGTCAATGTTCTTCAGCGCGGTGGGCAGATCTTCAGCACCGGAGACAAAGCTGGTCATTTCTTTCCAGAAGGTGCCAGCGCCAACAGCACCGGGCATGGCATCTGAGCCATCGAAGCGCAGGGTTCCGGCGTTCACGATCGCTCCGCCAACAACGCGGTCAATATCGGAACCATACCAGGACAGGTCAGCATCCTTCTGAGGAGCAATCGCGCCGCCCTGCTGCATCCAAACCTTCAGATGTTCAGCCTTGGTGAAGTATTGCATGACAGCCATTACTTCGGGCTTGGTGTTGGTCGCGCCCCAGATATCGCCAGCAACTTCCATCGGGGAACCATACTTGGGATCAATGGGCGGGAAGTAGAATGCACCGTAATCAACACCTGCCTTGGCAGTCGCCGGGAAGAAGCTGGTGATGAAGTTACCGTTCATATTCATGAAGCATTTGGGACCCTTGGCATCAAACATGGGCAGGGTCGAATCGCCGAAGCTGGTCTTGACGATCGTGGCGGTTCCACCGTAAACATACTTGGGGTTCTGCCAGATGCTGGCCATGATCTTGGCGGCATTGGTGACTTCGGGGGAAGAGAAGGGCAGTTTACCGGCCACCCAGGCATCGTAATTCTCGGGGGTGGTGGTGCGCAGCATGATGTTTTCGATCCAGTCAGTGGCGACCCAGCCAGTGGCGGCGCCGGATTCAATACCGATGCACCACGGGGTGGAACCATCTTTGACCATCTGATCTTCCAATGTCGTCAGTTCAGCAAAGGTGGTCGGGACTTTGTAACCAGCGGCGTCAAAAGCCTTCTTGGGATAATACACAAAGCCCTTGCCGTTCACGCGTTCCCAAATGCCAGCCATAATGGGGGTGCCATCTTTGCCGGGCATCATGGATTGGTCAATCCAGTATGGATTGTAATTGGCCTTGACGGCGGCTACATCGAGCTGCTTGCTCAGATCGGTGATCTTGCCCTGCTTGGCAAAGGAAGCCAGCAGACCGGGCTGCGGGAAGTCAATCACATCTGGGGCATTGCCGGCATCCATGGCAGCCTTGATCGAAGCTTCAAATTCCTTCGAGCCTTGGTACTGGATGGTGATACCGGTCTTGGCCTGGAAATCAGCCATGGTGGCGGCAAACTTCTGGGCATCCTGGTCTACAAACGGGCCAGTAGCGGTAACAGTGGTGCCTTTGAACTCACCAGCCATGGCGCGATCCAGGAAGCTGCCAGTAGCGGCAGGCTTTGCCGCAGTAGTGGCGGCAGGTGCAGTAGTAGCGGCTGGGGCAACAGTAGCGGCTGGAGCGGATGTAGCAGCCGGGGCAGCAGTGTCAGCCGGAGCAGCGGTGGGAGCGGCGGCCGGTGCACAGGCTGCCATAAGCATGGAACCCAGCAACAAAACGCTGAGTACAGACCATAAAACACGACTTGTCTTCATTTGTTTCTATTCTCCTTCTTGCATGATTGGAATTGATTTGGTATGTCAAATGCGAACAGCAATTTCACTACAGTTATTTATAACACCTCCTTTCTTAAAATACACGATATAAAAGGAAAATGTCTATCAACCTGCCTTATGGATCATTACCATACCACGTCAGAAGCTCAGCTCATTTCTGAGAAGTGAAAACGACAGCAAAAAAAGTGAGAACTGTTATAGTAAGTGTTTCCATGAAAGCACTTTCATGTATTATAGCAAAACTTCAAAAAGAGTCAATACCCAACTTGCATTTTTGCATTTAATGGGAAGATTTTAGGGAAATTCAGGCCGTGGCGCGCTCAACAATATCTAACGGAATATGGATATGCTGGGCCGGCCGGGATGGGTCCGCGATACGCGATAACAGGATCTCGATCGCCAATCGTCCGGATTCATCCAGATATTGGCGCACGGTGGTCAGATCAACATATTCGGCCAGATCCAGATCATCAAACCCAATCACGGCCAGTTGTTCGGGCACGTGTACGCCCAGTTGGCGCGCAGCTTTCAGCACGCCCAGGGCCTGAAAGTCCGTGGCGGCAAAAATGGCGGTTGGCGGGGATGAAATTCTCAGCAGGTCACTTGCCACCTGGCGGGTCTGGTCTTGCGTATATGGCGCCAGGCGCACAAACTCTTCCGGCAATGGAATGTGGGCATCCAACAGCGCCTGGCGAAAACCCACCAAACGCTGGCTGATGGGGTGGATGGAATACTCGGCCGTATCCGTATCACCCAGAAAAGCAATCCGGCGGTGCCCCTTGGCGATCAAGTATTCGGCAGCCATGCGACCACCCGCCGCATCGTCAATTTCAACGCTGCTCAAAGTGGGGTGCGGATATTCGATCAACACTGTTGGGAGATTGTGTTCCAGCAAACGACGCGCGTCCTCTTCGCCGATCGATAAAGACATGATCACCAGTCCGTCCAGATTGCCGGTGATCGGCAGCGAGGACAGATAGTTGATCAATTGATCCGTTGACTCGACCGTGTAAATCACCAGTTCATAGCGCTCCTTGGAAAGCGCCCCGGCCAGCCCGCGCAAGCGCTGAACGAAAGACGGCGCCGTAAAAAAGGGCGTGATAACCCCAATTCGACCGGTATGGCGCAAGGCCCTGGCGCGCGCCTCAGCCTTGGGAACAAAGGCCAGATCATCTATGGCCTTAAAGACCCGCGCGCGGGTTTCAGAATTAACCTTTTCGGGTGCATTCAAAACCCGGGAGATAGTGGCGATACTGACACCGGAAAGTTCGGCAACATCATAGATAGTGGCACTCTTTTTATTTTTGGGTATCATGACTGCCCCGTGAAAATAGTTTTATGAAAGCACTTTCATTGTATACTGTTGAGAGGCTGGCGTCAATATGGAAAATACCCATGGAAGTCTGGGCTATGATTTGTGTGATGGAAAGTACCCATAAGTTCGGTATGGAAAGTACTCACGATTTGCTTAGCAAATCGCAGGGCAGATGTAAGATCAGTATCGATCTCGTTTGCCTTTTATAACGCGCGTGTTTGTCCCCCGTCCACATCCAGGATAGCGCCGTTGATGTAGCTGGCTTGCGGAGAAACCAGGAAAGTGACCGCCCGCGCAATTTCATCAGACGTTCCAAAGCGTGTGACGCCCTGGATTTTCGCCAATTCAACCGCCGCCTGAGTCTCATCCAGCCCGTGCTGCTGGGCAAAGCTGCGGATGCGGATCTGCAGCCGATCGGTACGGATCGAGCCGGGGTTAATAGCATTGATGCGTACCCCCTCTTGCACACCACGATCAGCCAGGGACTTGGTCAGGTTGATTAAAGCCGAGTTGACCGAGCCGCCAATCGTAAAATCGGCGTTCCCCATCCGGCCACCCACACCGATGATATTCACAATGGCCCCCTGGCAGGCTACCAGATGCGGCCAGGCCGCCCGGCAGCAGCGCATGGCGCCAAAAAACTTGAGCGCGAAACCATCCGCCCAATCCTCATCCGGCAAAGCCAGGAAATCACCGCGCCTGGTGGCCCCGGCGTTGTTGACCAGTATATCAATCCGGCCAAAACGCGTAAGCGCGGCAGAGATCACGGCCGCAGGGACCTGTGGGTCGCGTAAATCAAGCGCCTGAACCAGGCAATCGGTTGGGAGGGTGGCCGCCAGGCTTTCAAGGTGATCGCTGGTGCGAGCCACCAGCACGAGCCGAACGCCTTCGCCCGCCAGGTTGCGGGCAATCGCCGCCCCGATCCCGCGGCTGGCGCCGGTGACAATGGCAATTTTTCCATTCAAGTTTAATTCCATAAAAATCCTCCAGAGTTTATATCATCCAGCCCTTGGGAAAATGATTTTTCAATGTACCCTGCACGCCTTTCCCCCAGCCAATCGGGAAGCCGTTGACCGTGACGACGGCCCAACCGCGCACATCCGTTTCCAGGGTCTCGCCGCGTAAATAAGCCGCCAGTTGTGGGCTGCCAACTTGCAGGTCAAAGACATTTTTGGCCTGACCGGGTTTCAAAAATAAGGACAGGGGGTGGGCAGGTTCAAAACGATCTTTTTTAAAGGAACCAAGCCACACGCCAGAGTGCACTGTACGCAGGCGGCCAAAATCCAGGCAACCTTCCGGCAGATAATACAGGCGCTCACCGGCCGTTTGCAAACGGTCTTCGGGCAAATCCAGCGCTAAAGTTTGCGCGGTAAAGCTGCGCCACAGCTCCGCCAGCGATTTTGAAAGCCCCGAACGCCTGGGTCGCGGGAATTCTTCTTCACCGGTCTCGCCCTGCTTGCGCAGCAGACAGGCAAAGTGACCGTCACCGTTCAACAGGTGCGGGAACAGGCGCACGGCTCCGGATAGCGCCGGCCGGGCTTCGATCCATTCCGGCTTGCCGGATGAAAAGCCGGGGAATTTCGGAAGTTGTACAATTTCGAAATCGGGATATTCTCGCAGGAGCTGCTCAATGACGCCTTCATCTTCTTCGGGTGCGAAGGTACAGGTGGAATACAGCAGATGCCCGCCGGCCCGCACCAGTTTAGCTGCTATATGCAGGATATTCTTTTGGCGCACAGCGCAGCCCGCCACCATTTCGGTTGACCAATCGGCCCGTGCACCCATATCCTTGCGGAACATGCCTTCGCCTGAGCAGGGCGCATCCACCAGCACACGATCAAAAACCGCCCCCAGGTAATCCGCCAAGCGCTCGGGCGTCTCGTTGGTGACGACGACATTGCCCGCGCCCCAGCGCTCCACGTTTTGGGCCAGATGGCCGACCCGCTTCTCTTTGATTTCATTGGCCACCAACAGCCCGCGGCCCTGCATCAGCGCCGCCAGATGGGTGGTTTTGCCGCCCGGCGCCGCCGCCAGGTCCAGCACGCGCTCGCCAGGCTGAGGCGCCAGCAGCTCCGCCGGCGACATGGCCGAAGGATCCTGCAGGTAGTACAGCCCGGCCAGATGGAAGGGGTGCAGCCCCGGACGGTCTTCCCCGTCCAGGATAAAGGCGGATGAGCACCAGGGAACTTTCTCTCCCAAGGCAAAGGGCGAAATGGATTGGAATTGTTCGCTCGACAGCTTGAGGGTATTGACCCGCAAACCGGTTTTGGGTTGGGCGTTGAGCGATTCAGCAAAAGCCGGGAATTCATCTCCCATAAAGCTTTGCATCCTATCCAGAAACTGTCCAGGCAGTGGAATCACGTTTTTAAGTGTCATCCTGCTCATTATAAATCTGGACTATGATTTTGTGGTTAGAGCATTTAGAACCATGGACTATGCTTTGTGTGATGGAAAGTACCCACTCGTAGGGCAAATGTAAGTTCGGTATAAATTCAGTATGGAATATAATAGTTATATGGCCTTTGAAAACAGCCCCAGTCTCGATCAACCCGAAAAACCTCGCACGCCAATCAAACGCTGGTTTTACTTGAACAGGCGCAGCCTGCTGGTACTGGTAGTGATCGTGATGATTCTCCTGATGATTTTGTCCGGCCTGGCAGTTGGGCCGGCCCTGAAGTCCGCGCAGCCTGGCGGGCTGGATGGCTGCCTGCACGCTGCGCAACCTGATGGGAAACTATTGGCGGCAACTGTGACAATGGAAAGTACCAATAAGTTCAGTACGGGGAGCTTTTCCAGCACCACCTCTGCTGACGGCTGCTTCTTTTTCGCAAGCCTCCCGCCCGGGAATTACCAGCTAACCATCAAAACCGGATCGCGTGAGATGCAAGTTCCGGTCAGCATTGAAGCGAACAAGGCCGTCGGTCTCGGTTCAATCACCGTTCCTTAATAATGGAAATTGCCCATGGAAAGTACCCACAAGTTCGGTGTAAGTTCAGTATCAAGCCAATCCGGGCAGGGAACCGTTGAATACGCCATCATCATTGTGCTGATCGCGCTGGCTGTTATCGCGGCGCTGATCGGCATGGGCGCCACGATGGGAAATAGCCTTGGCCTGGTCGCCGGGAAAATGGCGACACCCACCAGTACCATGGCCATCATCGCGGATTTTAACGCGCGCATGCTGGCTTATTACAATGCGCACGGCTCCTGGCCGCGTACCTGGAGCCCATACAACTTCACCGACATCGGCCTGAACCCAAGCGACTGGAGCCAGCCAATTAATGGGTTGTACTTCAGTCCGCACGGCAATGAAGTCGCCATCGCCAACGTTGCGGGTGACAACATCCAGGTGTATGTTAAAGATTTGAACGGCAACACTCTGCACCTCTACGATACCTGGGCCATCTGGTGCCCGGTCAATGCATCGAGCTGCTATTACCATACCGTGGCGCCCGGTAACGAAGTAAACATCAGCACTATTTATACAACCGGGGGTTAGGCATGCGAATCGAAGATCTGAACTGGATGGATGTGGAAGCGTACCTCAAACAGGAAGACCGGCTGATTCTGGTACTGGGAGCCACAGAACAGCACGGTTATCTGAGTCTGTTGACCGACATCCGCATTCCCATGGCGCTGGCTGACGCGGCATCCCAGGCAAGTGGTGTATTGATTGCGCCGCCCTTGAGCTTTGGGTGTTCAAATTACTTTCTGGCCTACCCCGGAACCCTCAGCCTGCGCGTCTCGACCCTGATCTCGGTCATGGAAGACATTGTCCGCTCTGCATACCAGGGCGGCTTCCGGCGCATCCTGCTATTGAACGGTCACGGCGGCAACAGCCCGGCGCGCACGCAGTTGACGGAGGTAGCAAACAATCTTCCAGATCTGCAACTGCGTTGGTATGATTGGTGGTTGTCTCATTCGGTGGAAGCAGTTGGCCAGAGATACAACCTCAAACCCGCCCATGCCAACTGGTTGGAAGCCTTCCCGTTCACAATTGTGAGCGAATTGCCCAAGGATGCCAAAATCCCGCCCAAAGTACAGATCGGAAGAGCACACGTCTGAACTCCAGTCACTCCGGAGATCTCGTATGCCGTCTTCTGCTTGAAAATGGGGGGGGGGGGGGG
>CAIWAX010000489.1 GCA_903910795.1 uncultured Anaerolineae bacterium
GTCTAAATTCTCACGCGCCTCGCGCAGCAGCCCGGCGGCTTCCGCCCCATCCCAGGGACGCTCTTCCGGGTCTTTTGACAGCGTGCGCGCCAACAGATCATCCACTTGCCCGGGCAGGTCAGTGCGCAGCTTGCTGGCGCGGGTGCCCGGGCGCTGATTGTAGTATAGCTTGCCGGTCAGCATCTCGAACAGCACCAGCCCCAATGCGTAGATATCGGAGGGCGGTTTGAGCGGATTGGTGGAGGTTTCCTGTTCCGGGCTCATGTACCCCGGCGTGCCGGGATGGGCCTGAGCCCGGCTGAGTTCCAGACGATGGCTGTTATCATCTGGCGTCTGCACCAGGCCAAGATCGGCCAGGCGGGCATGACTGTGCTGGTCAAACAGGATGTTGGCGGGTTTCAGATCGCGGTGGATGATCTCTTTGTCGTGCAAAGCCTCAAGACCCTCCGCGACATCCAGCGCAATTTGGAGCGCCTGCGCCACCGGGATGGGGCGACCCTGTTCGCGGGCTTGCTGGATGCGTTTTGCCAGGCTGCCGCCGGGCGCGTATTCCATGACGATGCCAGCCATTTCCTCATTAAGAATAGGCTCATAGATCATCAGTAAATGCGGGTTCGGGTTGGGGCTGTTCAATTGCCCGCCGAGCTGGGCTTCCAGTGTAAAGCGTTCCTGGGCTTTTTCAAATTCTTTGGCGGTCGCACCAGCGCGGCGCAGCACCTTGAGCGCGCGCGGCTGGTTCAATGGCAGGTATGTGACAAGATAAACCTGCCCATACGAACCCTGTCCGAGCAGGGTTTCGATGCGGTATTTGTCGAGCAGGGTGTCACCGGGAGCGAAGGTCATAAGGTATCAGGTGTCAGGTGTGGAGGTGTCAGGTGTCAGGTGTCAGGGAAGTGCGGAAAGTGCGGAAAGTGCGGAAAGTGCGGAACGTGCGGAAAGTGCGGAAAGTGCGGAATAATTATAAATGAGATGTGTGGCTTTTTGATGGATTGGCGCGGGGTTGGGTATAGTGCAAAAGTGTAGGTGACTTTTGTATCGGTGAGTACCGGCGAGCTAATGCTCTGCCTCAGGTCATGAAAATCGGCTGACCCACAGGGCGCAAAGACCGCGAGCCGACTTATACTGAACTTACATTTGCCCTGTGGGTGGGTGCTTTCCGTTTGGCAGCCCGAAGGGCTTTTTTGTACTGAGGAAGGGCTTCAGCCCGCCGAAATGGTGCGCGCGGAAGTTTGCTGCTTACCAATGGCTCCTGACCAGGGCGATCCCCAGGCCGTTTGGCCCGACATGTGTGCCTATCACGCTGGTCACGTTCACGATCAGCGGTTTTTCGGGCAGCGGCAGACCGGGCATAGTTTCGAGGCGCTCCAACAGCTCGCGGGCGCGGGCTTCGGCATTGGTGTGCAAAATGGTCAGGTGCTCAAAAGGCTGAAGCTCCAGCAGCAGACTGATGAGCTTTTCGGTGGCCCGGCCGGTGGTGCGCAACGCATCGACCGGCCTGACCACGCCTTCGCGCAGTTCAATGACCGGCTTGATCTTGAGCAGCCCACCCAGCGCGCTGACGGCCTGTGGCACACGCCCGGAACGCCGCATGTATTCGAGCGTATCCAGGGCCGCGTACAGCTTGATCCGTTCGCGCACGGATTGTACCTGGCGCAAAACCTCGGCCAGCGGCTGGCCGCGCTCAATGGCTTGCGCGGCGGCCAATACCTGGTAACCGACGCCCATCGAAAGCGAGCCAGACTCAATTACGCTGACCTGGCCGGGGATTTCAGCGGCCGCCAGGCGGGCGATATTGGAGATGGCGGTCAGCTTTTCGGCGGTAAAGATGCCAATGACATGCTCGCAGCCGGCGGTGAATAATTTGTGGTAGCGGGCGCTAAATTCGGCCTGGGATGGGGCGGCGGTCGTGGGGGTTTGGCGCAGGTCCGGCAGGCGTTTGTAAAAATCGCTGCGCGAAATTTCCAGGCCGTCCAGGTAGGGCAGACCATCCATTACCAGCGTATTGGGGATCACTTCAATCTGGTAACGCTGAATCAGGTCATCCGGCAGATCGGAGTTTGAGTCAGTTACCAGGCCGGTACGCATTTGGATCACTGCCCTCGTTCGCGGGGCAACTCCAGCACCGTCAACCCGGCGGTGTGTTCGCCGAACAAGTGGGTCAGGTTTTCGTTGAGTTCCAGATCAGTGAGTTGGATGCCCGGAAATAATTCCAGGATGGTATTCCGCAGGGCCCGGATGTGCAGGCTGGTATTTTTCCCGTGAAATAAACAAACCTGCTCAGGGGTCTCAAATTCTTCCAGAAATTCCTGAAAAATTTCAAGTAAATGGCGCTGGGTGCGCACTTTTTTATAGAGCGCGAACTGCCCTTCTTCGACGGTGTAAATCGGCAAAACCCCCGGCGGCTCTTCAAAATTCCCGGCGGCGCTGTTCTTTTCCTGGCCCGGAAATAGCTGATCGGGGCATAGGATCGTGAACAAGCACGGGCTGGCGGCCCGCACATAATCCTGCGTTTCCAGCAGGCTCCTCCCGGCGGCCGCCTGATGGGCTGCCAGAAGCGTCAGGATACCCAACCCGGAGCCGAGCTGCTGCGTGTCGAGCACTTCAATCCTGGCGGAACCGCCGTGACTTCGCGCAGCCTGCTGCGCAGTTTCGACCCCGCCGAAAAGCGCGTCCGATCCGGTCAGCACCAGGATGGCGTTGAATTCGTGTTCCAGTCTGGTAAAAATCTCCTGATATTCCTGCAGATCAATGGGCAGCAGCCCGCTGGCCTCTGATTTTCGATGGATGGCAAAGATAAACTTGCCTGTGTGGGGGGCAGGTTGGGGGATCAGCGCGGTGGTGTCAGTCAGAATGCACAGGCTCATAGGCTGGCCCCCTTTCCCGCTGGGGGAAAGGGGCTCAATGGCGCTTGTATTCTATTCAATTGAGAAAATGAACTGGTAATGCGGCTGCCCGCCTTCCTGCACTTCGATTTCCTGATTTGGGTATTTTTCGCGGATCAGGTCAGCGATATGGTTGGCATCCGGGTGTTTCATATCCTCCCCGTAGAACATTGTGATCAACTCGTATTGCTCGGCCTTGGCTTTTTCAAACAGTTCCAGGCAGGCCCGCTCCAGGTTGTCGGAGGAAACCGCCAGTTTGCCGTTGAGCAGGGCGATCACCTGGCCTTCCTTGACGGTCACGCCATCGATCTCGACCGAGCGGGTGGCGATGGTCACCTCGCCAGTCTGCACACTTTCCATGGCCGAGGTCATTTTGCGGGCCACCGCATCCAGGTCGCCATCCGGGATGAGATGCAGCATGGCCGACAGACCCTGCGGAATATTGCGGCTGGGCACCACGCGTACCTGTTTGACGGTCACTTCCTTGGCCTGGTTGGCTGCCAGGATGATATTCTTGTTATTGGGCAGGATGATGATTTTGTCGGTGGGCAGTTTTTCAAACGCATCCAGAATATCCTTGGTGGATGGGTTCATGGTTTGCCCGCCGCCGACTACAGCCGCCACGCCCAGGCTGGCGAAGATGCGCGAGAGACCCGGGCCGGGGGATACGGTGATCACCGCGATCTGCCCCGGTTCAATGGCCGCCAATTCCAGCTTGCTGTTTTTGGCTCTTTCTCCGACTTCATCCATCTGTGCCAGCAGGTTTTCCATGGCCACTTTGGTGATCGTGCCAATCCCCAGGATATAGTCGATTGGTTCATAGCGTTTCTCCAGCGGGGTGTGGATGTGCATACGGTACATGCCGTCACCCTCACCTACCTGGATGGATGTGCCCATGCTTTCGAGATGGGTATAAAACCTTTGCAGTTCAAATTCGCTGTTGGGGCGGAAATCCACCACCACTTCCCAATCCTGGCCCTCTTCCACATCATCCAGGGCGTTTTCCAGGTTCATGGCGGAGAGCGGCTGGACAGAAATGAGCGCCAATTCGAGCGACTCACCGTCCAGATAGCGCAACATGCCTTCCAGGATGAAGAACAGGCCCTTGCCGCCCGAATCCACCACGCCGGCCTGCTTCAGGATGGGCAGCAGTTCCGGGGTATTCTGGACAGATTTGTCCGCGGCGGCCACACAGCGGCGCAAGATCACCAGGGGGTCATCACTGTCCAGCACAGCCAGCGCCGCTTCCGTGGCGATATCCTTTGAGACAGTCAGGATCGTGCCTTCCACCGGACGCACAACGCCTTTGTAGGCGGTATCGCGCGCTTCGGCAAAGGCCGCGGCCAGGGTCTGCGCATCGATGGTATCTTTTCCATGCAGCGCTCGCGAGAACCCGCGCCACAACTGTGACAGGATGACCCCGGAGTTGCCGCGCGCGCCCATCAGGGCACCCTGCGCTACCGCGGCGGCCATCTGCCCGGCGCTTTGATGTCCCAGGCTGCCGATCTCGTTGTAGGCGGAGGTCATGGTCAGCAGCATGTTCGTGCCGGTGTCGCCATCCGGGACGGGGAACACGTTGAGCGCGTTTACAACCTGATGATTGGTCCGCAGCCAGGTTAAGCCAGCTTCCACCAATTTTTTCAACATTAAACCATCAAAAGACTTACTTTGCATGCGGTGGGTTCTCCTTGCGCGGGCCGCGGATCATAAAGTTTTGAAATTTGCAATCAATCCCGTACAATAACCGGGATTACCATATTCCTGCCAGGAGCGGGCAGCAAAATGAGGTGAATTGAAAGGGTTGGGTTAATCTTTATTACTGACGCGCAAACCCTGAACATGCACGTTGACTTCGTGAACCTTCAAGCCGACATTCTTTTCAACCGAATAGCGCACCGCGTTGGCCACGCTCTGCGCCACCGAAGCGATGCGGGTGCCGAATTCCACGATGACGTAAATATCGATGTCGAGGTTGTCATGTTCAAAATGAACATTCACACCTCGGCTGGGTTCGCGCGTGATCGAAGCCGCGATGCCTTCTGCCAGGTTCTTGGGCGCCAGCCCCACCACCCCGTAAGATTGGAGTGTGGCGTGGTAGCTGATGGTAGCGATGGCATTTGGCGAAATATGGATACTTCCCAAAGTTGTTTTTTCCTGTCCCATTTTTTTCTAATCCTTTTTGTGTATTTATTTATAACACTTGACTTGTGTAAGGATGCGCTTTGTGGTAAAATCTTGCGCTTGTAGTTAACGGCTCGATCCCGTACAAAGACCGGGATTATCATGGAAAGTACCCATAAGTTCATTATGGTATTATAGCAAGAAAGGATAATTCACGATGGCTAAATGCGCTCACTGTGGCAAGACCACCACTTTTGGTCACAACCGCTCTTTCTCCCTGCGGGCTACCAACCGCAAGTTCCTGCCGAATTTGCAAAAGGTTACCGTTTTTGAGAATGGCACCAAGTCTCAGAAGACGCTGTGCACCAAGTGCATCCGCACGATGGTAAAAACAGCGTAAGGTACGATCCCACACAAAGACCGGGAGTAACATCCCGTGCAGGAACCGGGAGTAACATCACAATCTAGTGCTTCAAAAATCACGGCGCTGTCACGGATAAAAATCCGGGATTGCCATCCGTGATTTTTGTTTTAAGCTTGATCCGGCAGGGTGAGGCAGTTTTGTAAGGCCAGGATGCCTCCGGCGATGCCGTCTGGGTGGTTGAAAACCGCGTTGCCGGCGACAAAGGCATTGGCACCGGCTGCGCGCAGGGCGGGGAGGGTTTTGTCTGAGACGCCGCCATCTACTTCCAGCCAGGCTTGTGAGCCGGTCAGGTTGAGGGCGGCGCGGATTTCGGCTACTTTGGAGAGGGTTTCAACGATGAAGGTCTGGCCGCCGAAGCCGGGGTTGACGGTCATGACCAGGACGAGGTCAAGGTAGGGGTAGATTTCTTTTAGCATGACGGCGGGGGTGGCCGGGTTGAGTGTGACGCCGGCTTTGAGGCCGAGCGCGCGGATGTGTTGGATGGTGCGGTGCAGGTGGGGGCAGGTTTCGACGTGTACGGTGAGGCGGTCGGCGCCGGCTTTGGCGAAGGCTTCGAGCAGGCTGTCGGGGTTTTCGATCATGAGGTGGACGTCGAGGGGCAGGCGGGTGGCACGCCGGCAGGCTTCTACGATGAGCGGGCCGATGGTGAGGTTGGGCACGAAGTGGCCGTCCATTATGTCTACGTGGATCCAGTCGGCTCCGGCGCGTTCACAGGCGGCAATGTCTTCGCCCAGGCGGGTGAAGTCGGCGGATAGGATGGAGGGGGCGATTACGGTGAGGGGCATAGGGTGTGTAGGTGTCAGGTGTCAAGGGTCAGGGAGCAGGGGTGGTAAGTACTCACAAATAGGGCAAATGTAAGTTCGGTGTAAGTTCAGTATGTTTTAGGGGAAGGCGTTGTTCCAGCGGAAGAAGACGGCCAGCCAGAGGGGGATGAGTCCGCCTACGGTGGCCAGGGCGAGCAGTCCCAATCCAACTGAAACCCAGTCGATTTCATCCATAGGATAGGTATCTTCGGGTTCTTCTTCCGGTTCCGGCTGCGGTTCTGGTTGGTTATAGATTGGCGCCGAGGGAGGGTTGAGCGGTCTTTGGAGCAGGGTGGCGGTTTGCCGCGCTTCGCTCTGGTTGGCCGTGCGGGGGCCGGGGTTGTCTCCCGTGCGTAATCCGGGATTGTCAGGCGGCGGGCTGCTTTTGGCGGGCGGTTCGGCGGGTTTTTGCGCGCCGAAGGTCATTAATACTCGTCCAAGCTGGTCGGCGGTGCGGTAGCGCGCGACGGGTTCTTTGGAGAGTACTTTCAGGATGATTTGCTCCAGTTCGGGGCTGATTTTTGGGTTTAAGGTGCTGGGTGGTTGGGGGATGGCTTCACGGTGCAGGCGGGCCAGGGTTTCGGCTGTTTTGGCGATGAAGGGGGGGCGGCCGGTGAGCATTTCGTACATGACTACGCCGAGGGAGTAGACGTCTGAGGCGGGGGAGGGGGCCTGGCCGGCGGCTTGTTCGGGGGAGAAGTAGAGGGGGGAGCCCCAGACGACGTCGTGCTGTTCGTTGGGGCGGATGCCTGAGATGGCGCGAGCGATGCCGAAGTCGGTTACTTTGACGCGGTGATCGGGGGTGATGAGGATGTTGTGTGGTTTGACGTCGCAGTGGACGATGCCGGCGCGGTGGGCATAGCCGAGTCCGGCGCAGGCCTGGATGATGATTGGCAGGGCGTCTTCGGGGTTGAATTTGCCGAGGTTGTCGATCATGACTTTGAGGTTGGTGCCGGGGACGTATTCCATGACGATGAATAGTTTGCCCTGATCGAAGCCGAAGTCGTGGACGGTGACGATGTTGGGGTGGGAGAGGTTGGCGACGGCTTTGGCTTCTTGTCGGAAGCGGATTTGGACGGTGGGGTCGGAGGAGTAGTCGGTCCGCAGCATTTTAATGGCGACGAATCGTTCCAGCATGAGGTCGCGGGCGCGGAAGACTTGGGCCATGCCGCCTGTGCCGAGCGGTTCAAGGATTTGGTAGCGATTGTTCAGGAGTGAGGGTTCGGCCATGGTGGTGAAATTATACCCTTGCCGGTCTGAAAACGGTTTGATTGCCAGGTGGAAACGGGGTGTACTTACACTTAAAACCGGGCACAGCGTTGCTGTGCCCGGTTTTGGCGGGTTTGCGAAGAATACGCGGGAGGGGTCGGGCCCAAACCACCCCCGCCAAGAACGTGCGGGGTGAAAGACTCCTCCCAGCATCCTGCGGAGAGCACGCAGGCGAGAGCGGCCCCAAACCCGCAGGGCACATGTCCAAGAGCGGGATTTGGAGGAGGGGCGGGGCGACTCCTCCCGGGACGCAGGTGGGGGTGGTTGCGCTTTATGGTTTCGGCGTGGATTTTGAGTGGTGGTAAGCGCGCAGGGTGCGTTCTTTGACCAGGGTATGTTCTATAAGCGGACGGGGTGGGTAGCCGGGTATGCTCAGCCCCTTTTCCCAGGGGGCGTGGATGGTATCTTCCGGGAGGCCGGCCAGTTCGGGGACCCATGTGCGGATGTAGGCGGCGTGTGGGTCAAACTTGCGGCTCTGGAGCAGGGGGTTGAAGATGCGGAAGTAAGGCGCGGCGTCGGTGCCGGTGCCGGCTGTCCACTGCCAGCCGCCGTTGTTGGCGGCCGGGTCGCCGTCGAGTAAATTTTGCATGAACCAGCGTTCGCCGAGCTGCCAGTTGATGAGCAAGTCTTTGACGAGGTAGGAGGCTGTGATCATGCGAGCGCGGTTGTGCATCCAGCCGCTGGCGGCTAACTGGCGCATGCCGGCGTCGACAACTGGTACACCGGTCTGCCCGGCGCACCAGGCTTCAAAATCGGTGCCGGCTGCGCGCCAGGGGATGTTTGCCAGGGTGGGGTTGAAAGGTGTGCGGCTGACGCGCGGGAAGTGGTAGAGGATGTAGATATAAAATTCGCGCCAGATCAGCTCGTTTAGCCAGGTTTCGGCGGAGGCGAGTTGCGCGGGGCCGGGGGCTGAGCGGATGGCAAGCTGGGCCGCCGCTACGGCCTGCCGCATGGAGAGCATGCCAAAGCGCAGGTAGGGTGAAAGCGCGGAGGTGCCTTCCAGATCCATGCGGTTGCGTTCGCCGGCGTAGTTGTAGATTTGGTTGGAGATAAAGTTTTGCAGCCGACGTTGGGCTTCGGCTTCGCCGGATGGGAACAGGGGTTGTTCCGGGGCCACTGGGAGCGGCTCAGAGGTCAGGGGCGGCAGGGGCGGCAGGCTATCCAGGGCTGGCAGCGGGCCCAGATCAGATGGCAGCAGTGTCTTCCAGGCGCGGGCGAAGGGAGTGAAGACTGTGTAGGGCGCCCCGCCGGCTTTGTGCACGAGGAGTGGGTGCAGGGTGGTCTGGCCGTGGATGAGTTTCAGTGGCAGGGTGCGGGTTACGCGCGCATCACGGGCACGGGCGTAGGGTGTGAAATCTTCTTCGGCGTAGATGGCTTGCGCGCCGGTTTGCGCCAGCAGTTCGGCCAGCACGCTTTCCGGGGCGCCGTGCCGCACGATCAGTGGGCTGCCGCGCTGGTTGAGTTCAAGTTCCAGGGTGCGCAGCCCGTTGAATAGGAAATTTTGCCGCCGGGCGGGGGTGACGGCGAGCAGGTGCGGGTCGAGTACAAAGGCCGGGATGACCGGGCCGTGTTGCAGTGCAGCCTGCAAGGCGAGGTTGTCGGATAAGCGTATGTCGCGGCGCAGCCACCAGATGGAAGTCATTCAGCTCCAGGGTTTTTTCATAAAGGGTTCCGCGAGCTTATGGAAAGTACCCATAAGTTCAGTATGCCCGCCTGGGGCTGACCCACAGGGCGCCCTACGGGTGAGTCCCCGGCTCATGTCATGAAAGCCCTTCGGGCTGGTGAACGAGTCGGCTCGCGTTCTTTGCGCCCTGTGGGTTAGCCGACTTTCACGATATGAGGCAGGGCTTCAGCCCGCGATTTGCTTAGGGCTTGTAAAAGTATACCTCCGCATTTTGAAAGATTTTGCGGCCGAACAAAGATTAAACATTTCACGGCGAGGGCGCCAAGAAATGCTTATAAAGCAGTAGCGCATAGCTGGTTTCTTTTAATTCTTTTGGGACGCGGACGCCCTGCGGGTGCGCTGACGAACACGGAAACAGCAAAAATATTAGTAACTGCTCACGGGTTGCTTAATTGTTGACGATGACGACCTAACCCCGCTAAGAACACAC
>CAIWAX010000490.1 GCA_903910795.1 uncultured Anaerolineae bacterium
CCACCCGGCTACCACCACACACAGCCAGTTGAGCGAAACCGAACAGATTTCGGCCGGAGTCAGCCCGGACTTCATCCGCTTGAGCATCGGCATCGAAGATATCGATGATATTTTGTGGGATCTCGGCCAGGCGTTGGATGCGTAATTCTGTAACTGATCTGATCTTAAAATAAACCGTGCATCCCAAGTAGCGCTCGTTCCAGCGCATTTTCATCCATTTGGGTGTCCCACTGGACATGAAGACTTCTCATGGGTTGTTGTATACTTTTGAGCAAAACCTATCCCCCCACCCCTTCCCATCTCGGGAAGGGGTTTTTTGCAGGGCAAAGCATCGATTAATGGCAGGCTTCCGACCTTGCCAGATTGCTGGCTGCTCGCGCACGAAACACAGCCAGTTTGATATTTCCAGCACAAATGAGACCCTTTTAGTCTTGACAAACTCTCCAATCAAGAAGATAATAACGACTATTCAAGTCGTATATAAACTACTTTCAAGACACACCCTACTGCATACGAAATGGAAAGTACCCATAAGTTCAGTAAAGGAAAAAAATAAAATGACTGACCAACCCCTTCAAAAAGTCGATCACTCGGCTCTCAAAGCCAATCAATTGACCATCATCCTGCTGAATATACTGGCTTTTATCTTCAACCTGCCCATCCTGGCGGCCTTCGTGGCACTGGTCATGGGACTCGGATCGCTGCTCAAACTGCCCGGCTTCATCCTGGTCTACCTCCACATCCTCAGACCGCTGGGTCTGCTCAAACCAGATGTGTTAAACGACAACCCCGAACCGCACCGCTTCGCACAATTCGTGGGCTTTATTTTCATGACAGCTGGTGCGGTCAGCCTTTTCCTGGGCGCAAATGTTCTGGGCTGGGGGCTGGTTTGGGTAGTGGTAGCCTTAGCGGCACTGAACGCCTTCGGCGGTTTCTGCGTAGGTTGCGCCATGTACTACTGGCTGGGCAAGTTAAAAATACCCGGTTTCACAAAAACTCCGCCGAACGGTATTTTCCCTGGCATGAAACCCAAAGCGAGCTGACCTCATGGATATCCTGACCCGCGCAGGGCTGGCCCTGCTGATCATTCTGTCTGGTATCAGTTTTTACCTGCTATACCAACAGTGGACGAAGGTACGCGCGCCACGGCTGCTTTCCGATCTTGGCCTACGGCGCCCAGGCGCAACCACATTGGTTTACTTCACCACCCCCACCTGCGTTCCGTGCAAAACCATTCAGCGCCCGGCCATTCAAAAGGCCAGCCAGATACTGGGTGATACGCTGCAGGTACTCGAAATTGACGCGAGCGAACAGCCTGAGATGGCTCAACGCTGGGGTGTCCTGAGTGTGCCGACCACCTTTGTGATCGATCCGGGGGGTGAGGTACGGCACATCAATCACGGCGTCACCCGCGCAGAAAAATTGATGAAGCAAATTCATAACCACTAATTTCGTATCATTCATTCGCGGGACAAGAAAGATGGCACTTGCCATTCAAGTGCCATCTTTCTTGTCTGGACATTTGAATTCCCCTGTTAAGCTGATGTAATTTATAATGTACTTAAGTTGGCGATCCTCTGTATTTTATTCAAACAGATCTTGAGGAGAAATATAGCGATGAATTCATCTTTAGAGATCTAAGTCACCCAATTACATGCTGAAATATGCGGCGGCCTGGCAGATCCCAATCGCATCATGATCCTATACGAACTCTCCGCCGGGTCGAAAAACGTCTCTGAATTATGCACCGCCCTCAACATCCCCCAACCATCCGTTTCGCGCCACCTGAAAATACTGCGTGAGCGCGGGATGGTCACCACCGAACGACGCGGAACAGTGGTCATCTACACCCTGGCAGATGTACGTCTGACCCAGGCGCTCGATCTGCTGCGCGCTGTGATGCGCGATGGGTTGAGCAAACGCGCAGCACTGGTTGAGGCCCTCTAAACGCATAGCCCAATACAATCAGTCATATTTCACAGCAAAAAAAATCAGACCAACTCTGACAGAGTTGTATTTTCCAATCGCGTTGAAATCTGCTCCTGGATATCCTCAAAAAGCCCGGCCAATTTGACCTCGTTATCCATAGGAGCCGGAGCATAACCCTTGCTGCTGACCGGTTCCAGCGGCGCCAGTACCCCATCAAACAACCGTATAATTTCGGCCACGGAAATTTCCCCGGCGTCTTTGGCAAGCTGGACACGACCGTCTAGCTGTGCCACGTAACCCTTTCCGCCTAAGACAGCCAGAATCTCGGTTAACGCTTCAATAGAAATCTTGAGCACGCTGACCAGCGCTGTCTCAGGGATAGGCTGGGGATGTCGGGCAAGTTGGACCAGGGTCAGGAGGGCGTATTCGCTACGCAAAGAAAGTTTCATATATATGACTAACTCAATAGGAATTGTAGCCATAATGCCTGATCTGTCAAGAATAATTCGATATTCAATGGCTGAATTATGACATTTGTCACTGAGAATATGACAAACATCTCTCAAAATAAAGACCGCCGGTGGCTTCACAGGCGGTCTTTACAGCGATCTGGTTCTCTCTCTTGGCAGGTTACAACTGGTTTTAATCCATCACATCCGCAAGGGTCGTCAGTTCGAGCTTATTTGAAACGTAGTCCCGAATATCTTTAAAGATGGCAGTCAGGCTCTTTTCCTTTTCTATGGGCGTTGACTCATAGAAATTTTCGCTGACAGATTCTGTAGGGGCCAGCGCACCATCAAACAGACGGATGACCTCAGCCAAACTGATCTGATTTGGGGTCTTAGCCAGAGCATAACCACCATGCTGACCCTTTGTGCTGCGCAAAAAATGGGCACGTTTGAGCGCCAACATCAACTGTTCAAGGAATTTGGGTGGGATGCCTTGAGCTTTCGCGATTGTGTCAATCGAAATATACTCATCCGATGGATGCCTGGCGAGGTAGACAAGGGCCAGCAGTGCG
>CAIWAX010000491.1 GCA_903910795.1 uncultured Anaerolineae bacterium
CACGAACCCGCAGGGCACATGAACCGCATTAGGCTGGGTATCAGCATCCTATTCCTGACGGCCGCTCTTTTTTCCATTCTCCCCTGGGTCCAATTTGGCGGGCAAAATGTATCAATTTTCACTTTGTATTTCACTCGCATTCAAAATGTAATCCAGCAGCGCTATCCAACCCGCGGGTCATATGATCTTAATAATTTGGGGCAATCAAATTTACCTATCACGGAACCTTTGAGCATACATGAAGCGGATTACTTTCCCAGCACAAAAACTCCCAAATCGATTTGGGCCTTCACGGCTGATAATTTTCTAAATAACCTCGTTACATCCGTCCAATCCTTACCCAACACGCCGCTCAATTTGGATGCGCGCACAGTAGTAAAGAAAACTGACAATTATTGGAAACCTTATTGGGATGGCAGTCTGACAGGCTGGGCGAAGTTTTGCACCTTCCTGAACCTGATACTTCTGGCACTTGGATTGGGAATCGCCTGGAGGCGCGCGCGCTGGATTGGCATGCTGCCGCTAATCATACTGGCAGTATATTACCTGGCAAACTCATTCAGCCGCACATCCGGCGGGCGCTATCTTGTACCAGCCGATTGGGTAATTTTAATTTATTATGTTCTGGGGCTATTCGCTGTATTGGAATCGATAAAGAATTTCTTCAACATATCCACAGAATCAGAGGTAAAACATCAGCCTTTTTCTTTTGGGCTTGCGCCCTGGTGGCTTGGTGCTTCATCAGTGTTGGCAGTTTCGTTTTTTCTTGGATCCACCATACCATTAGCCCAAGTCATTAATCCAATAAGATACCCGTCCGCAACCCCTGAGCAACAAGCATCTACTTTTATTTCTGCGGCGGGGAGCAAACTCAACCTTTCCGTCGCACAGCTAAATAATTTTCTATCGACAAATAACGCCGTGATATTAACCGGACGCAGCTTGTATCCGCGACAGTTTGCGAAGAACGAGGGATTGGACATCAGCGTTTATAATTATTATCATCCATTGCCTTATCCTCGCACACTTTTTACAATCATTGGAAGAAACGGCGAAAATGTAATCATCCTGCCTCACATGGAAGCTGCGAAAATTCCAAATGCTACCGATCTGATGGTTGTGGGATGTAAAGCAGATGGGTATATCCTGGCCTGGGCCGTTATCCGGCTGGATGACCAAAGCGTTTTTGAACGCACTCCTACTGGCGCTCCGCTGGCCTGTCCGCTTCCGAACCCGATCTGTGATACGAATAAAGGCTGCCAGTGAATCTCAATGCTTTTTTTATAGATAATCCGATTGGAGGCAATAAGTGAGCAAACAAGAAAACCATCCAACCGAAATAAATTCAGGTGATTCAAAAACCGTCATTTCTGCCAAGGAAGTGCTTTCAGGAACCAGCAAGAAAAACTGGTTTGCGCGGCTGTTACCCTTTATGGGTCCAGCTTTTATTGCAAGTATTGCTTATATGGATCCGGGCAATTTTGCTACGAACATCCAGGGCGGCGCCCAGTTCGGATTAGAACTACTCTGGGTAATCGTGGCCTCGAACCTGATAGCAATGCTGTTGCAATCTCTGTCAGCTAAACTTGGTATTGCCAGTGGAAAAAACCTGGCGGAACACTGCCGTGACCAGTATCCGAAATGGTTGATCTGGATTATGTGGGGGGTGGCCGAACTGGTCGCCATCTCAACGGATCTCGCAGAGTTTTTAGGGGCGGCCCTGGGTTTCTACCTGGTATTCGGAGTACCACTTCTTTGGGCTGGCATCATCACCGCTCTGATCACCTTCATGATTCTGGGCCTGGAACGCTATGGGTTCCGTCCACTGGAGGCCGTTATTACGGGTTTTGTCGGTGTTGTGGGCTTAAGTTACCTTATAGAAATATTCCTGGTTAAACCGAATTGGAATGATGTGGCTTTTCATGCGGTGGTACCGCAATTTTCAGGGCCGGAAAGTGTACTGCTGGCCGCCGGGATTCTGGGCGCAACGGTTATGCCGCATGCCATTTATCTGCATTCTGCACTAACCCAGGATCGGATCGTTGTTAAAAATCCCAAAATGCTTCAAAAACTATTCAGATATGAAATTATTGATGTGGTTGTGGCAATGGGTGCTGCCAGTCTAATTAACATGGCAATGCTGATCATGGCAGCCTCAACCTTTCATTCTTCTGGGCATACCAATATTGGCAGCATTGAAGAAGCCTTTCACACCCTCGAACCGCTGTTAGGACGCGCTTCCCAATATATTTTCGGGATTTCCTTGCTGGCCAGCGGTCTTTCATCCTCATCAGTTGGAACCATGGCCGGCCAGGTGATGATGCAGGGTTTTCTGCACAAACAAATAGCCCCCTGGATTCGACGGCTTGTCACGATCCTGCCCTCATTATTAGTAATCGCTGTTGGGGTTAATTTGACACGCACGCTGGTGGTGAGCCAGGTAGTGCTCAGTTTTGGATTGCCCTTCGCGGTCATTCCCTTGATCCATTTTACAAACCGGAAGGATATCATGGGCGAATTGGTCAACAAACGCCTGACAACCGTCCTGGCAAGCCTTGTAGCCGTATTGATATTGTCATTGAACTTCTTCCTGATCTACCAAATTTTTTCCGGGAGCTAATTATGTTTACCAATATCTTAATTCCATTGGATGGCTCAAAGTTGGCGGAAATGGCTTTTTATCCAGCAGAGTCATTGGCGCTCACCCTGAAAGCACCGATTACATTGCTGCATATCATTGAAAAGGATGCTCCACAGGAAGTCCACAGTCAGCATCATCTAACCAGGGTGGATGAAGCCGATGAATACTTAAAAAAATTCGCCGCGAAATTTTCTGATATGAAAATTAGGATTGAGACTCACGTTCACACCGCGGAAGTTCGGGATGTGGCAGCCAGCATTATTCAGCATGCGCACGAGGAATTCAATCCCGATTTAATTGTGATGTGCGCTCACGGAAAAAGCGGTATGCGAGACCTGGTTTTTGGAAATATTGCCCAACAGGTGCTGGCAGGCGGGAAAACTCCCCTGCTGTTAATTCAACCAGAAATTGCCGATCCGCAGCCATTTGCAATGCGCCGCATTATTGTCCCTTTAGACAGCGAATCTAAGCATGATGAGAGCATGTTATACGCTCAAAAGCTTGCCATAGCCTACAACTCGGAAGTTTACTTTTTGACCGTTATTCCAACCTTCAAGACCCTGACCGGCCGCGATGCGGCATTGAGAAATATGTTACCAGCTACAGCCAGCGCTTATCTCGAAATCCTGGAAGAAACCGCAAAGGAACACTTGCAGACACATCTGGATGAATTTTTGCAGGCAGGCATTAAAACCAGAGCCGAAATCGGCCGAGGCGATCCGGCGGATGTGATCGTTTCTACCGCTGCCCGGATAGGCGCAGATATGATCCTCCTCAGCACGCACCGCAAATCAGGTATGAACGCTTTCTGGGCAAGGTCAGTGGCACCGAATGTAGTCAAGAAAACACATATCCCGTTGATGCTGGTACCGCTAAAAGAATAAGGTTTTTACCTCATTCTTGTGTTCCACAAAAACGGATTGTTCCTCATGGGGGCAATCCGTTTTATTTTTTCACACTGACGACTTATATAATCTTCATGAATACACGAGGTTTTCAGCACAATTACTATTATTTAACGTCATAGCCAATATTATTTCCAAAAGCAAGTCGTTTGTGAAGAGAACAAAAAAACGATTGTGGAAAGATTCGCAAAGTTGTATAATTTAGTTGCTAATAAGATTTTCTAATAAACGCCGGACGCGTATTTTGCTTGGGTTTCTCCATGCAATAAATTTGCGGTTTTTCGTTACTGGAAAGGAGGCAAAAATGGTACGACCTTTGTCTGTTTATCTGGTTATCGCGGCAATGGTTTTGTTGCTGATGGGTTTGTTCTTACCTGCCGGACGAGGTCTGGCGATTATGGAATTTGGCAATGGCCAGGCTATGGAGGTTGGTCAATTGCAGGCCGAAGAGATGGGTTGTGTTCCGAGCACAAACACTTCCAGTACCTTTAGACCGATCTTCCTAACTAATTTCGATTCATTCTTTAGCTCCGATGGTGTCTTGTGCGGAAAGAGCGCACTTTCCATGTTGCTGACTGGTAAATATTGGTGGGCGAATTTCCTGTTGGTAATCCCTGTTTTGTTGGCCCTTTATTGTATATTCAGACTGTTTATCCAGCCCTACGCTCGCAACCATGACCGTAATTTGATGCTAATTAGCGGTTTGATCAGTCTGATGGCGCTATCCGGATGGTGGGGAATTTGGGTAAAATTCCGGGCCTACCCGGGGATCGGTTTCTGGTTCAGCTTGAGTGGGGCACTGATGTTGTTCGGGGCTGGTTTACTGGCCCCCCATGTCGATGCATTCAGAGAACGGCATCACCCACATCCCGCATAATCTTTAAACTGATTTCTAAAACAAAAACCCTGGCCAACTACATCTGCCAGGGTTCTTGTTTTAGAGTGTGACCAATCCCTATTCACCACTTAATAATTTAATCCGTTCCCAGGGGGTCAATTTCTCATCATCCGCCAGGATGGATCTTAGTGCGTACATTTCATCGCGCAGCGCAGCGGCTTTTTCAAATTGCAAATTCTTTGAGGCTTCGCGCATCTGACCTTCTAATTCAGCAACAATTTTTTCAAGTTCTTTGCGATTGGAAGCCTCGGCCTTCTTACCGGCACGGTAGGCGCCTTTTTCTTCGCCAACCGCCATGGCCTTCTCTCGGCCCTCAACAGAAAGAGAATCTGTGATGTCGCGAATAGCTTTATGGATGCTGACAGGAATGATATGGTGATCGGTGTTGTATTTTATCTGCTTGTCGCGCCGACGGTTGGTTTCACCTATCGCAAACTTCATAGAATCTGTCATCCGATCAGCGTACATGATAACTTTCCCATTTGAGTTGCGCGCGGCCCGGCCGATGGTTTGAATCAGCGCAGTACCGGAACGTAAAAACCCTTCCTTGTCAGCATCCAAGATGGCAACCAGTGAAACCTCCGGCAAATCCAGACCTTCTCGAAGCAAGTTGATTCCAACAATGACATCGTGAACCCCGAGGCGCAAATCGCGCAGGATGGCAATCCGCTCAAGCGTTTCAACCTCAGAGTGCAGATAATGAACTTTGATACCAAGCTCTTTTAGATAATCCGCCAAATCTTCGGACATACGCTTGGTAAGAGTCGTGACCAAAATGCGCTCTTTCTTTTCAATCCGTTGCCTGATCTCAGCGACCAGATCATCCACCTGACTCTGGCTGGGGCGCACTTCCACGACTGGATCCACCAGGCCGGTTGGGCGGATAATTTGCTCGGCAACCTGCTCAGCGTGTTCCAATTCATAAGGACCGGGAGTGGCGGATGTATAAATTGTGGAGCCCATCACTTGCTCAAACTCGGTGAATTTTAACGGGCGGTTATCCAGGGCAGACGGCAAGCGGAATCCATACTCAACCAGAGTCTCCTTGCGCGAACGGTCACCATTGTACATACCCCGAATCTGGGGAACAGTCATGTGACTTTCATCAAGCACCAATAAATAATCGGAAGGCAGGAAATCAATCAAGGTCCACGGAGGTGTGCCCGGCGCCCTTCGATCAAGCTGGCGGGAATAATTCTCAATCCCGGAACA
>CAIWAX010000492.1 GCA_903910795.1 uncultured Anaerolineae bacterium
CCACCCGGCTACCACCACACACAGCCAGTTGAGCGAAACCGAACAGATTTCGGCCGGAGTCAGCCCGGACTTCATCCGCTTGAGCATCGGCATCGAAGATATCGATGATATTTTGTGGGATCTCGGCCAGGCGTTGGATGCATAGAAATTGAATCATTTCGGGGTTGGGCGGTAAAAGTCACCGTCCAATCCTGATGCGTTACAATGCACAGTAGCATGTCCCAAGCGATTTGCTCCTGAAAGAGCAGCCCCGAGGGTACCGGGGTGAAACAAGGGACGATGTTAGCAAATCGTACCAGGATTATTCCATAAAAGGAACCACCCATGCCAGTAAAAATCCCCAACACACTTCCCGCGCGCGCTGTCCTAGAGTCGGAAAATGTATTTGTGATGGGCGAAGAGCGCGCCGCACATCAGGATATTCGGCCTCTACAGGTAGCCATTCTGAACCTGATGCCGACCAAAATCGCAACTGAAACCCAATTACTGCGTTTATTGGGTAATTCTTCGCTGCAGGTGGATGTAACCCTACTGCATACCATCACTCATGAAGCCAGGAACACCGATGTCGGGCATCTGCTCAGCCACTACGAAACTTTCGAAAACGTGAAAAATAAGAAATTTGACGGTCTGATCATCACGGGCGCACCAGTGGAGCAGATGGAATTTAAAGAGGTGGATTATTGGCCTGAACTGGTTGACATCATGGATTGGGCGGAGACGAACGTTGAGTCCAATTTTTATATTTGTTGGGGGGCACAGGCGGGACTTTACCACCGCTATGGCATCCCCAAGTACCCGCTGCCAGCCAAGATGTTCGGTGTCTTTGAGCATCAGACTCTGGTGCCCACCGAAAAATTGATGCGCGGTTTCGATGACACCTTCCTGGCGCCGCATTCGCGCCATACGGAAATCCGGCGCGCAGATTTGGAGAAGGTTCCCAACCTGCAAATCCTGGCCGAATCGGAAAAGGCGGGCGTTTATATTGTGGGCACAAAAGATGGGCGGCACCTTTTCATCACCGGTCATTCAGAATATGACCCCCTGACCCTAAAAGGTGAGTACGATCGGGATGTAAAAAAAGGTTTGCCGATCAATATCCCCGACAATTATTTCCCTAATAACGATCCATCGCGCATGCCGCAGGTACGTTGGCGCGGGCATGCCAATCTGCTGTATGCTAACTGGTTAAATTATTATGTCTACCAGGTGACGCCCTACGATCCCGGCCAAATCCCGGTTGGCGCAATTCATAGTGATTTTTAAAACAGTCATTTGTGGTCGGTAACTGTTATGAAAATAAACTGTGCTTCCTGGGTAGCGCTCGTTCCAGCACATTTTCATCCTTACTGAACTTATGGGTACTTTCCATTGGGGTGTCCCGCGGGACATGAAGCCTGATCAGAAAATAGATTTTCATGCCGGGTGGTGAAAATTTATTTTTGCGGCAGCCGGTGAGTTGAGGTAGGAGCAAGACCATGGATGATCATTTTGATCCCTTCCAAATCCTGGCAAATCAACAGAAAAAACTGGGTGAAACCTGGGCCGAATACCGGCAGTGGCGGGATGGAGAAATAGCCGGCGCAAAGGCCGAACTGGATGGTGCCAGGGCGCGCTACGAGGCCGCTCTGGAAGAATACCAGCAGGCCCGCCTGAATTACTTTCCCTTCAGCGCGGCAAGAACCATCTCATCGCCGCCCATTGCCCGGGCCGTGTATTCAGACCGCATGGCCTGGCTGATGGCCAACATGGCTAATCTGGCCTACATCCGCTACGATTTCGGCTATGAACCGGATGAACAGGTCCGCAGCCAGCGCCAGGCAAACGGCATCGAACAGTTGAAGTTCTGTCTGCAAAGCGGAAAATACGATCAAACCGAAGATAAAAATAAACCCAGCCTTGCACCAGGCCTGACGTTTGACCTGGTGCATATCTTTGACACCTCCGAAACTGGATCCACCGATACCCAGGCTTTTCTGTCCAAAACCGACAATTTCGCCGTACTGGCCTTTCGCGGCACGGAGCCGGACCAGATCAGGGATATTCTGGTTGACCTGAAAGCAGTTCTACACTCCACCCGCAACGGCGAGGTGCATCTGGGTTTCATGGATGCCTATCTCGAAGTGAAAGCTGAAATCCACGCGGTTCTGCCTGAAATCGGGAACCTGCCGCTCTACATCACCGGGCACTCCCTGGGCGCCGGGCTGGCAACGATCGCCGCCCAGGATCTGGATCAGGATAAAAGGTTCCGAGACCAACTGGCAGCCTGCTATACTTTTGGCAGCCCGCGGGTGGGGGATGGCAAATACGAAGGAAAAATCAAAATTCCTTTTTACCGCATGGCCTATTTCGCGGATATCGTCACGCTTTTGCCGTTTTTCTTTTGGGTATATGTGCATATTGGGGATCCACGTTATATCAGCCCCGCCACGAAGGGCAGATTGATCTACCGGGGCATGCCGGTTGGTGTAAGAACCTGGGAAATCCTGACATCCATGTTAAAAAGTCTGATCAGCGGTCAAAACCCTCTGAGCATCTGGGTGGATTCACATGCAATACAGAAGTACATTGAACACCTGAAAATGATCGCACTCGCGAATAACGCAGTTTAGTTTGAGTCGCTTGACCTCACCAATCCGAATATATAATGCCTTCGGTCATAAATTGCGGATCTTCACTTAAGCAAAAAAACACAATTTGTGACTGTGAAGGGTATAACAAAGCGGCGCTCCCAATTGTGTTAGGGGGCGCCGCTTTGATTCTCAAAAACAGTAATCCTTACAAATAAGTGGCTTCCGCGAACCTGCGCTGAAAATTAGGCACCGAAGCCAGTTCAATATAACCATCGCGCAGGGCAATCTCCCCGGCTTTGGCGCGCTGACTGACGGAAATCAACGCCAGGCGCGCACCGGTTCCAGCCGCGTTTCCAACCTGGATGAAACGCTCCAGTGGCAGGGGCGGCAGCATGCCAATCGTGATGGCGCTGCTCACATCGATAAAGGTGCCAAAGGCCCCCGCAATGATCACCTGCTCAATATCCTGCTCTGTCAGGCCTTCTGCCGCTGTCAACGCCTGGATTCCAACCCGGATGGCAGCCTTGGCAAGCTGCAGTTCACGCACATCCTTCTGCGAGATGGTAATGGGTTCCTGCCCCGGGCGCTCGGCCAGAATAAATTCAGCCACATTCTCTTTGCGGACACGCGGGTGATTGGTACTCATCCGCCCCATGCGATCCAGCACACCGTTCAGGCGCATTTGGGCCACCACATCCAGCAAACCCGAGCCGCAGATCCCCACCGGGGGTTCTGCGCCAATGGTCTGGATTTCCAGCCGATCACCATCCAGGCGCACATGTTCGATGGCGCCGGGTGCGGCGCGCATCCCGAATTTGATGTGCGCGCCCTCAAAAGCTGGGCCGGAAGCGCAGGAAACACTGGTCAGTTTGCCCTTGTGGTTGAGACATATCTCCGTATTGGTACCGATATCAATGGACAGCGTTGTTTTGGAAGTCTCGGCGGTGCGAGTCGCCAACAGCATGGCAACATGATCCGCCCCCACATACCCGGCTATATTGGGCAGCATGTGCAGGAGCGCACCGGGGGCAAAATTTAAACCAATCTCGCGAGTCTTGATATTAACTGCTGCTCGCACCGCGGGTGTATAGGGCGCCAACCCAAGCTGCTTGACCGGCAGGCGCAAAAACAGGTGGTGGATGGCGGTATTCCCGACCACCACCGCTTCCACAATGTTCCTGGGATTCTGGCTGGTTTCGGCGCACAAATCCGCGGCCAGATGGTTGAGCGCATCTACTAGCAAGAATTGAAGCCTGGCTGATTCGGCCGGGGTCTTACTGGCGGCCACAATACGGGAAACCAGATCTTCGCCGTATGAGATTTGCGGGTTCATCTGGCCCTTCGAGGCCAGAGTCCGGCCGGTTTCCATATCCACCAGGTAGGCGGCGATCTTGGTTGTGCCAATGTCAACCGCCAGGCCCACCCATCTTGTGCCAGGCGCGCCGATCGCGATCAGTTCAGACCCGCGCAAAACCGCCGAAACCTGCCAGTTTAAATCCCGCAGGTTCCTGGAGAATTCCTGTTGGAGTTGGAAATCAATCGTGCCAGAGGGAGCCCCCAGGGCGCTCATCAGATTCACATCATCCGGCATTGGGGCATCCAGAGTCGGGACGGCCAGTTGAACTTCCAGCGCGTGCACAGGCGGCTCGGGTGCCACATCCACTTCCAGTCCCTCCACCTGAGTGCGCTGCAGGGCGGTCAGCGATTCGGGCGGTACGTGCACCTTGACATCGCTGAGTGGAAAAGTCTGGCAAGCCAGGCGGTACCCTTGCTGCAATTCCCTGGCCGAGAGTTCAGCTTCTTCTTCCAGGGTAATTTGGGAAACCTTCCCGGCAATAATCTGTATTTTGCAGTGGTTACAACTGCCAACACCCCCGCAAATGCTGACAATGTCCACATTCAACTGGCGGGCGCTTTCCAGCAGGGATTGATTCCCGGGGCATTGTCCGCGCCTTCCAATTGGTTCGTAATCAACATTAAACATGCTAACTCTCCTTTGGCGGGAGTCTATGGATAAGAGAATGGGGCTCAAGTGAGAACTTGAACCCCATTGTACAGTAAATCCAACTGGAATTAGTCGGCAGCGGCTGGGGCAAGAACCGGGGCTTGAGTATCAGCCACTTCATCATCCATGGAAACCTCGGGGATGGTGATAACCAGGATCAGTGCAACAACCATGGTGATCGCACCCACCAGGAAGACCAGTTTCAAACCGCCCTCGAGATCGGGGGCGCTATTTTGCGCCAGGCCCAGGAGGGCGGGAGCGATTGCCATACCCATCAGGACAAAGAAGTAGATCGCGCCAATTGCCACACCCAGCAAGCGCTTGGGAACCGCGAACTGAGCCACCAGCACGTTGACGGTTGGCATGACGCCGTTGGCGAAGCCAAACAGGGCGGTTATGGTCACAAACAGCCAGATTGGCGTGTTCTTGGTAAATGTCCACATGATGAACATAGCAGCCGTGAGAATGGCATAGCCAGTAATATACATCCACTTATATTTTTTGGTCTTGGCCAGGACGAAGCCGGCCGGGATGCCCATGAAAGCGAACAACATGCTGAAGGGGGTGAGCATTGTGCCAACAACAGTCGGGCTCATACCCATCACGTTCTGGGCAAAAACCGGGGAATAGATCATCACACCAAGCAGGCCAAAGAAGGAAATGAAGCCGGAAGCCGCGGCAGTGATGAAGGTGCGGTTGAAGAGCACTTGCGGGTCAAGGATGGGCGCTTCGGCCTTTTTCTCGACCATCAGGAAGCCGGCCCAGGCAATCACAGAGACAACCACCAGCCCGATACCCGACATGCGTGTTTCGGGAGTGCCCAGCCAGGAGAAACCGAAGATCAGAGCGGCGGATGCAATCACCATGACAAAGATGCCCAGGAAATCCACTTTTTGTTCAACTTTTTGCAACTGGCCCGGGATGCTTATCGCTACCAGGATGCCGGAGATAATCACGATCGGGGCAACCACCCAAAACAGACCACGCCATCCCATACTGCTCTCAGTGATCATGCCGCCCAGAACGGGGGCAATTGTCGCTGCAATACCGGCGGGCAGGTTGAGCATGCCGCTCCAGCGTGCGCGTTGTTCGGGCGGGAAGAGATCACCGATTACCGAGAAGCATAACGGAGCCAGGGCACCTTGCCCAAGTGCTAAAATAACACGAGCCGCAATAACAATGACCATCGAGGGGCTGATGGCAGCCATAATACAGCCGACCAGGAACAAACCCAGGGCAACCAGCAGGATGGAGCGTCGTCCATACATATCGGACAATTTACCAAACATCAACGTGGCAACCGCAGATCCAAGCGCAGGCAGAGCGATCAGCCAGGAGAACAGCGCCATGCCGTTAAATTCCTGAACTGTATTGGGTTGAGAAATGTTAACGGCATTCATGAAAAAGTTGGCGATGAAATAGGTGATGAATACGGCAGTCAGGCCGATTGCGACTTTTTTCTTGGCGGCTTCAGCTTCCGCGGCCGACACTACTTTTAATTTTGCCATTGAAAATCTCCAGTGTGTATGGATGATGAAAATCCTGCCCCTGGCAGCGAAGAGGCTTCGGTGGATGGCCAGGGGCAGGGAGAAGTAGGTTTGTTATTTTTTGACCGAATTCTGGAAAGCGAGAATTTTTTCGCTGGTGGTATTCTCGAAGCTGCAACCAAAGGCCATGATGTAACCGGGGGCATCCTGAAACAACTCAACCAGGTTACCGCAGTACGCGCGCACATCATCGACCGTGCCGGTGCTCATCATGGATGCGGGCACATTCCCTGCAATGGTGAATTTGTCGCTCAAAACCTCCTTGACCCGCACCATATCTGTCTTGTCAAAGTGGCAGACCAGTGATTTATCTGGCATCTGGGCCAGGTTTTCCATCCGGTGATTGTACGAGCCTTCAATAAACAACTGGCAGATGATGCCTTCTTCGTACAGCGCCATCATGACCTGTTTCCAGGTGGGCCAGTAGAACTTCTCAAACTGAGCCTGCGACATGAAGCCATCCGCGCCTTTATGCAGCACATACATCGCCGCGGGTGCGTTACCGCGATCGCTGGCATTCACAATTGCATTAATCAAAACGGGCACGTAGGCCTCGGTGGCCGCCAGCAAATCGTTCGGGTGGCGGTACATATCCATCAGAATGCCCTTGGTGCCGCGCAGAGTATCGCCAAGATAGTCAAAAGGCGTTTTGACAATGTTCAGCCCCATCCCGGGGAAGCCCTCGCCAGCGATCATACCGCCGGTTTGGCCGACAACTGCCAGCGTTTTCATCAGTTCGTCGCCAGCTTCCATCATCGTGCGCAGCATGGCCTGGAAAGGCGGCAGCCCAAACGGCACCATCATATCAATGATGTCTACATTTTCTGAAACGCGTGGAAATTCCGTCAACATTGCCAACGGCGCCAGGGTAGGCATAACGCGTGGCAGATATTTTTTCAGCCAGAAATTTGTCGGGTCGGCAGCGAATTCCTTGTACTCACTCGCCAGCATATATTCGCCTTCCACAGCCTGGATGACCATGTGATCCGGTAGCTTTTGCCCGCCCCAGATGTAGGTGTTGTAGCCGAGCATATCCATCACCTTGCCCGGATACGGCAGCATTCCGACCGATGTATCGGGCTGGAATTCATGGTGAATTTCCAGCAGGGGCCCGCGCAATTTCTCATGGTTGTAGACCATGTCTTTGCCGGTGATGCCCTTATTGCGCAAAATGGCCTCTGCGCCAAAACCGATATCGGCAATAATCCGGTCGGGGTGTTCCATATCGTAGGCCTTGCGTAAACGGGTGATGCGCTCTTTGTAATTCGTTTCAGCTTCCGGGCTGGAGAACTGCACCGGGGCATTCTGCCAGGAATCAAGACGTGCTTTGCGTCTTTCGAGCGGAGACAACTTGTTCCAATTATCGGGTCTGATAAACATATTTCACGCTCCTATGCCCAGTTTTTGGCAATAGCAACGGCAGCCATGGCATCCTTGCCATAAGCGTCCGCGCCGGTAAATTGGCGGATATTCTCATCGATCTGTCCGCCGCCGATCATGACCTTGACTTCGCTCAGTCCGGCATCTTTCAATGCCTGAACGGTGGCCTTCATCGGATCGAAAGCCAGGGTCAGGAAGCCGCTCAACGCAACGATTTTGGCGCCGGTTTGTTTGACGGTTTCTACGAACTTCGCGGGCGGCACATCCACACCCAGATCGGTGACTTCAAAGCCGTTGATATCCAGCATAAAGCCAACGATATCCTTGGCAATGTCGTGAATGTCGCCCTGCACGGTACCCAGCACGATCTTGCCGAGTTTTTTGTTCTCACCGGCCTGCAGCATGCGTGGTTTGAGAATGGCGGAGATCTGTGCCAGGATTTCCCCGGCCAGGATCAGTTCCGGGATAAAGCTTTCCCCGGTTTCAAAACGCATGCCGATGATGCTCATGGCCTCGCGGCAGGCATCCAACACATCTACCGGGCTGACCCCTGAGTCGAGCAGCTTGTTGGTAATTGCCACGGCATCTTCTTCACGCATTTCTGTGATGGCTTCGATCAATTCCTGTGACATACTTGCTCCTTATATTGTTATAACGTGTGTGTCGCGTATGAATTCAAAGCGAGAAAAATCTCGCGATGGAAAGTACCCATAAGTTCGATATACGGCTATTCTGGCTTGTCAAACAAGCCTTTACGTGATGCGCGAATGTAGTTCAGGCAGTGTTTATCACGGCCCAGTACCAATTCGGTCGCCAGAATGGCGGCCTGGAGTTCACGGTCGAGCGGATCCAGGATGGCTGAATCCAACCCGGCTTCGATCGCGAACCCCAGGAAATAGCGGTTGACGAACGAACGACCCGGAAGCCCGAAGGAAATATTGCTCAGACCAATGGTTAAGTGCGCCTCGGAGTACTCCTGGCGCACCCGGCGCATCACTTCAAACGCAATCTTTCCACTTTCTGTATTGGTGGAAATTGTCATCGCCAGCGGATCAAAATACAAATTCGAATCCGGCACACCCATGGCCCGCGTGGCCGTGATGATTTTGGTGATCACTGCAAAGCGTTTCTCGGCAGTTTCCGGGATCTTATTCCCATCCATCGCTAAAGCAATCACCGGGCAGCCGTGCTCTGCCACAATCGGCAGCACACTCTCCAGGCGCTCCTGCTCGCCGTTGATCGAATTGATCAAAGGTGTTTTTTTGACGGCCTTGATGGCAATTTGCAGCGCCCTGGGGTTTGCGCTGTCAAGTGAAAGCGGTGTCTCTACGACCGACTGGATGGTCTCGATCAGCCAGACCAGGTCATCCGGCTCCCGGTCTGGGTGGGTCCCGGCATTAACATCCAACCAGGTTGACCCGGCCGCCACCTGCTTCTGGGCCAGATCCTTGATAAACTCTGCGTCGCGTTCTGCGATAGCCTGCGCAACACGCTTACGGGTTCCGTTGATTTTTTCAGCAATGATTTTCATAGGCACTCTCTCAAATGGAATAAAAAAACCTTATGCGCTGCTTGATCATGAAGGTTTTTGTACAAAATCTGTATACTTAATAGTTTGACCTGGCTCAATTACCACGAACTCATCATCCCACGGCCCATTGATCATTTTCTGCACAAGCGCGGATGAGCCTTCAATCTCTTCAAAACGCAGCCCAAAGGAATCGGCCGTTTTTTGGGCGTACTCGCGAAAGCGCTCGATCTCATATTGCCCAGTATTGATGAACGCCAGCCGCCGGTAATTTTTCAGCATCAGCCGGGTCATGCGTAGCGCCCTGGCTTCGCCATATTTTTCCACAAGCTGCTTGTGCTCTTCAAAAGGCGTATCTCCCACCTCAATCCAGCCTTTGGTCAGGTAATAGGTGCCCGGTTCTTTTTTAGCCTGTTCTTTGTACGCCACGCAGGAACCCAGAAAAATGGCGATGCAGTCATCCACCTTCGGGATGACCAGGTGGGCAGAGCGCGCCTGCAATCCAACCACCGCCATGGAACACAACCCATAACCCAGCAGCAAAACATCTGCTTCCGGGCTGGCCTGGTCGATTTTGGCTTGCAGCGCTTCCCTCAGTTTTTCTGGCCGCAAATGCAATCCAAAATCGAGAACTTCGTGCGAAACGTTCAGCGGCAGCCAACCCTGCATCTCCTCGATAACTGTGGCACAGGCAATTACATGGCGTTTGGCCGTGTAAAGCTGTTCCCATTGGTCTTTTTTGACTGGATCACTCAAGGCTGGTCGTCCTTCTATACCCTTCACGGTCACAAATTGCG
>CAIWAX010000493.1 GCA_903910795.1 uncultured Anaerolineae bacterium
CTGTGACACGGCGATGCACTGGTGATAGCCAGAGGTACCGCCCGGAACGGCGAACTGGCTCATGAACCAGCGGTTGGCGAGCTGGTCGTACAGCGCGATCGGGTCGCCGTCGTTGCTGGTTTCGCAAACGCCGCCAAAACCCTTCCACAGCGTGCTGCCAGCGGCCGGGCCGTACTGCAGCACGCCAGTTTTGCTGTAAATGGCAAAGCTCAGGTTGACCCATTGTACGTAGTTATTGGGGCCGACATCGCCGTTGGTGTCAGGCGGCAGCACGCCGCTCAGGTTGGTGACGCCGTCGAAATTGACGCCCGCGGCAGGCGCGTTGGCTGAAACGGCGGAGTTTTGCAGGACCGGGTCTTTTTGTTTTGGCTGGTTTGTATTCAGCGTAGAGCCGCGACCCGGCAGGACGAAGACTTTGTTCATATCGGCATCATCCGCGTTTTGCTCGGCCTGCAGCGGTGTGATGGAGCTCAGGCGCGCGGAAGTATCGTGTTTGAGTTCCTGGGCAATCTCTTTCTGATTTCCAGGGCCGCCAGCCGTGACATTGGCCGCATTCGGAGCGCCGCCAGAAGCTCCGTCGGCAGCATTGGGCGCCGCGAACCTTGGCGGTTGGGCAGCCTGGTTGGCGCTGAAAAATGGCGCGGCCAGCATGACCAGCACAGCGATTACAATTATGAGTAACGCGCTAATTCCCAAATATTTTTTGTTCATAGAACCTCTTCAAAAGTGCAAGATGTAGTTATAAGTCAGGGCTGTTCATTCAGGAGGAACATTTACTGCAATCCATGTTCAAGCACCTGTATCGGGTTCTTTTGCTCTATTTGCGATCGATTCTACCGTATTTTAGTCCAATTTATTTGATGCTGATTGTATTTGTGGGTATTTTGAAAGGTGTTGGGCAGGCAGATTGACTTCTGGCGCCAAGATGGTTATACTGATAAGAAAAGAAAGGTATAACCAATGGCAACTACCATTAAGACCGCTGTTTCAATTCAAAAATCCCTGTTCGACCAGGCGGAAAGCCTGGCGCAGCAGCTTAATATATCCCGCAGTCACCTGTTTGGACTGGCAATTGAAACTTTCATCAAAGCTCATGAAAACCAGATATTACTCGAAAAAATCAATCAGGCCTATTCGGACCAGCCTGACTCAACTGAAACTGTTCTGCTCTCCAAATTACGCAAACCGCATCGTAAAATTGTGGAAAGCGAATGGTAATCAATCAGGGTGACATCTATTGGGTTGAACTGGAGGAGCCGTCCGGCTCAGAGCCAGGGTACAGTCATCCGCATGTTGTCCTTCAGAATAATGTGTTTAATACCAGCAAGATAAATACCGTAATAGTTTGCGCATTGACTTCAAATCTAAAACGGGCGCAAGCGCCAGGAAATGTCTTACTTGAACAAAATGAAGGTGACCTGCCAAAACAAAGCGTTGTTTTGGCTTCCCAGATATTCACAGTAGATAAATCACAACTTGGGGAATTTATTGGCAAACTGTCCGAAACCAGGGTAAGACAGATCTTGGATGGTTTAAATTTATTGACCGAACCCCGCAATCTTGAATAACCTGGCATATTCGTTTGGCGGCTTGTCTCGACTTGCCCAATCGGGAGATGGTCATTCTTACTTTTTGGGGAATTTTACTCATTACTTCTCCATGACAAATGGTACGTGGACAGCATACTGGGATTTTGCTACACTCTGTAAATAAACTTCCAAAATTCCCATAAGGGGGGGTGTATTCGATGTTAAGCGGGACAGTTGTTATCAGTAAAAGATTTGTGCTTGGAACATTCCACTACCGAACCTGTCAAAAGAACAAATGCGCTCATATTCTGTGTAAGACAACAAAATAGCACCATATACGGAACGTTTCTGTATATGCTTTGTTGGCACCCTCAAATCACATTAAGGAGTAGTAATTATGCCAGAAGCACAGAAAGAACATCCATTAGAAAAATATTCTGAAAATGAACAAATCGCTTATTTAAGTATTTTGTCTGCCGTCTGTTATGTAGATAAAGAATTTAGAGATGAGGAGAAACGTCAACTGGATGTCTTGTTGGCGCAACTTAAGATTTCAGATGTAGGGAAAGCTAAAATCTATTCTTCAGTATTCTACTTTCAAGACGAAGATAAACTGGCGAATCTTGAGGTAATTCAAAATCTTGGTAATACGGACTTAAAATACACCTTAATCTCAGACTTATGTCTTTTTTCTTTGGTTGATTCGACGTTCACCGATAAAGAATATCAATACATACTTGGTATCGGGGAAGCCTTGGGTATTACTAAAGAACAAGTTGATGCAATAAAATCTGTCCAGGAAAATCTTCATAAAATCAAGGATATTCTCCCGAATTCCGAAAAATTTAAACGCCTGATAACGGATAGTGCAGCAAACCTTGCCGCGGTCGGTGTTCCAATAGCAGCAATTGCAGCGAGTGGTTCAGTCTTTGGACTTGGCGCTGCGGGAATAACCTCTGGTTTGGCTGCACTTGGCGCATTAGTTGGGGGTGGAATGTTGGTAGGGGCTGTTGTTGTGGTTCCTGCAATCGCAATTGGGGCTGCTTATGGTGTTAAGAAACTCTTTGATATTGTATGGAAAGACAAGAAGAGTTCAGATAGCGTGAAAAACTCTTAAGAAGGAGGTCGAAAGCGAACATGGATAACAATATCGTACAAAATGAAATGCAGCCTGCATCGCTTCAACTTGTCATTGTACAGGGAGTTATTAAGAATCTACCAGAAATTATTGGAGCAGTAAAGGAAATCTATGCTCTCAATAAAAAAGAGCAAATCTTTGGTCGAGTTGTACAATCCCGGCTTGATGAATTGAACATCAATAAAGAGAATTTTAAAGTATTGGTTGAAGGTTTGACGGAATTATCAAAATCTGAAAATACTGATAATGAGACAAAAGCTATGTACAGAGATATGATAAAAGCACTGTTCGAAACTTTTACAACCAATATGCGTAGTTCACAGGATATTGCCAATTATTTAAAAGAATTTTAAGAAATGTACGGGATAAATTTGTTGAAAGTTGCCAGCATATTGGGATCTGTTGCGGTTAGTAATATTTTATTTAGCAATTACGGCGCAGTTCCTTCTATTGTTCAGGAAATTGTAAAATATTCTACTCAACGAAATATTGCTATGGTAAAAGAAATGATGCGAACTCTTGCGCAGCAAAACGAACAGGCGTATCAAGATGTCCTTATAACTCTCAGAGAGTATTTTACCGAAGAAGAATTAAAAGATATTTTGCCTCAATGAGCAAAGAGGGTACTAATAAGTAAATGCACCCAACAACTAATAATATTTTTGACATAGCAGCGAAAATTTCGTTTTTTTTCTAAGCAATATCCTTTGCCGATACTTACAGAGATTAACGGAAATATGAAATATTGAACTCCCGGCTTGCAAAATCTGCCCAACACACATAGGCGTACTCTCACCCCACTTGATGTACTTATCAGCAACCCACTCGGGTGTGATCAGGTAAGGTGCTGGTAGTTCATCATCAATCTTTTCTTGCCACGTTCCCTCACGGATGTCTTTTAAAGTAATACCGAATTGTGTGAAGTTTGGCGTGTCAAAAGCCGAAACTGTAATCTTACTGACCCCATCACTTCTAAATGATTTGTAGAATGTCCCACCTAAGTTTGTCGGGTTGCCGATGTATAAAACCTTTGCTCCCTCTGAAGTAACGATACCGTCTGAAGCTACGAATATTTCTTCATCCACTCCCGCCGCTTCATCAACCACTAGAAGAATATGTTCTGCGTGATACCCCTGGAATCTATCAGGCTCATTCGTTGATAACCCAATCGCAAACCATTCTTCACTTAGATCAAGGGAGGTTTGATTAAGTTTGCCTGATAATGGAATAATCGCTTTACTTTTTGCGTTTCTTAACTCACGCCATAATATATCCTCAACCTGTCTGAAGGTTGGGGCGGTTGTAATGATCTTTGAGTTGGGGAAGGAATACAGAAACCAGAGTGCTACACGAGCTGCTGTGTAACTTTTACCGATACCGTTACAGGATTTGACTGCGGTTACTTTTGAATCACGGACAGAATTAACAATGTTCTTTTGATAGCCCCATAGCCTCTCGTTAAAAAAAGCTTGAATGAACGAAACTGGATTATCTTGACATTTCGCTTGCTGATCTTTCATTTTCTATATCTTGATCTAAACGATTCCACGCTTAGTCAAGACTTATAAAGTTGTTGTTTTGAACATTGATTACATTGTTGGCTGTTTCAATCCCCAAGAGTCTGCCTAATTTGTCGTGATAGTCTTTGCGTGTTTTGTGATCTGGATACGTCTGTCCGGTCATATCAGATTTCATTGCACTTAATCCATCATCGAGTTGTTTGAAATATCTTTCTGGCCCCATTCCATACATTACGAGAACTTGAAAAATATCAACCTTTTTAAACAATCTTGAGCCTAATGTTGCGCAAACAGCATAGTCATCTGGATTGGTTAAATCGTATTCACCTTTATGAAGTTCGGAATATGCCTTTGTACTATTTCTTCCCGCTTTCCACCACTCGTTGAAGAACATCATCAATTCATTATCCCCGTTAAATATTTTTTTTAAGTCTTTAGTATTTGGTTCAACGGAAATATCTGTTGGTGCAGTGGTAGACATTTCAAACGCAGTATAACATTTTGATTCAAGTATTCAATTCAAAAGGTTCATTGTAGAATGTCTTTAGACCACTCAATGTCCAAATACTAATGCTATTGTTGGTACTACTGGAATAAAAACCACTAATTGAATAATCAGCTCCTCTATCAATAAAATCGTTCCATGAATATTTTTTGTCAGGAATATTTACAATTAGGTAATTCTGCACAATCCGCACCAAGCCCATACCCCCTGTCGAATAAAAGAAATAGCCAAGAATAAAAATACTAAAGCCTAAAGTTATGAAGAAAATACCTAATAAAACCTTCAATCTAGTCATATGCTAAATATTAGCATATATTGTAGGTTATTTGCTATGGATTCCAGTTACCTTGAAAATCTAAGCGGTTTTCAATGTTTGCTGTGGCGATTCTATTCACATGTCCTGAAGTATCTTTCCAATTAAAAAATGTATCATCTCCAGCTACCCAGCATGGTCCAGGCATGATGGGGTATGCAGAAAGACCAATAGATTTGGGTACAAATGAATCGATGTATGCACTCATTTTATCCAGACTCAAAGGCATATTTTGTCCTGGTTTGTAATCTATCTTTGGGTTTGGCGTTTCACAAGTATCTCTTGCCACATTAAAAATAAAATCATAACCATATCGATCTGTTTTAGGATCAAATGCCATGAATTTTGTCTTAGGGACATAATATTTTCCATCAGCCCGTTTTTCTAACTTGTTAATATCAACTAACGGATTTATTTCGTGCCATCTTTCCATGTTCGACTTAAAAATATCTTCAGGTGTCTTTGGTGCTTTGGTTGGCTCCACGGTAGATGTGGCTGTAGCTGTAGTAGTGGCTGTGGCTGTTGGCTTTTGCGTTTCTGTTGCAGTTGGTGTTGGCGTAAAGTCAATTACAGGTGTAACTTCGGTAGGAGGAGTGATTGGTGCCACTATAACAGTTGTCGTAATGGGTTGGGGGTTACTACAACTCGTAATAAATAAGCAAATCAATATAAATACTAATCTTCTAGCCATTTATCCTCCATTGAACGTATAGATTTTACCTCAAGTTAGAAGTTATCTTCGTAGTAGAACGGGTTGTCTGGCTCTTCATCTTCTGGGGTACTTTCGATGATTATTAGTGCTTCATCTTCGGCCTGAGCTGCTTCTTCTGGGTTCAGGTCTTTTACTTTAATTGGGGTGATAGGTTCGGTGGCTTTGTAAATCTCATGTGCCAATCCATCTGCTCTAATAAAGAATACTGCGTGGCCTGTTTTCTTTTCACATGGATCATGGCGGATTTCCGGATTACCTTTAATTCCCATTCTGGCGTGTATGCCACACTCTGGACACTTCCAGTTATTTAAACTTGATTTGCCTGCATCTCTGGTAGGTCTAAACCAGTCAATTTTTACCTTCTCTCCTCGTGGTACATCTTCTGGTCTTGGTATTCCAAGTTCTTTCATTAGTTGAGCAAACACCCCTTCTGCTACAACACTGTGTGCACCGGCCAAGCTGGGGCATTTGCCCACACTTTCGTTAGGTGCAACGCACTTTCCTATTGCAGTGTTAACTTGCCAGGCCAGGCAATTTGTAATTAATGATCCCTTACCAGCCAAGAAAGTGCGTTGCACCTGATAAGTTAAAACACAAAGCGGCGGCGACGGAAATTTCCATCGCCGCCGCTTTGTGTAATTCAAACAGCTAAAAAAGTTTTAGCACAGCCTGGGAAGCCCAGGCAAACAAGGACTGCGGAATGAAGCTGAAAATAACAGTCAGAACCGCGCAGGCGCCGATGGTCAGACCAAGCCAGGTTTCATTGGCGGGCTGGGGGTCGCCGTCTTTCATATACATGACCACAATCACGCGCAGGTAGTAAAACGCCGAGATGAGCGAGGTCAGAACGCCGATCAGCGCCAGCCAGGTAACGCCGCCTTCCATCACCGCGCGGAACAGGTAGAGCTTGCCGATCAGGCCGAGCGTGGGCGGCAGGCCGGTCAGCGAGAGCATGAAGACCGTCATGGCGGCGGCCAGCAGCGGGTACTTGCGGCCAAGACCGGCATAATCTTCAATCGAGAGGCCCCGGCCTTCGGCTTTTTCCATGGCCATCACCACACCCCAGGAACCGAAGCTGGTGATGGTGTAAGCCACCAGATAAAACAGACCGGCGGAAACTGAATCGAGCCGGATGCTTTTATCAGCGAAGGGCACAAAGGCCATCAGGATGTAACCGGCCTGGGCGATGCTGGAGTAGGCCAACATGCGCTTGATATTGGTCTGGGCGATGGCGGTAACGTTCCCAAGGATCATGGTCAGGGCCGAAATGATGGCGATGACCGGCATAAGATCGTTCGCCAGGGAAGGGAAGACCGTGGCAAAGATGCGCAGCAGCGCGGCGAAACCGGCGGCCTTGGCGCCTGCCGCCATGAAAGCGGTGACGGAAGTCGGCGAACCCTGATAAACATCCGGCGTCCACATGTGGAAGGGCACCACCGCGACCTTGAAGCCCAGACCGACCAGGATCAGCGCCGAACCGGCCAGCAGCAGGCTGGTGGTGGCAGTTCCGCTGGCTACCGCGGCGGCGATCGCAGCAAAAGAGGTGGTACCAGCGGCGCCGAAGGTCAGCGCAATGCCAAAGACCACGAAGCCGGTGGCATAGGAGCCCAGCAGGAAGTACTTGATACCCGCTTCGGCTGATTCCGTGCGTGAATAGGCAAAAGCTGCCAGCACGTACAACGGGATGGAGAGCAGTTCCAGCGCCAGAAAGGTGACGATCAGGTCGGTAGCCTGTGACATCAACATCATGCCTGCCACGCTGAACAGCATGAGAACGTAATATTCACCGCGCTCAAGGTTCATGCGTTTCAAGTAACCGATCGCCACGGCGATGCCAAACATACCAGTCAACAGGAACAGGATGTTCAGGAAGTTGGAAAAACCATCCAGCACAACCATGCCTTTAAAACCGGTGTAGTTTTGCCCGATCTGGGTCAGAGCGACACCCATTGTCACCGCCAGGCCAACGGCTGCCAGAAGCGCCGTCAGTCCTTTGCGTTCTTTCGTGATATTTAGATCCACCAAAAGAAGGGCACAGGCCCAGACGACCAGCAAGCTGACCGGGAGGATGGTATAGAAATCAATTTGGGTCATATCCACTCCGCGTTAGTCCCGGCTCGATTTGCTGATTTGCTTCGCAAGTCGCAAATCGCACGGGACCGCTATCACCCCCGCCGTCCGCTCCTGATAGAAGAAGAAAGGCGGCAGGGATGAAAGTTAAGATAGCTTAGCCGCCAAGCAGCGCTTTGAACGGAATAAGCAGTTTGTCAACGGCCGGAGCCATCAGGTTGAAGAACGGCGCGGGGTACAGGCCAATCCAGAAAATGAGGATCAGCAAGGGCAGCAGGGTCACAATTTCACGCGTGTTCAGATCGCGCAGGGCCTGACCGTGGTGTTTGACTTCTTCCACGATCGAGCCGACCGGGCCCAGGAACATTTTCTGGAACATGTAGAGAATATAGATGGCCGCCAGGATGACACCGGCCGCCGAAAGCATGGCGTACCAGGGAGTCTTGTAGGCAGCCGAACCAAAAGCGCCGAGCAGGATGGTGAACTCGCCTACAAAGCCGTTCAGACCGGGCAGGCCCATCGAGGAGAGCGAAACGATCAGCATCAGCGAGCCAAAGATCGGGGTGATCTTCCACAGACCGCCATACACGGCGATTTCGCGCGTGTGGGTCTGCTCGTAGATCATGCCGACCAGAAGAAACAGGGCTCCGGTGCTCAGACCGTGGTTGATCATCTGGAGAATTCCGCCTTCGATACCCTGGGCGTTCAGCGCAAACAGGCCGAGCATCACAAAGCCCAGATGGCTGACGGATGAGTAAGCAACCAGTTTTTTGACGTCTTTTTGCGAGTAGGAAACCGCTGCGCCGTACAGAATGCCGATCACCGCCAGAACAGCGATAGTCGGGGCCGCCTTGACGGCCGCTGCCGGGAAGAGCTGCAGGTTGAAGCGCAGGAAGCCGTAGGTACCCATTTTCAGCAGGACACCGGCCAGGATGACCGAGCCAGCCGTGGGGGCTTCCACGTGTGCATCCGGCAGCCAGGAGTGTAGCGGCCACATCGGCACTTTGATAGCAAAAGCGGCCGCGAAGGCGATAAACAGCCACATCTGCACATCAGCCGGGATCGTGCCAGCTTTGGCAGCCAGGTCAGGCACGGTGAAGGTGCCCTGGTTGACTCCCAGCCACAGGATGGCCAGCAGCATCAGGATCGAACCGGCCATGGTGTACAGGAAGAACTTGACCGCGGCGTACAACCGGTTGGGGCCGCCCCAGATACCGATCAGGAAGTACATCGGGATCAGGGTGAATTCCCAGAAGATGTAGAACAGGAACAGATCCTGCGCCAGGAAAACACCCAACATGCCGACTTCCAGCAGCAGGAAGAAGACCATGAAATCCTTAACCCGGTCTTCAACGGCTGTCCAGGTAGACAGGATGGCGATGGGGGTCAGGAAGGTGGTCAGCAGCACCAGCAGGATGCTCAGTCCATCCACACCCAGGAAGTACTGGATGTTCCAACCCGCCACCTGGATCCAGTCCTGGCGCGCAACCAGTTGCAGGTTGGCATTGGTGGCATCGAATTGTGATAACGCCCATAGCGAAATGCAGAAATTAATGAGCGCGGTGCCCAGTGCCGTCCAACGGATGGCGGTTTTGGCTTCTGATTTGAGAAAGAGAAGCACGAGCACGCCGACCAGCGGGAAGAAGGTCACCAGATTGAGGGGGTTCAGCAATAAGTTCATAATCCGTCCTTTGCTAAGGCTGTGTACCCAGAAGCGGGCAAAGCCATTATTTAAAGAGCAGGTAGCCGAGGATGGCCACCACACCCAGCATTACAGACAGGGCATAACTGCGTACAAAACCATTCTGGATTTTGCGCAGGGATTGCGCAGAAGCCTGAACTGCATCAGCCAGCACTTTGGATACCTTGTTGACAATACCCAGATCGACCGGGTCAGCCAGGAAACGCGTCAAACCGACAAAACCGGCGGCAATGACCGAGTTGTGAAACCACTCGTGCCAAAAATTCCAATCCACGGTCTGGGCCAGGAAGCGGGCCAGGTCGACATAGCGATCCACAAACACAAACCAATAGGCTTCGTCAATGAACCACTTGTTTTCCATGCCGGTGAAGATCGGGCCCAACATTTTCTTGAGCGGATCAGGCTGACCGGCCTGGATGGGCTTGCGCATGTAAAGCCACCAGGATAGGAAGATCGCCAGCAGGGCCAGCGCGGTGGAGATGAGCGCGACCTGCGGGTTGAACTCGCCAATTTCGATTTGCTCGACAGTTTGCTTGAGCCACAGGCTGAGTGTATCCACGCCGGGCATATTCAACAGGCCGCCGAGTACCGAAAGCGCCGCCAGCACCATCAGGGGCGCGGTCATGATCAGCGGGCTCTCCTCGGCGTGTTTGGCAACTTCATGGCGGGGTTGGCCGAAGAACACCATCCAGATCTGGCGGCCCATGTAGAAGGCGGTCAGGAAGGCGGCGGCACTCAGGATCCAGTAGACATGCGGGTAATTCTTGAAGGCGTCCGCCAGAATTTCATCCTTGGACCAGAAACCCGCGAAGGGGAAAATGCCCGCCAAGGCAATCGTCCCGATCATGTACAGCCAGAAGGTGACCGGCATCTGCTTGCGCAGGCCGCCCATGTTGCGCATATCACCGGGGTCGAAAACTTCCGGGATAGTCCCGGCTTCAGCACGGGAGCCGTGGCCACCATGGTCGCCATGTGAACCGTGCGCCAGGTGATGGTGTCCGCGTTCCATGCCCAGGATAACCGAACCGGCGGAAAGGAACAGCAGCGCCTTAAAGAAGGCGTGTGTGATCAGATGGAACATGCCCGCTGAGAAGGCGCCCATGCCAACTGCCGCGACCATGAAGCCCAACTGGCTGATGGTGGAATAGGCCAGCACTTTCTTGATGTCGTACTGTCCAACGGCAATGGTGGCGGCGAATAGGGCTGTGAGCGCGCCGAGCGTGGCAACGATGTACTGGGCATCCGCGCTGAGGGTGTAGATGGGAGCCGAACGGGTCACCAGGTAAACGCCCGCGGTGACCATGGTGGCCGCATGGATCAGGGCCGAGACCGGGGTCGGGCCGGCCATAGCATCCGGCAGCCAGATGTAGAGCGGGATCTGGGCCGATTTACCCGCGACGCCCACCAGCAGGAAGATGGTGATCCACAGGATCACCCAGGCAGGGGCGGCGGGTGCGGCGGCAAAGACATTGTCGAAATTGGTCGAGCCAAACTGCCAGAACATCATGAAGGCGGCCAGCAGGAAACCAAAGTCGCCGACGCGGTTGACGATGAAGGCTTTCTTGGCGGCGTTGGAGTTGGCGAAGGATGGACGCCCGAGCGTATCCATGTCATACCAGAAGCCAATCAGCAGGAAGGAGCTCAAGCCCACGCCTTCCCAGCCAACGAACAGCATCATGTAGGAGTTGCCGCTGACCAGGATCATCATCATGGCGATGAACAGGTTCAGGAAGACAAAGAAGCGCCGGTAACGGCCTTCGTCGTTCTTGAAGCGCACATCTTCGTGCATGTAGCCGATGGCGTAGATGTGAATGAGCGTGCCCACGCCCGAAACGACCAACATCATGGTCACAGACAGCGTATCCACACGGAAAGTCCAGTCGATCACCAGTGTTCCGATGTGGATCCATTGAGCTACCGGGATATTTTGGGCGGCGGGGGCCACGCTGAGCGAGTAAGCCTGCAGCACGGCAACCACGAAGGCCAGTCCGGAAGCAGTGGCAGCCACGGCGCCGATGCCTTTTTCGCTGAATTTTGAACCAAAGATCAGGTTGATCAGCATGCCAAGCACTGGCAGGAACACGATCAGGGGTACCAGGGAGAAAAAGCCGGAAGTATTATCCATCATTGTCTTATCCCTTCAGGCTGTTCAACTGGTCGACATCAATGCTTTGCTTGTTGCGGAAAATGGCTACGATCAGCGCCAGGCCAACTGCTACTTCGGCAGCCGCCACCGTCATCACAAAGAAAACAAAGATCTGGCCGTTGTACACCGAGGTGGTGTTCAGGGTGGAGTACATGCGGGCAAAGGTCACAAAGGTCAGGTTGGCCGCGTTCAGCATCAACTCAACAGACATAAAGATGACCAGCGCATTGCGGCGGATCAAAACGCCCATCGCGCCCATGGTGAAAAGAATTGCGGCTAGTGCGAGGTAATAATTGGTGGGTACCATGTCTATCCCTTGATTTGCCGATTTGCTAAGCAAATCGCAAATCATCCTTTCTTTTCGGTTTTGGTTAGGATAATCGCGCCCACCATCGCCACCAGCAGCAGGATGGAGGTGATTTCAAAGGGCAGCAAGTAGACTGTGAAAAGCTGCTTTGCCAGGGGCTCGGGAGCAGCATCGATCACACTGGTCGCCACCTGCAGGTTGGAGGCTGAAACTTTCTGCAGTACAAGCACCAGGGCTTCCACGACCAGGGCCAGACCAAGCAGACCGGCGGGCACAACACTGTTCCAGGAGAACTCCGCGGTGATCTGTTCGGCGCCCAGCAGCATGATGACGAACAGGAACAGCACCATGATGGCGCCACCGTAGACCGTCACCTGCGAGAGGGCGATGAAGGGTGAGCCCAGCAGCAGGTAAAAAATAGCCACAGTTCCAAAGTTCAACACCAGATACAGGGCCGCGTAAACAGCATGGCGGCTCAGGAGCATGCCAGCCGCCGTCAAGATGGCAGTCAGGGCCAGGATAAAAAACAGGATTAATTCACCAGACATTGGTCACCTTCGCCTCGCGTAGCGGGCTAATCTTGCGGATCTTGCATGGCGGGTACGGAACGCGTAAACTGGCCCGGCTGAGTCACCTGCGGTGTGGGCGCGCCGCCCTTTGGTGCTGGGACGATCAGCATGTCCTTGGTGTAAATGGCATCGCGGCGATCCGTAAAGGTCAGTTCATAATTGTCGCCCAGCACGATGGCTTCGGTTGGGCAGGCATCTTCACAAAAACCGCAGTAGATGCAGCGCAGCATATTGATCTCATACGTGCTGGCGTAGCGCTCGCCGGGTGAGTAACGCTGCGCGTCCGTATTTTCGGAAGATTCCACGAAGATGGCATCCGCCGGGCAGGCTGCTGCACATAGAGCGCAGCCGATGCATTTTTCAAGCCCGTTATCATAGCGTTTCAGCTCGTGCCGGCCGCGGTAGCGCTTGGAGACCTGCCGCTTTTCCTCAGGATATTGCACAGTCACAGGTTTTTCAAATATGGTGAACAGGGTGGTTTTCAGACCACCGATCATTTCAAGGAAAGGTTCAACCAGCCGCATAGACTTTCCTCCGTAAAGAACGATCTACCAATCCGATTGTCAGGAAACCCAGGAAAATAGAGACAATCGGTATAAACCAGATATAGAGGGGATTGATAGCTGCCAGGGCAATCCCGAAGGCTGAAACCAGTACGACCGCCAGGGAGAGCGGCAGCATGGCCTTCCAGCCAAAGGACATCAGGCGGTCGTAGCGGATGCGCGGCAGGGTGGCGCGCGCCCAGATCATGCCAAACAGCAGCACGATGATTTTTAGGAACATGTAAATTGGGCCCAGCAGGGCAATCTTATCCACGCTCAAGAAGGTGTCCTTCAAAAACCAGAACTCGCGGTAGCCGCCAAAGAAGATGGTGGCCGAGATGGCTGAGATAGCGATCATCTTGGTGTATTCGGCCATGAAAAACAGCGCGAATTTCATGCCGGAATATTCCACGTGGTACCCGGCGGTCAGCTCCTGCTCGGCTTCGGGCATGTCAAAGGGCGCGCGGTTCAGTTCGGCCAGGGTTGCGATCAGGAAGACGACCGCGCCGGTTGGCTGCAGCACCGCGAACCAGACATTTTTCTGGGCTTCGACGATCTGCATCATGTTCATGGAACCGGCCAGCAGGATCACGGCCACAAAGGACAGACCCAGCGCCAGTTCGTAGCTGACCATTTGCGCGGTGGAGCGCAGGCCTCCCAGCATGGCATACTTGTTGTTGCTCGACCAGCCTGCCAGCACGATGCCGTACACCGCAATGGAAGCGATGGCTGTTACATATAGCACACCTACATCGATGTTGGCGATGTACATGTGGATCGTGCGGCCAAAGACCATGATATCCGGGCCCCAGGGCACCGTGGCGGTGATCACAACGGCAGGCACCACTGTCACAATCGGCGCCAGGATGAACAAGATCTTTTCAGCCTGGTCGGGGATCAACTCTTCTTTAAAGATCAGTTTGACTGCGTCCGCGATGGGCTGGAGCAGCCCAAATATACCGGCGCGGTTTGGGCCAATACGTATCTGCATGCGCGAAAGAATCTTGCGCTCATACCAGGTCAGGTAGGCAAAACCGGTCAATAACACCATGACCAGAATGACCGATTTGATGACCCATTCAAGGATTAAACCAGAATCCATTCGCTACCTCCTCAGGCCTTACTATCGGCCGAAATAGTCTGGTTGGCGAGGATTTCCACCGCGCATGGCCCAGAGATGGGCAGCCCGAAGCTGCGGTACACCAGAACGACGCTGGCCGGGATGGATTCATCGAACCGGATTTTGACTTCCGATTCAACCCCGTTCAGTTTGATGACGGCCTGTCCGCCGTTGGAGAGCCCGATTTTCTGTGCCGCAGCCGGGTGGATGGACACGCTGGCATCGCCGACGTGGCTGTTGAGCAGCGCAGCCGGTGTCATGGTGGTGCCTTGATCGTAGAGTTTGGTGACCGGAACAGCGATTAGCTTAGCAAATCGGAGCTCAGTTTCTTTCAGCGCGGGGCGTTTGCCGGATGCCGTCGACGAAACCGGAGCGGCAGTCGCGAGGCTGAGATGCGCGCCAAGTCCCTGCGTGTTCTGATAGGAGGTGCCGCCATAGTACAGGTTGCCCTGTCCAACCTCGGGCCATTGATCTCCCACCTGCGAGAGTCTGTCATAGCTCAGACCAGCGAAAGCAGTTTCGCTGGCGGCGAGTTTGTTCATTACCAGCAGGGCCGAGCGTGCTTCCAATTCCAAGCCGCATTTTTTGGCAATCGCAGCCGTGATGGAAAAATCGGGTCTGGTGCCGGGGCGGGCCGGGACCGCCGGGTAAAAGCGTTGGACGCGCCGTTCGCCGGAGGTGTAGGTGCCTTCGCGTTCTGTGTAAGCCGCGGCGGGCAGTACGATTTCCGCCAGCCGGGTGGTTTCGGTGGTGAGAATATCCTGCACAATGACCGACTTGGCCGATTGGAGCGCCTCCGCCAGCCGGGGGTCATCTCCGGCCGGGTCGGCGGCCACGATGTAAACGGTTTTGCCTTTCAGTTCGGATGCCAGGTTGCCATCATCGGCCGGGCTGAGCCCCAATTCCCAGGCACCCTGGGCATTCGGAGTGCTCCAGACGCCCACCAGGCCGTTGTTGGCCTTGCTCGCGCGTCCATCCAGCAGGCTGGCGCATTCGGCAGCCAGATCAGCGCTGCCCTGCAGGCCCAGGCCATCCGAGCCGTAGAAAACGACCAGGTTCCCTGCGCTACCTGCGGCGAGCGCAGCGCCAATTTTTTCCCTGCCCACCAGACCTTTGATGGTCTCGACTTCATCGCCATAGGGATAGCGCACAACAAAAGTGGCAAATTCATCCAGCTTGGTGGCGCGGGCGGTCGCCAGGATCAGGGTTGCGCCGCGTTGGGCGGCCGCTTTGACGCGCAGGAACCAGAGGGGTGCTTCGTTGTACAGGTCAGAGGCTACCACCAGGATGGTGTCGCCTTTGCCGAGCGCGCCCAGGTTGGAACCGGCGCTCAGACCCAGACGGGTGGTGTATTCGCCGCCGCCCATAGGGGTGTAGAAACGGATTTTCGCGCCCAGGCTGCCCGCGAGCTGCTTGAGGTTGAAGAGGTCTTCGTTCGCGAGCCGGCCGCCGGCCAGAATGAGCGCTTCGCTTTTGGCGGCTGAAAGTTTTTCAGCCGCGCGGCTGATGCGTGCGTCAAATTCGCTGGCATCCGCTGACAGGCGCGAGGCGTCTTCGGCGTGGAAAGTACCCATAAGTTCAGTATAGTGATAGCTGGCGAAGCGGCCCTTGTCGCACAACCAGATTTCGTTAACCTGTTCGTTCTGGCGCGGCAGCGCGCGTTTGATGACATATCCGCCGCCAGATTTGACTTCGCGGCGCACGTTAAAGGTCAGGTTGCAGCCAACCGGGCAGTGTGTGCAGACCGAGGCGGCGTTCTTGAGTTCCCAGGGCCGGGCGCCAAAGCGGAAGTCCGCCGTGGTGAGCGCGCCCACCGGGCAAATATCGGTGGTGTTGCCGGAAAAGATCGAGTCAAAACCGGGCTCGGAGAAGGTGACAATATCGGTGGCGCGGCCGCGGCTGTAAAAACCGAGCACTGGCTCGCCCGCGATTTTATCCTGGAAGCGGATGCAGCGCGCGCACTGGATGCAGCGCTCGCGATCCAAGAAGATCAGGTCGCCGAGCGCGACGTGCTTTGGCTGGCGCTGCTTCTCATCAAAGAGGAAGCGGCTGGCATCCGGTCCGTGACCCATGGTCAGGTTCTGGAGCGGGCATTCGCCGCCCTTGTCGCAGATCGGGCAGTCCAGTGGATGGTTGGTCAGCAGTAGCTCGAGGATTTCCTTCTGACCGGCTTTGGCTTTATCGGTAGCTGTCAGAACCACCATGCCTTCCGAGACAGGATTGGTGCAGGCTGTTTCCAGCTTGGGCATGAACTGCATCTTGGGCGAGCCGTCGGCTTCCAGGACGGGTTGGCCGGTGGCGCGGTCAAACATCGGTCTTCCAATTTCGACCAGGCACTGGCGGCACATGCCGACCGGTTCCATCTTGGGATGATAGCAGAAGACCGGGATATCGATCCCGGCGCGCTTGGCCGCATCGACTACCAGGGTGCCTTCGGGGACTGTTACCCTGACATTATCTACAATGAGATTAACTGATTTTGGCATAGTGCTAAGCCTTCAAAGTGCTGTGCACACCGGCGGAAGCATCCGGGCAAATCGCGGCGAAATCCTCGGGGAAACGTTCAAGCGCCGAGGTGACAGCCATGGTGGAGAAATCGCCCAGGGCGCACAGGCATTTGCCGTTGACCTGGTTGGCAACATTTTTCAAGAGCAGCAGGTCGGCGTTTGTGCCGTGCCCGGCGTGGATGCGCTCAACAATGTGCAGCATCCAGTAGTTGCCGTCGCGGCAGGGGGTGCACTTGCCGCAGGATTCATGCTTGAAGAAATGCACGGTCTTGTCGATGACCCAATCCATACTATGGGTATCGTCAATGATGATGACCGAAGCAGAACCGAGCAGTGACCCCACGCTCTGGACATTTTCATAATCCATTTTGGTATCCATGACTTTATCAAACGTGCTGTCATCGATTCTTATAATGGAAGAAGACGCCCCAGCCGGCATGATCGCGCGCAGCTTGTGCCCGTTCGGGATGCCGCCGCCGTAATTGAAGATCAATTCGCGGAAGGTGGTGCCCAGCGGCAACTCATAATTGCCCGGATTGTTGATGTTGCCCGAGAGCGAGAAGATCTTGACGCCGGCGCTTTTGTCTGTGCCGAGACCCTTATACCAGCCCGCGCCTTTTTCGATGATCTGCGGCAGGTTGGTGAGCGTTTCAACGTTGTTGATGACGGTTGGCTTGCCGTAGAGACCGACCACCGCTGGGAAGGGCGGGCGGACGCGCGGCTGGCCGCGTTTGCCCTCGATCGATTCGAGCAGGGCTGTTTCCTCGCCGCAGATGTATGCGCCTGCGCCGAGGTGGGTCTTGATTTTTAGCGAGTAGCTGCTTCCAAACAGATTGTCGCCCAGCAGACCCGCAGCGTGCATCTGGAGAATGCATTCATCCAGAAAAACTTGCAACTGTTTGAACTCTCCGCGCAGATAGACATACCCTTCGGCCGCGCCGACGCCGTAACAGGCGATCGCGACACCTTCCAGAAACTGGAACGGGTTGTTTTCCATGATCTCGCGGTCTTTGAAGGTACCCGGTTCGGATTCATCCGCGTTGCAGACCACATAATGCGGCCAGATGTTATTGGGCAGGAATGACCACTTGACGCCGGTTGGGAAACCCGCGCCACCGCGCCCGCGCAGGCCGGAGGCTTTCACCTCATCCACCACCTGCTGGGACTGCATGGAAGTGACAACTTTTTTCAGGCTCTCAAAGCCGCCGTGCTTTGCATAAACTTCAATATCCTTAATGTTGGGGATATCGCGGTGGCGAAGCAGGATATAGGACATTATTTAGCCTCCCCACCGTAGGTGCCCTGTGGGCCGATCGCCTTCAGTGCCGTGACAAGTTCCAGAGTGCGATCAACGCTCATATTTTCATAATACGTGAGTTTGTCACCTTCCTGAAGCTGGAACATGGGCGCCTTGTCGCAGGCTGCCAGGCAGGTCACAGCTTCCAGGGTTACCAGTCCATCCGGGGTGGTTTCGCCAACCTGAATGCCCAGATTCTGGCACAGTGATTCCAAAAATTGATCGGCGCCGCGCAGAGCGCAGGGTAAATCGTTGCAAACCTGCATGCGGTACTTTCCGGCCTTTTCATCGTGATAGAGGGTATAGAACCCGACAATCGAGGCTACCTGGGTCACATCCAGGTCGAGCATGGAGGCGATATCGGCCATACCTTCTTTGGTGATGTAACCGCCTTCGCGCTGGGCCAGGTAAAGCAGCGGCATGACCGCCGAGCGTTTGACGGGATATTTATCGAAAATGGCCTGTACTTCTTCTGGATATTTTTCCCGTAAGGGATTCGGGATGTTTTTAGCGAGACTCATCGGTCAATATCTCCCAGGACAATGTCAACCGAACCAATGATCGCTACCAGGTCGGCAACGAGGAAGCCCTTTGCCATGACAGGCAGTACCTGTAGATTGTCGAATGACGGGTTGCGGAAGTGGACACGGAAGGGCTTGGGGCCTCCGTCGCTTTCCAGGTAAACGCCTTGTTCACCGCGCGGTGATTCAACAGCCGAGTAAACGAAACCTCTGGGTGCATTGAAGCCCTCGGTCCACAACTTGAAATGGTGGATGAGCGCTTCCATGCTGGTGCCAATTTCTGAGCGAGGCGGCGGCACAAATTTACGATTGTTCGAACGCACCGGGCCCATGGGCATTTTGTCCATGGCCTGTTGGACGATACGCACCGACTGGCGCATTTCCGCGATGCGCACCAGGTAGCGGGCGCGCACATCGCCTTCCGTGCGCAACGGCACTTCAAAGTCATACTGTTCGTAGCCCGAATACGGGGCAAATTTGCGTATATCGTAGTTGACGCCCGAACCGCGCAGCGTGGCGCCGGTCAGACCCCAGTTGACGGCATCTTCAGCCGAGATTTTACCGATCCCGGCGGTGCGGTCAATAAAGAGCGGGTTCTTTGTCAGCAGCGATTCGTATTCGTCGATGCGCCGTGGCATGATCTTGAGCAGGTCGCGCACTGCCGCTTCAAATTCAACCGGCACATCGCGCCAGACACCGCCCGGGCGAATATAGGTGGTCATCATGCGCTGGCCCGAAACCATTTCCAGGATACCGAGGATCATTTCGCGTTCGCGGAAGGTGTACATAAAGTCAGACATGGCGGCCAGGTCGAGCGCCGAAGTGCCCAACCAGACCAGGTGCGAGGAGATGCGCTTCAATTCGGCCAGCACCACGCGTAAAGCCTGGGCGCGCACCGGCACATCCAGCCCGACCAGTTTTTCAACTGCCAGGCAGTAGGCCAGGTTGTTACCGACCGTGTTCATGTAATCCATGCGGTCGGTCATTACTTCGGCCTTCTGATAGGTCTTGGCTTCCATATTTTTTTCGATACCGGTATGCAGGAAGCCGATATCAGGGATGGCATTCAGAACGGTCTCGCCATCCAGTTCCAGGAGCAGGCGCAGCACGCCGTGTGTGGAGGGATGCTGCGGCCCCATGTTCAACAACATCGTCTCGCCTTCCAGCGCGCGGTTTGAGACGAGGTGGGTCATTCCATCGAGGGTTACTTCTTCAATCTGAGCCATTTGATTTCATCCTCAGTTATTCTGCGCGCCTATTTTTTGCATACGGTTTGCGGACATCAATTTCATCAAAGTTGAAGGTGAACTGGGGTTCTTCGTAACCCAAAGGATAATCTTTGCGCAGCGGGTGGCCTTCCCAGTCGTGCGGCATCAGAATGCGGCGCAAGTCAGAATGGCCTTCAAATTTGATCCCAAACAGATCATAAACCTCGCGTTCATTCCAGTTGGCATTGTGGTAAACAGTTTCAATTGTGGGGGCGAAGGGCTGAAGGCCGGAGACAGGTGCGCGTACATCTAAGCTCTGCGCGTTGGGGATGGAGGTAAAGCGGTACACCAGGTGAAACCGCGGGTTTTCTTCCGGCCAGTAATCTACTGCGGTCAGGGATGAAAGCAGGTTAAAACCGAATTCGTCGTGGATCACCCTGGCGGCCTCGGCAATTTTTTCGACTGGCACGATCAGGGTCGTTTCCCCGGTGGCGCAACCTTCGGTTGTCTGCCCGTCAAATCTTTTGACAAGGGCTTCAATGACGGTAGCTAGATTTGCGCTCATATTAAGCCCAATCCTTCATTCTTTCGCGGCGTACTTTCTCATGCAGCGTGATGACACCGTGGATCAAAGCCTCGGGGCGCGGCGGGCAGCCCGCCACATAAACATCCACCGGGACGACTTCATCGACCCCCTGAACCACCGCATAATTATTAAAGACACCACCGCAGGAGGCGCAGTCGCCCATCGCGATAACCCATTTAGGGTCGGGCATCTGATCGTACAAGCGGCGAACCACCGGTGCCATTTTGCGCGATACACGCCCGGCCACAATCATCAGATCGCTCTGGCGAGGGCTAGGGCGCATCAGTTCCATGCCAAAGCGGCTCATATCATAGTTGGCGGCCTGCGCGGACATCATTTCGATCGCGCAGCATGCCAAGCCGAACAACATCGGCCACATGGCATTGGTGCGACTCCAGTTTACAAGATCTTCGAGGCGCGCAGTTACCACGCCCATATTTCCAAGCTTTTGTTCTAATCCCATTCCAGCGCTCCTTTCTTCCAGGCATAAGCATAACCTACCAATAAGATGGCGATGAAGACCAGCATTTCGCCAAGCATGAAAAGTCCCTGGCCTTGTTGGACAAAATTGTTAAAAACCAGGGCCCAGGGGATGAAAAACACCACTTCAATATCAAACAGGATGAAGAGAACCGCGATCAGATAGAAGCGCACCGGGATACGGCGTGTTCCGGGGCCTATCGGGTTCATACCCGACTCATACGGCATGGATTTCTTACCAGCGGGACGCTTGGGTCCAAAAATCGTACCCAATACGATCGCGATAACGCCGATCAGGGTCGTTATTGCAATAAAAATCGCGATGGAAACATATTCTAGCAGCATAAATTAACTCCCAGGGTGGGGTTGGCACAGAATGTGCGTAGTATAACATAGGATAATGTCAGTGGAAATTTTCACAAAGAAATCATTATAAGCAATTTTGATGACTTTTGTCACTTGTTTGCACGGACGGGAAATGAAATGCCAGACACCTGAAAAGTGCCTGGCATTTCGTAATATGCGCCTGTGTAGCGTGCCAAAAACTGTTTTTTTACCCAGGAGCGCTGCTGCTGGCACAGCGGAAACCGAGGGCATTGCCGAAGGCGTTTGGATAGTTAAAGTCGCGAATGGAGGAACGGGTGTCAGCGTCACTGGTGCCCCAGGAGCCGCCCCGGATGACACGTTTTTCGCCAGAAGTTGGCCCAGTAGGATTGCTGGCAGAGGAAGATTGGTAATATGTGCTACCGTACCAATCCGCCACCCATTCCGACACATTTCCGGCCATATCATAGGCTCCGTACGGGCTGACTCCTTTTTTGTAGCTGCCAACTATGCTTGTATCCCCAAGCAGTAGATTGAAATTCGCATAAGTATTGTCGATGTTTTCGCCCCATGGATAAGTGCGCGCATCCGAGCCCACCGCGGCCTTCTCCCACTCGGCTTCGCTCGGCAGCCGCCCTCCGGCCCATGCGCAGTAGGTTTTGGCCTGGTTCCAATTCACGTAAATGACCGGGTAACTGCTGAAACTTGTAAACCCATAATACGTTGGGTGGGAGTGGGAAGTGTTGTTTTGAGGAACCTGGCAGGCACCCGCCTGAACGCATTTGGCGTACTTTCCATTTGTTACTTCGGTCTGGTCGATCCAGAAGGTATCCAGAGTTACCGTGTGGGTGGGGACTTCAATTCCTGAGCTGGTAGCTCCTCCCATCACGAAAGGCCCACCCGGCACAGACACCATCGTCATGCCATCTTTTGAGCGTGTGGAGGTGATGGCCGCGAATGGCGTGGAGGTGGGTCTGACGAATCGGGTGGGTGTAGGCTGTAAGGTTGGTGTCGGTACCGGCGTGGATGTGGCTGGCACGCCGCCCACGGCCGCGTCATGGATGCTGGGCCAGGCCGGGCCCAGCATGGCGCCCATCGGCACGAGAACGACTACCATCGCAAACGCGGCGCCCGCCACCGTGCGGCGGCTGACCAATGCCGGCAGCAGCTCAAGCTGTGCATCATCCTGTCCCAACTGCTTTGTGAGGCGGATGAAATAGCCCCACAAAGCCGCCGACAATACGATCAGGAAAACAACCAGCAAAGTGGGCACCGCCAGCCCGAAAAATGAGAAGGTTGGCCCATTTTTAAGATACGAATTCAGACCGGTCAGGTAAACCAATGGTTCAAAGCCGCCGTTCCACAGGGTATGGATGCCAACCGAAAGCAGGTAAGCCGGGCCAACTGCCACCAGCCAGCTTTTCTCGCGGATTCGCCCACGGGCGCGGTAGAGCGCCAGACTGATGATGCCAGTGCATAGTGGATGCAAGATCGAGCCAAACCCGCGCAGCAAGGTGATCCCGCCCCAGCTCCAGCCGTTCCACTGGGCGTAGATGCTTTCATAGAGCACGTTTTCAAGAATGGCAAAACCGGCGCCTGCGGCCAGCCCAAGCATGAAAGCCTGGCGTTCATTTTTGACTTTCTCATCCAGGATAAGCGGCCCCAGGGCCTTTGTAAATTCTTCCGGGATGGGGGCCTGGATGGCGGTAAAGATCAGGAAGAGAATGATGGCCGGCGTAAAGAAGAGCCGTTCCAGGAAACCGGGTGTGCCAAACCCGATATCGCCAAATTCAGACGCCAGATAACCCAACTGAGGGATCAACAGCCAGACCAGCAGCGGCAGGATCATTTCCAGGATAAATGCCGCGATGATCGAAAGGCTACCGCCAATGAAAAGCGCCAGGGCGATTTGCTGCCAGGCCAGGGGCGAGCCCAGCCGCCGTGCGCCGTGTGCCAGCACGCCAATGGTGGGCAGGGCGGCCCCCAGGATCACCAGCAGAAAAGATAATCCGAAAACATTCCCAATTTCCCTGTGCCAGATGGTACCCAGACTCAGGGTTAAGGCAAAGATAATCCAGAAGTAATAAAAAGGAGGGATGTTGAACCTGCGCGTTTGCATAGTTTGCTCCTTAAAATTTTTCCACTTCACCCAGATTTTCCAGCTCAAGCGCGGCGCGCTCGCGAGTCATTGGATCGCCAATTCTGAATTTCTCGTGATAGTAGCTGACGTTTGCGGTTCTTTTCTCCAGGATTTCGCTGGCTGCTTCCAGGGCTAGATCTGACCATTCTGTCAGGTCAGCTTTTTCCACAATCAACCGCAGCTCTTCGGTGTTTTTTTGATTTATCCGGTTGAATATCCTACCGCGCAGGACTTCAGGATTATTTGAAATTCCAGTATCCAATGCCTGGCCAGATTTGGCGGGGTCTTGCATCGGCCCTTCTTTTACAGGTTCCGTGATGTTATCGACGATTTCCGCGTGGATATTGCCTATCCAGGAATTGCCTTTGCCAGACTGATACAAGCCGATTCCCGCTGCCGTGATCCCGGCTGCCGTGATGATCAAAGCGGCCAGTGACAGGTTCTTATTGGGCGAAACATAAATTTCGTGCAAATCATCAATGGGGTAAAGACCACTAACCCCTGCCAGGCATGCACACTGACGAACTTTTTGTTGGATGCAGCGGAAACCAACAAAAATACGAAAAAGCCTGCGCCGGAAGCCAACAAGGATAACCAATAGCCTGCCAGGGCAATCTCTCCGATGGCTGGGAATAACATTAACAGGCAGGTTGCCATCATAAGCCAATAGCCCAAACTTGCTTTATTGACTTCCTGTTTCGTGATTTTCATTATTAATTCCACTTCTCGAGCATGCTGCGGAATTCCTGGCCGCGAGCGAGCATTTGATCGCGCTTCCAGGTTCCAAAGACCGCAAAGCTCATAATAATGAAGCCTACACCGAGAATGATCACCAATCTGTCGATAGGATGAGTATTGATGAACACAACTGTCTGGGTCAGCACATTCATCACAACGGAAATCAGCCCAATGATGTACGGTACGCGCAAATGCTGGATGGCACCCCACCAGATCACGAGCAAGCCTTCTGCCAGCAGCAGCACGAAGTAAATGAAGCCTCTCTCACCGTTCACCGCTGATTGGGTGAAGGCAGTCACTAGCAGGATGGCCAGGCCGAGGCTTTCGATGATCAACGCAAAGCGTCCGGGGTGGCGCGACCGCTCGAAGAAGCCCATGCCCGCGAAATACAGGCCAGCCGGGATGGCATAAAACTGCGGCTCGCTGACATTCTGTTTGAACAGCAGCAGTGACCAGCCTGCCAGCAGCAGGCCCATGCCCAGGTAACCGAGCAGGTAGGTGCGCTGGCGCAATGACATGGTCACGTACAACGCGCCGCTAAACCCGAGTGCCAGGGCGGCCGGTATACTTTCGTTCGCGACCATCGGCAGCGTTACAACCAGGCCCAGCACCGAGAGAGCGATGGATGCGTTGGCGAGAGGTCTGCGCCAGACCGATAAGGCGCCCTTGAGCCAGTCTGCCAGCCAGGAGTACAGATACAACCCCAATCCCAGACCGCCCAGGCCAGTGAAGGTGTATAAGGTGTTATATCCCATCGACTGGAGTTGAAGGCTGAAGGCCAGGCTGCCCAACCCAAGTGCCAGGTAGGCCAGCAGGCTGTCCTGCCAGAGCGTGGCCAGCAGGGTGAAGAGCAGGAAAAAGCCGGTCGAAACCCAGATGCCGGTGTCCAGGCTACTGAGGGCCAGACTTTCCCACCCGATGGTGTCGATAACCACTACGATGAAGATGGGTTGGGCCCAGGATGGCACGCTCAGGAAGCCCAGGCTTGGGAAGGAGCCAAAGTCAACCTCTTTGCCAAAGAACTTAAAGATCAACCGCCCGCTGGCAGACATTTCGGCCACTTTGTAAAATCGGCTGATAAAGTACCCTATCAGTGCCTCGATAAAGGTCAGGATCATAAATGGAACGCTGATCATGCGCAATGGGGCATCGGAGGGGCTCATGGCGAAATAAGCCAGCAGAGTCAGATGGGCGGATAACAGGGTTGGGTAGATCCAGCCCGGATGCCGGAACAAAAGCGCCGAGCCGAGGTAGAGCAGCATGGCGGCCGCACAGGCCAGTGTGAAGGTCAGCGAGTTGTTCTGCGAGGTGAAGACCATCGTCAGGCTGAGCGCGTAGGCGATCAAATAGAACGGAGCGCTGGTCTGGTTGAGCGAGTGGAAGATGGCGCGCGGGCTGGTAATATCGAAAGGCGCGCGCCCCAGGGAGACAAAGCGGCCCAGGGAGATAAAGGTCAAAATCAGCGGCAGCCAGGCCAATCCGTACCAAATCGACGGGAGGGCTGTGTACATTGTCACGACCAGGTAGTAAGGTACGATACTCAACCAGGCAGCCGGGTAGGCAAACAGCGGTTCGCGGAAGCGCCAGGCTGAGAAACCGTAGAGCAAAACGCCCAGGGGGAAGATACCCAGCGCCACCACTGCGTGGGAATCGCCAGCAGCAATTGCCAGGCTGACGGCGCTTAGTATGAAGGCCGGGAAATAGAACGGCATGGCATAAGCTGCCACAGAAGCGCTTTTGGCCTGCTGACGGTCAAGGAACTGACCGGCGGCAAAGTAGAGGTAGGTGATCCCCATAAAGGTCCAGGCAATTGCCGGGTTGGTCAGAAGGCTGTTGTAGTTCAGTATCACCAGCGCTGTAATGGGGGTCAGGCAGGTGGCGAGGTATAACCAGAAGGTCTGGCGGAAAATAACGCTTGAGGCGGCATACACCACGATATCCAGGATCAGCACATAGATCGCCAGGCGCTGATCGTCAGCCGCCAGCATGACACCCAGCGCCGTCAGGGTGTAACCGGCGCTGTAAAACGGCCAGGTGTAATCCGGATTGTAGCGGCGCAGGTACAGGCCCCCGGCAATCAGAAGCGGGGCAAGCAAAGCCAGCGAAACACCTTGCAGGGCATAGGTGAAACCAGGCGGGTAATATTTTTCCAGCAGGACAATCCAGACCGGCAGGGCGTACACCGCGAAGAACAGGAACAGCAGGCGCGCGCCGCGGCGTACCAGGCTGTCTTTGCGCCACCACTGCGTGGAAAAGTTGATAAAGTCTTCCCAGGATTGGTGGCGCTGGAAGTTCATGGCTACAGACGAGAGCGCGGTAAAGAGGATGCACATGCCCAGCAGGACAATCGTCAGCCACTGATCCTGGAAGGCGGTCACCAGGCAAACCAGCGCCATGAGATACCCGGCCAGGTAAGGCCCGTGTGCGTAGCGCGGGAAGCCCTGTGGGGAGCCCGGCGGGTTGTCAAGCAGGAAGCCCGCCAGCATCAAGATGCCGGCCCAGGCGCCCCAGGCGATGACGATTTGCATAGCAGTAAATAGCTGCAGGCACAACAGCAGCGCGGTGAATGGCAGGATGCTCAGCCAGGCGCTGAGATGCGCGAATTGCACAGCATACGCTTCGCTAATGCGCTGGCCTTTCATCCCGGCCCAGGTGGCGTAGAAGAGCGTGGTAAACAGACCGACGAGGCCCTGCCCCATGAATATCAGCAAGCTATGGGGTGTGATGACCGGCGCGGACAGACCCTGGATGATCTGACCACCGGCATCCAGCAGGTTGCGGCAGCTAAAGAAGAAAGCAACAGGAATGTAGACATGTGCCGCGCTGAAAAACGGCCAGGCGTAGGTTGGTTCGCGTTTGGAGAGCTGTCGCCCAATTAACAAATACAGCAGGGCCGGGACGCTCAGCGCCAGCCAGCGGAAAGCGTACTCAATGTTGAGCTGCAGCAGGATCTGTGCGCACCAGAGCGGGAACAGCCAGGCGGTCACCCACAGGAAGGTGCCGCGGATCACACGCACAAGGGTTGTCTCGGGAGAACCGAAAATCCCGGCGAAATCATCCCAGGTGCGGTGATGGTGATAGTGAACCGTGATGGAGGATATGAGGGCGTAGCTGAGAAACATGCCCATAACAATAATGTTGAGCCAGAGCATTTGTAGCGAGGCGACCAGGAAAACGCTGGCGAAGACATAGCCGGCCAGGTAAGGGCCGTGCGCATAGCGTGGAGAACTCCGCTGGGAGCCCTGTGGGAGGCCCTGTGGGTTGTCAAGCACGAAACCGGCCAGCAACAGGAGGCCAGCCCAGGCGCTCCAGGCGATGACGATGCCCTGGGGTGTCAAAATTTGGAGAACAAGCAGGAGTGCAGTGAACGGCAGGATGCTGAGTGTGGCGCTCACCAGGGAGAAGATGCTCTGGCGTTTCATCCAGGCCCAGGCAGCGTAGAAAGCCACGACTGACAGTTGGACAAAACCCTGCCCCATAAAGATCTGCTGGTAGACCAGACCGCCGGGTGGGTTGGAAAGGCCCGCGATGACCTGGCTGCTGGCCGCCAGCAGGTTGCCTGCGCTGAAGATCAAGGCAATCAGGCTGTAAACATGCGCCGCGCTGAAGAACGGCCAGGCGTAGGTGGCTTCGCGTTTGGAGAGCTGCTGCCCGAGTGCCAGGTAGATCAAAGCCGGCAGGCTCAACGCCAGGAAGCGGAAGGTGTAAAGCACATCCAGGTTGATCAGGATCTGGACGCACCAGAGCGGGAAGAGCCAGGCGGCCACCCACAGGAACCCGCCACTCACCACGCGGACAAAGGTAGATTTGGCGGGGCCGAACATGCCGGAGAATTCATCCCAGGTGCGGTGGTGGTTGAAGTGCACCGCCACGGCTGACAATATGGCGTAGAGCAGGTAAATGGCCAGAACATTGATGTTGAGCCAGCGCGCCTGCAGGGATACCAGCACAACGCCGCTGGCCAGCGCATACCCGGCCAGGTATGGCCCATGCGCAAAGCGCGGGAAGGTTTTCGGTGTGCGATCGAGCAGGAAACCAGCCAGCAGCAGGATGCCGGCCCAGCCAGCCCAGGCCAAGACGATCTGACCGGGGGTGAAGATTTGGGAAACGATCAGGAGTGCTGTGAAGGGTAGGATGCTCAGCCAGGCGGCTGCGTGCGCGAAGAAGCGCTGGCTCTTCATCCAGGCCCAGGCGGTGTAGAAAAGCAGGGCGGCCAGTTGGACAAATCCCTGGCTTATGAAAGTTTGCAGGCCATCGGTATAACTCAGGGGATTAAACAGGCCCGAGATGATGTGGTTGCTGGCATTCAGGAAAGCGTTGAGGTTGAATAACAGGGAGATCAGCGTGTAAACGTGCGCGGCGCTGAAGAACGGCCAGGCGTACGAGGCTTCACGCCGGGCAAGAATCTGCCCGAGCGCCAGGTACAGCAGCGCTGGCAGGCTGATTGCCAGCCAGCGATACTCAACCGGGACATTCAGGTGCGCCAGCAGCAGGACGCACCAGATGGGAGATAACCAGGCTGCCATCCATAAAAAGGCAGCGCGCACAAGTTTTGAAGCGACTGTTTCGCGTGCGCCGAACAGACCGGTGACTTCATTCCAGGTGTGGTGGCGTTTTGCCTCCACCAAAACCGCTGAGAAAATCATAGCCAGGATGAAGGCTCCGAGACACCACAGCAGGCTGGTCTGGTCAACCAGACCCCAGAATATGGCCAGCAGCGCCAGCCCATAACCCCCCAGATACAGGCCGTGGGCGTAACGTGTTTTCATCGGATCCAACCCGGCCGCGACCAGCAGATGCAGCCAGGCTACGCCAATCAAGACCAGGCTGTATTGATACCATTCCAGTGTGCGTCCAAGCAGGCTGGACGAATAAGTATAGAAGAAGAGCACGGCCAGCAGGGCGGCCAGAGCCGGCTCAAAGTACAGCGGCCACTGGCTGCGGTACATGCGCGCGGCCAGAATACTCAACAATATCACCAGGGCCTGGGCGGTCAAGATCAGTGAGACACGGCCAGGATCATTAGAGAGTTGGGTGTAGGCGACAAGCGAAGTGATCAAACCGGCCAGGGCCAGCACTATCACCCCCAGACCCAGAGGGAGGCGGAATGCGGGTTTGGCCCAGGCGTTATCCTTTAAGCGAACAAGGAACCGTTCGGCCAGCATATACCCAAAGGCCAGGACGGGCCACACCAGCGCGGATTGTTCATCGGGTAGCTTCCAGAACCAGGTCCACTGCATGACTGCCAGCGGAAGTACCAGTGCCGTCGCCCAGGCGAACGTGCTTGCAGCAAAATACCAGGCGCTGAAGGCATAGTATATGGAAAGCAGTGTCAGGGTCAGGGCCGGTGTCCAGGCTGGTTGCGCAGAGTAGGTTGTAATAGCCGATGCAAAGATGGCGGCCGAACCCAGCCAGCCAAACCATTTAAAGGGCTCCGCCAGATTCTTCTCGACGCGTTCCATCAATATGCTGATAGGCAGGTAGACAAACGAGATGAGCAGCAGGTAAGCCAGCGGGTAAAAATCAAACTGAACATGCGCGATATCCAGCCACAGCCAGAAGGCGAAGACCAGCAGTGCCCCGCCCAGCGTGCCGTGCAGCGGATGGCGCAGCAGCAGATTCCAGAGGCAGAAACTCAGCGCCAGGATGGTGATCGGGATGACAACCTCCAGGCGTTTTCCAGTCACCAGCAGGACCAGCGCTGCCACAAATACCGCCAGGCTCAGCACAAAACCTGCGATGTAAAAAGCCAGGCGGTAATCGCGGCGGGCGTTTTCTTTCGTGAAAAACCGCCAACCGGTCAGGATGTATCCCGCGGCGAGAATCGAACCTGCCGTGGGCAGCCAGAGATTGGACGTGTCAAACAGCCGGACGCCGTATAAAACCGTCACCATCAGGCTGACCAGGGATAAAACCAGTTGCCAGACAGACGGGAATTTCCAGGCCAGCAGGCCATAGGCGGCGACCGCGCACAGGAAGGCAGTCATCTTTCCGGCGTCCGAGCCCGGCCCCCCGGCAAATGGGATCACAAACAGCGCCAGAGGCGTGAGTACCTGCGGCAGGTAGCGGGCCGGGCGCGCAATATCCCGCCAGGCTTCGCCGCGCGGCCACAGGCTGCCAGCCAGACCGGTCATCAACGCGCCGGTCAGTGGAATAACAGCGATTGTCCATTCCATAGAAGCATTGAGCACGCGGGTCAGGGATACGAAAACGCTTATCCCGGCCAGCAGGGATAAGTAGCCAAAGAACTCGCCTTTCAGACGGAACGCTGTAAAGATGTAAACCGAAGTTGTAATCAGCGAAGCTATCAGCCAATACAGGTTGATATCAAGATTTAAATTGATGAACTGGTAAACGGCAGCAAAATCGACTGCCAGCAAGATCGCGCCAACTCCGGTTACCACGATCCCGTTCTGCTGTTGTTTTAGTCGGGCGCGGATAAACCAGCCGCCGCCATAGAAGAAGGTCGGGAAGGCCGCCATCAGGACAACCTGGAAAAGGAGGGGGATCGTTTTCCAGTTACTGATGACCAGCACACCGGCGGAAATGACAAACATAAAAGCGCCCAGGTAGAGCAGTGCGCGCAGCCAGGCTCCGGATGTCATGAAATTCAAGGTAGTATCCCAGACTTTGCCCCAATTGATGGGCGGTTTGGGCGGGGCGGCTGGTTTGGGCGGCGGAGCCGTGACAGGTTTGGGCGCTGGAACACTTACAATGGCTGGTCTGAGGGCGGGCATGGTCGCGGCTACCGGTCTGGATGTGACAGCCGGTGTGGTGACGGAAGCGGGCATGGCCGGGGCGGGTTGCACAGCCGGGACAGGTTTTGGCGTGGGGGGCATTTCAACAGGTTTTGGAGTTGGCGCAGTGATTGAAGCCGGGGCGGGAACTGCGGGTGAGGTTTTTACAGGTGTTTCCAATCTATCGGCCAGGGTGGGTGTCTCTTTGACTGGCACGGCTGCCGGAGCAAGCGTGGCTTGAACCGGTGCCACTGGAACGACAGGTTTTGGTGTCGCAAGCGCCTGGGCTGGGATGACGGGCGGTTTGGCGTCGATGATGTGCATCTGCGCCCGCAGGCTGGCCTTGTGGGAGTTCAATTCTGCCAGCAGCGTTTCCGTATTTCTGCCCACCTGGGCGCGGTGTTGCTCAAGCCAGCCCAGCAAGAAACGGACATGCTCATATTCTTCAATCAGCGCGCGTTCATAAGCGTGCCCGCAGTTGGAGCAGGTAATTAGAACTTTGGGCTGCGATTGGTGATGACAATTTGGACATTCCATGACGACCCTGCTTTGCGGAGCAGCCTCCGCGTAAAAATAAAAAGTGAATTTGAAAGATCAGGTAGTTCAGGCTAAAAGATCGCATTTCCCGGCATGAGCAGGGCAGCTCACCGGGCTATTTCTACTATAACAAGGAAAAACCGCCAAAAACCGCCATTTTCCATGAATGCCAATCCATCTATCACCATTCACTCACAGTACCAACGATTGGAAGCAATCCAGGCGTGATTGAAATAAAACAGAAAAAAACAGGCTTGAGAATTTATTGTTATTGTTCACTGGCGTGACCTCCTTTACTCCAACCAATCTGGCTGGTTCCTCTGGCTTGTCCAAACCCATGCGTGCCAGCCTAAGGTACCTTCCCAGATATTCGCGCCTTGTTTTAGATGGTTCTCCCCGTTGGAACCTTCAAAGCAACCCGTTCTGCCAATTGCCAAGAGTTCCATTAATACTTTACAACAATTTAAGCCAGAATTCAACAATTAATTTTCATTTTTTTTTAACCAAAGCTTTACAATCTGTATGCCTGAAACCCCTGAACCTGCCGAAATAGATGAAGGATACCCCGGTAAGGGTACATTTTATTGACCAAATATCCCAATTCGCGAACAGGAGCAAAGCCTGCTTTCTTATGTTCTTCAGATTCTTTTATGGTATGATGCGAACTTATGGGAAATATTATTGAAGATAAAATAACGATTATTGAGGGGCCCACCCCCGTATTTGAACCTGTCCAGGATGGCTGGGCGTTGGGCCTGAATGAAACGCGCCAGTTTTCTATCACTGCGCTAACCCGCCTGCGTACATTTAATGGACCAGCGCTGGTTGAGCGTTGCTACCGCAGATGGAGCCAGCGCCAACCCATCACCCTGCAGTACCGAGATGAAACTGGTTTGGAGGCCGAAGTGCCGATCCTGGCTGCCCGTTCAGTGGAGACGGATGATGGGCAGGTTCTATTGCTATGGCTGCACATCCAGCGTGATAACATGGAATTGGAAATCAACGCGGATGATGACGATTTCGCCGATGATGATTTTGATCTTTTGGAGTAGGGAATAAGGCCAGCCTTACCCTCCCGCTTCTGTTCAAATCAGCCATTTCATCCATAGTATTCATCCTGGTGGAAAGTACCCACAAGTTCAGTGCAAAAAATGACTTACTTGCGTTCCGACCTACAACAGCATGTCCTCTGGCTGACCATTGATAGGCCAAAGGCCAATGCCTTTAACCTCGATCTGATCCACGAATTGCAAGCAGCCTTTAAGCAGGCTGCCAGGGATTCGCAGACGCGCGTAGTTGTGCTGACTGGCGCTGGCCGGGTTTTTGGCGCCGGGCAGGATATCGACGAGATCAAGGCGGGGGGGGCGCAGATCTCTTTTCGCGAACACCTTCTCCAAACCTATAACCCTCTCATCTTGCAAATCCGCCAGATCGAAAAACCGGTGATCGCCGCAGTAAACGGGCCATGCGCGGGCGCTTCACTGGGAATTGCCCTGGCTTGTGATTTGCGCATTGCGGCTGACAGCGCCCGCTTTGTGGTTGGCTTCAGTGGGATCGGGCTGGCGCCCGATTCGGGTGTTTCGCTTTTGCTTCCAGCGCTGATTGGGCTGGGGCGCGCTTTGGAGTTTACCTTCAGCAACCAGCCCATTCCAGCCGGAACGGCGCAGCAATGGGGGCTGGTCAACCAGGTGGTTCCGGATGCCGAGTTGACCGGGGTTGTTTCGAATCGCGCGCTTGAACTGGCCAGCGGCCCGGTGGGCGTGTTTGGTCTTGCAAAACGGGCTTACAACCAGGCGGTTTTGCCCAACCTGCAGGAAACATTGGATTATGAGAGTTATCTTCAGGAAATCGCCGGTCATCGCCCCGAACACCAGGAGGGCGTCACGGCCTTTTTGGAAAAACGGCCAGCCAGATATCTCTGATTTTTTATTACGGCTGTGGGCGGGATTTACCAGCCCTTGCCAGACTGGAATGTTTCTATGAACAATACTCCGGGCGGCACCCAGTACGAGCCTGTCATTGGGCTTGAAGTCCACATCGAAATGCTGACAAAGTCAAAAATGTTTTGCGCCTGCCCGGTGGTGGATTTACCCAGCGCGGCGCCGAACAGCGCAGTTTGCCCGGTCTGCGGTGGGCATCCGGGCAGCTTGCCAGTGTTAAACGGCCAGGCGGTTGAATTTGGCTTACGCGTGGCGGCGGCCTTGCGCTGTGAACTGGCCCCGATCAGTATTTTTGCACGCAAAAATTATTTCTACCCCGATCTACCAAAGGGCTACCAGATCACCCAGTATGAGCAACCGCTGGCTGTCAACGGTCAGATCATCCTGCAGACCACCAAAGGCGAAAAGCTGATCCACATTCGCCGCGTGCACCTGGAAGAAGATACCGGCAAGTTGACGCATGTCGAACCCACAGGGCATACGGAAGGCGCGCAGTCTTTTTCACTGGTGGATCTGAACCGGGCCGGTGTGCCGCTGCTTGAAATTGTGACCGAGCCCGATTTTTCAACGGCCGAGGAGGTGCGCCTGTATGCCGAGGCACTGCGCGCGCTGGTGCGCTATCTGGGCGTCAACAGTGGCGATCTTGAAAAAGGCGTCATGCGCATCGAACCGAATATTTCGGTGCGCCCGGTGGGACAGGAAGAGCTTGGAACCAAGGTTGAGATCAAGAATCTTAATTCCTTCCGGGCCCTGGAACGCGGGGTGACCTATGAGATCAGCCGCCAGATCGAACTGATCGAGTCTGGCGGAAAGGTGGAGCAGGAGACTGTCGGCTGGGACGAAGCCAGGCAAGCTACCTACAGCCAGCGTTCTAAAGAAGATGCTCACGATTATCGCTATTTCCCTGAACCCGACCTGCCGCCGCTGCTGGTCAGCAAGCACTGGATGGATGATGTACGCGGGGCCCTCCCGGAATTGCCCTGGGAACGCAGCCGCCGTTTCGTGCGTGACTACAACCTCAGCCCGGCGGAAGCCTGGCAGTTGGCCGCCGAAAAAGCCCCCGGAGATTATTTTGAAGCAGTGTTGAAGGCCAACCCGGGCCTGGCGCTGCGCACCGTATATGCCTGGACAACCGGCGAACTTTTCTCATTGATGAACGCTGCCGGGACGGGTTTCGATCAATTAAAGATCGAAGCGCAAAGCCTGGCAGACCTGCTGGGACGCATCGCTGCCGGGCAGATCAACCAGAACACAGGCAAAGCTGTGCTGGCGGAGATGTTTGTGACCGGTCAGCCCGCCGCAGGGATTGTCTCCGCCCGGGGGCTGGCGCAGGTTTCAGACCAGGATTTTATCGCCCAAAAGGTGGCCGAGGTGCTGGCTGAAAATGCCGCCGAAGTGACCAGTTACCATTCCGGCAAGACGACCGTGGTGAACTTCCTGTTTGGTCAGGCGATGCGCAAGGCAGGCGGCAAAGCCAACCCACAGGTATTGAGATCAGAACTTGAAAAACAATTAAACCAGGTGAATTCATGAACCCAACCGAACACGTTTTAGCGATCTTTGAACGACTATCTGCCATTCCACGCGGCAGCGGGCGCGAGGAACAAGTCTCCCTCTGGCTGCAAGGCCTGGCCCGCGAAAGTGGTATTCCTTGCGCGGTTGACCCGGCCGGGAACTTGATCATTCGCGTTCCAGCAACCCCTGGTCGTGAATCCGCTCCTGTGATTGTTTTGCAGGGGCACATGGACATGGTTTGCGAGAAGACCCCCGATTCGTTACACGATTTTACAAAAGACCCCATTCGCTGCATTGTGGCTGGCGACTGGCTACATGCCGATCACACTACGCTGGGCGCGGATAACGGCATTGCCATCGCGTTGGCGCTGGCGCTGGTTGGCGACCCGTCTGTATCGCACCCGCCACTTGAACTGCTGTTTACGGTGGAGGAAGAAGTTGGTCTGGGCGGGGCGCATCTATTGCAGCCCGGTTTTGTGACTGGCAAGATACTGGTCAATCTCGATTCGGAAGATGAAGGCACCTTTATCATCGGCTGCGCGGGCGGCCAATCCACGCAGATCCACCTGCCGTTGAGTTTTGCAGAAATTTCTGGCATGGACGCTTTTCATCTGGAAGTGAGCGGGCTGCACGGCGGTCACTCCGGCGTGGATATCCAAAAACATTTTGCCAGTGCCAACAAACTGCTGGCGAGGGTTCTCGATCGATTGCAGAAGATCACGCCCCTCGGCCTGGTGAGTCTGGCAGGCGGCACGGCGCATAACGCCATATCACGCCAGGCTGAAGCCTCGTTTGTGTGCGCCGCCGGGCAGGCCGCCGCGTTTGAACAGGCTGTGCAAAGCTTCGAAGCCATCCTGCGGAATGAATACGATCCGATGGAAACCTCGCTGACCCTGACGCTGACGCCTGCCCAACCCGGACCGGCCGCCAGCCCGGCGGATACAGCCCGGGCCATCAGCCTGCTGATGGCTCTGCCGCACGGCGTGGCGGAGATGTCTGGCACGGTAAGCGGTTTTGTCGAGCTTTCCAACAACCTGTCGTATGTTGAGATCAAAGACTCGGTTCTGACGACCATCACCAGCCAGCGCAGCACCGTCATGAGCCGCATGGAAGAATTAACCACCCGGATTGAAGCGATTGGGCATCTGGCTGGCGCGCAAGTCTCCAGCACCAAGGCTTACCCTGGCTGGCAGCCGAACCTCGAATCGGCCCTGCTGACACGCAGCATTAACACTTACAAGAACGTGTTTGGCCGGTCGCCCGATGTAAGCTTGATCCACGGTGGTCTGGAGTGCGGGACGATCGGCATCATTTACCCCGGCATGGATATGATCTCGCTTGGCGCAACTATCGAGAACCCGCATTCACCCAATGAGCGCATGAATATCCCCTCCATTGGCAGGGTCTGGCAATACCTGGTCGCGTTTTTGGCGAATTATCAATAAAAAAATGGAAATCCCCTGGCGGTTTCAAGCGCCAGGGGATTTTTTATGGTTGGAAATCGCGTCAATCCGGGTGGCGGAAAGTCACCTGGCGCAGGATGGTGCTGCCGCACGGCACAAGGCGCACCGGGACAAACAATCCCTGGGCGGTGTTATACAGACTGCCAACCAGCACGGGCGGCCGCTGCCAGGGGGTTTCGGGATTAGCGCCGCCCGGTTCGAGCTTGAAAACCTGACTGGGGGCCAGTCGCCAATCGGCTGCCAACGGCTGCGCGGGCGTGTAATATAGATCTCGGAAACCTTGGAGCGGATATCGGCGCCCTTCCTTTACCTGTCCATCCAGGGGCAGTGCAAAGAGCAGCGGGCCGCAGCTCAGATAGAATTCGTCTTTTCCAAAAGGCCGGGTCTGGATTTCAGCCTCAAAGCGCAGCCGCAGGCTTTCGCGCCCCTGCCAGATTTTGTGGATTTTGATCAATCCGTTTTCTTCACGCCATTCCCCACCGGTTGAAATGTGAAAGCCAGTGGCCCACTCGGGTTTGCGGAAAGCCAGCTCAAAGGCCGCGGGTTTCGCAGTTTCAATGAAAAAGGCCATTTCCAGCTCAAACGGGTAGCGGGTTTCCTGCCTGATGGAAACCTGCACCCCGTTGACTTGCGTTCGCAATTCACTGGCGCAGTACAATGCCGCCAGCAAACCGTCGGGTGTGCGCATCCACATGGCTTTGACATAATAGGGAAAAATGCGCCCGGCGTTTGGAACACAACACACCGCCACATCCTGGTGAGCGGGAGAATATTTATAGCGGGTTTGCGGATTATCTGGGTTCTGCGGGTCGTTTGGATGCAGAGTCCCGGTCATTGAAAACGAGTTGTCGGTTTTCAAGTAAGCGATGCCTTGCCCGTCAGGGTGGCGGGCGCCTTGCGCGGCATTAAATAAAAGCCATTCAACCCGGTCGGCCCAGCGCGGTTGGCCAGTCTTTTGCAGCAGGTGGGTGTAGGTATCGAGCAGTTCATGGATCGAACAGTATTCATACCCGGTTTCGGAGGCATCCGCCGCCCGTCCGCCGATATTTTCGTCACCGATCGGGGCGCCGCTGGGCGTCAGGCACAGCTCCAGTTTCTCCAGCGCCGCAAGCAGCGCGCTTTCGAGCCGCGGATCTTCCGAAGCGTAAACGGCAGTCAGCAGACTGCGCAGATGCTCATAGGTGTGAACTCCGTGTGCATGGAAGTGGCGGGCCGGGTTCAGCAGGTTGTCCAGTTGCATATCAGCGACGCTGAGTGGGCTGGCGCTGTATTCCTGATACAGCCATAGGGCATAATCCAGGTATTCTTGCTCGCCGGTCAGTTGATAGAGGCGGTCAAGAACATCTGTAAACATCAGGCCGTGACAGACCCCGGCATAATCTTTTGTGACCCTGAAAGGGTGTGAATGATGGATTGGGTAGGCCCGTATGGTTGTTCCCACTGCGCGCCGGAGCGCCTGCAAGATGTGCGCTTCGCCGTAGGCCTCATACCGGCCGAGCAGCACACGGAAGAGCGCGGCCTGCGCCCACAACTCACCATTCTCGGTGTTAAATGAATAACGCAGGTCGGAGGCGTAAATCCCAATATAGCCATCCGCATCCTGGGTAGAGAGGATGTGGTCTATGTAGGCGTGCAGCCGGGGCAGATGTGCTGGATCCGGGACTTCCCCATCATCCAGCAGCAATGCGCTGCGCAGCAGGCCGTCACGCCAATTCGATTGGGTTTCGCTATTCCACCACAGGAACTGAACTTCCCATTCTTTTTCGACCGCCAGCACGCCCAGGTCTTTGGAACGGGCGGCGGCTGTCAGACGGTTCTCGCCGTAAATGTCGTCCTCTTTGATCAGGCTCGGAACAAGTTCATCCAGGTGACCCAGGAAGCCGTGCTCCAGATCGCGCAACATTTGGGCGCGCATCCAGCCTGCCGGGCTCGTTTCGCCAAAGTTCAGCCAGGCCAGGGTTTGCGGTTTGAGTTGGTTTTTTCTGGGTTCTTTCATTATATCTGTGAGCCAATTTCGCGCAGCGCCCGGTTTTGAGCAAGAAGATTTTCAGCATCCGCCGCATCGGGGTTTTCGCAGCCGGCCGCGGAAACCCCGCGCGTCATCAGAATGTCAAAATTGAGCGCGAGATCAACCGGTTTGGCGCTCAGGGTGTTTTGGAGACGTTCGAGCGAGTCGAGCGAGTTTATATGATGAAAACCGATAATTTTGGGCTATTCTTCCACCAATTTAAAGGCCAGTCGCCTGGAACGTTTGTGGGTGAATACCAGTTGCAGCCACAGACGGGTCAGATTGTCCACCAGGCCAACCGTCTCCAGGCCGCCCAGGTAAATGGGCCGTAAGCCAATTTCGGAGATGAGCTGGTCGGCGGCGGCCTGGCTGGTGGGCTCCCCGCAGTAGAACAGGTCGATAGGTTGGCCGCCCAGGCTGGGTTCTGCGAAATTTTCCCAACCGAGGCTGCTGAAAGCCCGCACCAGGTGCGCGCCGGGCGCTTTTTCCTGCAATACAGCCAGGTTGTTCATTTCAGCGCTGCGGATATTATTAGTGGCGTCAATTACCATTTTGCCATCCATAACCGCGCCAAACTGGGCCGCAAACTCAGCCACTGCCGCGCCAGGCAGGGAAAGCAGCAACACCTCCGCGCTTTCGACGGCCTGCGCTACCGGGCAGACCTGGCCAAGCGGTCGCAGATCATCAAATTTTGGATCGGATGGGTTGCGCACACCAAACCAGATCTGGTTGCCAGCCTGCGCCCACTTCCTGGCCAGGGTTGAACCGATATTTCCAGCACCGATAATCGATATTTTCATTTGGTTTCCTTTTCAGTTGAATAGAGAGACACCAGGCGCGCCATGATAATCGTGATGAACATGATGCCAGTGATCATTTCAAAGTTTGCCAGGGAACGAGCCCAAGTTGAGACCGGCAAAAAGTCGCCATAGCCGGTAGAGGTGAGGGTGGTGTAGCTGAAATAAATAAACTGCTGCCACTGGATGGTAATTCCTGGAAAACTGCTATCCCGGAAGGAGTCGGGGATAAACATATTCAACATACCGTAGAGCGGCACAAATAGCGCCCCGAGCAGCAGATAGATTGCGACCGCAGAATAAATAACATCGAGTGTGATGGTTTTGGCGATCAGCAGGAAGCGCCCCAGCACCCAGATCAGCATCCCCAGGTAAGGGATCAGTGACAGGTAGGTGATCAGAACGGTCCAGATGACTGCCGGGTTGAAAGCATACAACATACTGGCAACCAGAAAAATAAAGCCTGTAAATCCCAGGAATAGCATGTGGCGCAGCGAATCACGCCCAAGGATGACTCCCACTGAAATCATTGAGACATACAGGAGTTCATACAGGATCAAGGCTGGTGTTCCATAGGTAGAGACCGGGTAACCAAATTGAACCAGCACGATGAGTGCCAGCAGGTAGATGATTTTGCCTTTGACGGCATGTTCGATAGCGATGTCGCGCTGGTTGCGCATGGGTACCCTCTGGCCGGATTGTTCGATATGGTGAAACGAGCAGACGATATTGGTAATTATATTTGAAAGTCGGGGCTTTTAGGGCCCGCCATTTGTATGGGCAGCAATTCCAAATCTAAAAAAGGGATTGCCAATTTAGGAAGAATTGTAGTAAAGTGGGTCGCACAATTTTAAAGATTGGAAGGCACCTGTGATGAACCCATTTACTTTGAAAAATACCCTATCTCGTTTTCGTTTGCA
>CAIWAX010000494.1 GCA_903910795.1 uncultured Anaerolineae bacterium
CCATAAGTTCGATATGGAAAGTACCCATAAGTTCGATATGGAAAGTACCCATAAGTTCGATATGAATGGCTGAGGCAAATTCTCATGAACATCCTTGACATTCGAACAGTGTTCTTCAGTTATACGATCACCAACGTGATTTGCCTGGCGGTCATGACTTCGCTATGGACGCAGAATCACAGGCGCTCATTGGGGTTGGGCTTCTGGCTGGCAGATTATGGCTTGCAATTCCTCTCGCTTTTGTTTATTTCTCTGCGCGGCATTTTGCCTGACTTTTTTTCTCTTGTATTTGGCATTCCCCTGAACTTATTGGGGACGCTTTTGCTTTTTATCGGCTTGGAAAGTTACCTCGGGAAGCCCAGCCCCAAAACCTATAATTTCATTCTGGTTGGTTTCTTAAGCCTTCTGCACATATATTTTTCTTTCTATCAACCCAACCTGGCAGCTCGCAATATCGTTTTCTCAACCGGGCTGTTATTGCTTTCGGCGCAAATCGCCTGGTTCACGCTTCAAAAAGTAAGTCCAGCGTTTCGACGTGATGCGAGACCGGTTGGTTTACTGTTTATCTTATACGGTCTGGTCAGCCTGGCCCGCACCTTCGTTGACATCTCAATACCATCAACCAACGACCTGTTTAAATCCGGTTTTCTTGACACGCTAACGATTTTGATCTACCTGATGTTATTCATTGGTCTGACATTTGTGCTATTCCTGATGGTCAACCGGCGCTTATTTTCCGCGTTAGAAACAGATATCAGCAAACGAATTCAGGCAGAAAACGAATTAACCGAAAGCGCCAGAAAATTCAAACAGTTGTTTGACAATTCACCGCTTGGCATCTCCATGACGGGAATTGACGGAACGCTACAGGTCAATAAATCTTTCTGCGAGATACTGGGCTACAACCAGGATGAGTTGATCGCCAGGAAAATAGCAGATATCACCCATCCAGAGGATATTCAAATTTCCAACGAAATGATCAAGACATCATTGGATGGGAATATCCAACAGGTGCGTTTTGAGAAAAGATATATTCACAAAAGCGGATATATTGTGTGGGTAGAAGTTTCCAGCTATCTTCAAAGAGGCAAACAAGGGGAACCTCAATTTTTTATTACCACCATTAACGATATCTCTGAACGAAAACGAGCAGAAGAAGCGCTCAAGGAAAGCGAGGTGCGCTACCGCATGCTGTTCAACACCATGTTGGACGGCTTTGCCTTGCATGAAATCATTTGTGATACGGACGGAAAACCTTGCGATTACCGCTTTTTGGAAATCAATCCAGCTTTTGAAAATATGACCGGTCTCAAAAATAACGAAATTATCGGCAAGACTGTGCTCGAAGTTCTGCCTGGCACGGAGGCCTATTGGATTGATACTTACGGCAAGGTAGCGATGTCAGGCCAGGCGATCCGATTTGAGAATTACTCCGGGGATATCGGCAAATATTACGAAGTGATGGCCTTCAGCCCTCGCAAGAACCAATTCGCGACAATTATCGCTGATATTACCGAAAGAAAGCACATTGACGAAGCGCTGCGCGAGAGCGAATACTTTCTGCAAGAATCCCAACGCGCCTCACGGACAGGTGCGTACAATTTTGATATTATGCACGGAACCTGGTCAAGCACGCCTGTGATGGATGATATCTTTGGGATCGGGCCAAATTATGAAAAAACGGTGGATAACTGGCTGGCGCTGATCGATCCGGGACAAAGCGCAGAAATGTTGTCTTATTTACAGAAAGATGTACTCGCAAACAAAGAACTCTTTGACAAGGAATACCGCATTATTCGGCCAGTGGACCAACAGGTGATCTGGGTCTACGGTCGCGGTACGCTGACACTCAATGAAAATGGCGACCCAATCAAGATGATCGGGACAATTCAAGACATCACTGAGAAAAAACGCACAGAAACGCTGCTGCAGCTCAGGCTGGAACTATTGGATTTTTCCAATTCTCATCCCTTGAGCGAGTTATTGCAGAAGACTCTGGATGAGGTGGGCGTCATAACTGGCAGTCCAATCGGGTTTTACCATTTTACTGATGATGACGAAAAAGGCCTGAGCTTGCAAACCTGGTCCACCCGCACCATAAAAGAATTCTGTAAAACCGAGGGCGCCGGGCGGCATTATCCCATTGATCAGGCAGGTGTCTGGGCGGATGCCATTCGCACAAAGAAACCCGTTATTCATAATGATTATGCCGCGCTGCCTTATCACCGCGGAACACCAAAAGGCCACGTTGAAGTGAAGCGCGAACTGGTTGTGCCCGTCCTGCGCTCCGGCAAAGTTGTAGCCATCCTGGGTATTGGGAATAAACCGGTCAACTATAATGAAAAAGATATCGCGATTGTGACTTATTTTGCCGATACTGCCTGGGAGATTATTGAACGCAAACGCGCGGAAGATATTCTCAAAACCTATTCTGAACACCTGGAGAAAGAAGTCCAGCAGCGAACCCATGAGCTGAGCGAAGCACAGGAAAAACTCGTTCGACAGGAACGACTGGCGATGTTAGGACAACTGGCTGGCAGTGTAAGCCACGAGCTACGCAATCCCCTGGGTGTTATTTCCAATGCGGTTTATTATCTACGCATGGCTCAACCTGATATGAGCATAAAAACCAGGGAATACCTGGGTATTATTGAAAAAGAAACTCATACTGCGGATAAAATTATTTCCGACCTGCTTAATTTTACGAGGATCAAAACAGCAAAACGCGAAGCCGTTTCGGTTGTTGACCTGATCCGGGATTTGCTGCAGCGCATCCCGGTCCCAGAAACAATTAGCACCTCAATCGAGATTCCAAATGATCTGCCAGCCGTGCAGGTTGATCCAGATCAGATCACCCAGGTTTTGGACAACTTGATCACCAATGCTTGCCAGGCTATGGAAAGTACCCATGAGTTCAATATGGAAAGTACCCATGAGTTCAATATGGAAAGTACCCATGAGTTCAATATGGAAAGTACCCATGAGTTCAATATGGAAAGTACCCATAAGTTCAATATGGAACATGGCAGCAATCTGGAAATCAAAGCTCAAACTGATCATAAAGATGCCAGACATTTTGTTCGAGTCAGTTTGAAGGACAACGGCCCCGGTATCCTGCCAGAAAACATGCCCAAGCTTTTTGAACCACTTTTCACAACCAAGGCCAAAGGAATTGGGCTGGGGTTGGCAATTTGCAAAAGCCTGGTGGAAGCCAATAATGGGTATATCGAAGTGCAGAGCGAACCCGGCCAGGGCAGTATTTTTACTATCTATTTGCCCATGGAAAGTACCGATAAGTTCGGTATCGATGAGGAAATAGATGGATAAACCTCCTTCAAATCCAAGCACCGGGCTGCGAATCCTGATTGTAGATGATGACAGACGCATGGCCAGCACCCTGGCCGACATTTTGGAGCTTCAACCTTATGAAACTGCGCAAGCGCATTCCGGTAATGAAGCGCTTGAAAAAATTAATGAGAGCCGCTTTGACTGCGTCCTCAGCGATATCAAAATGGCAGGTATGAACGGTGTTGAACTTTTTCAAGCGATCCGCGAGACCCAACCCGGGTTACCGGTGGTATTGATGACTGCGTATGCTACCGATGAACTGATCCACCAGGGATTGCAAAGCGGCGCAATTGGAGTATTAAACAAACCTATTGACATCCATCAACTGCTTGGTTTCCTGGCTTGTGTCAGGCAGGAACATATCGTAACCATCGTGGATGATGACCCGGCCTTTTGCATCACCCTCAGCGATATTTTGGAACGACGAGGTTTTCGGGTCGCGAAAATCACAAACGCCGAAACAGAAGTAGCTAAGATGCTTCAGAACAGCCAGATCATGCTGCTGGATATGAAACTCAACAGCCGCACAGGTTATGATATTCTGAAAGAAATTCGCCGCAGCCACCCGGAGCTGCCTGTCCTTTTAGTGACAGGTTACCGAAATGAAATGGCATCCGCCATCGAGCAGGCTCTCGAATTCGGCACATATACATGCCTGTACAAGCCGCTGGTGGTTTCTGAACTTCTGGAGACCCTGGCACAAATTCGATCCGAGCGCATGAAACAACTCTTGAAATTGAAAAATTTTTGATGCCATCTGTTCACATTCTGACACAATCCCAATCAAGTACCGGGATTATTCTATGCAAGATAAATGGAAAGTACCCACCCACAGGGCAAATGTAAGTTCAGTGTAACAATTGGCGAATGCTCAGCGCCCTGTGCGCAGCACCTTGTGAAACCAGCACGTAACCACAAAAAGGAATAGATCAATGAAGGATTCAGCTCACATCCTGATCGTTGACGATGATCCAAACCTGCGCAGAACCCTGGGGGATATCCTTGAACTGCGTGGCTTTCAACCTTTCCCGTGCGCTACAGGCTCAGAGGCACTGGAAAAAGTGAAGAACGGAAAAATCGTTGTGGCTTTGATCGATCTGCGTTTGGAGGATACTTCCGGGTTGGAAGTTTTACGCAAGATCAAGGAAACTTCTCATCAAACCGAGTGTATCTTGCTGACCGGTCATGCATCCCAGGCCACAGCCATTGAAGCGGTTAACCTGGGTGCCTATTCATACTTCCAGAAACCATACGATATGGATCAATTATTACTCTCGATCCATTATGCCGTGGAAAAATACGAATCCGCAAATACGCTGGCCGAAAGCGAACGGCGTTTCCGTGACATGCTTTCAAATGTTGAGCTTGTGGCCGTTATGTTGGATTTGAAAGGCAATATCACTTTCTGCAATGATTTTTTGCTTGAATTAACCGGCTGGAAGCGTGAAGCTGCAATTGGAAAAAGCTGGTTCGAAAATTTTCTACCCGAAGATACTCGCTCAAATGCGGCCGAAGTTTTTACAAAAACAGCCCAAACACTGAATCTTTATCCGCACTACGAAAATGAGATCATTACTCGTCAGGGTGAAAGGCGCTTGATTGCATGGAACAACACTGTCCTGCGTAATGAAAACGGGCAAATCGTTGGGACTGCCAGCCTGGGCGCAGATGTCACGGCGCGCAAAAGAGCTGAGTATCTTTTAGAGCGACATGTGGCTGAACTGGAAGTGCTTTATGAAAACAGCCTGACAATCACCACCCTGCTAAACCCGCGGCAGATAGCCCTGGCAATGACCGAGATACTTTCACGAAAAATGGGGTGGCTTTACACCACGGTTTTCCTGTACCACCCGGAAAATAAATCTCTCGAATTACTGGCGTTACACCAACCAAATACAGAATCGAATTTGCTTTCCGAGAATTTTGAGCGATTGCAGAAATCCATCCATGCCCCAGGGCAGGGAATGAATGGCTGGGTTATTCAACAGGGTGAAGCCATTTGCAGCGGAGATGTTAAGTCAGACCAGCGTTATTCTGAAACATTTTCCGATATTCGTTCTGGCCTGTATGTTCCCATGAAGTTGGGAGAGACCATTCTAGGCTCTTTCAGCGTTGAAAGCACCAAACCTGACGCTTTTAATGAGGATGATCAGCGCTTGCTCAGCACCCTGGCTGGTCAGGCTGCCATCGCCATCCACCAGGCGCAACTGTATGAACAAGTACAACAATATGCGGCCGAACTTGAAAAACGGGTTGAAGAACGCACATCAGATCTGCAGCTCGCCAACCTGGAGCTGGCCCGTTCAGCGCGCATGAAAGATGAATTTCTGGCCAGTATGAGCCATGAACTGCGCACCCCGCTGACCGGCATTCTGGGATTATCAGAATCGCTGCAAATGAACACTTATGGCGATTTGAGCGAGAAACATTTGAGAGTCTTGAAACTGATTGAAGAAAGCGGGCGGCACTTGCTTGATTTGATCAATGACATTCTCGATTTATCAAAGATCGAAGCGGGTAAATTTGACCTGCAAATGGAACCTTGTTCCCTGGGAGGAATCTGCCAGGCCAGCCTGCAGATGACGAAGGGCATGGCGCAGAAAAAACGCCAGCAAACCAGTTTCTCTATTGACCCGCAATTCATCACCCTGCATGCTGACGCACGCCGTCTGAAACAAATGCTGGTCAATCTGCTGAGTAACGCGGTTAAATTTACGCCCGAAGGCGGCCGAATCGGAGTTATCGTCACCGGCAACCCAACTGAGCACCAGGTGAGCATCACTGTCTGGGATACAGGTATTGGCATAAAGCCGGAAGACCTGCCGCGCCTATTCCAGGTTTTTGTGCAATTGGACAGCAAACTCTCCCGACAGTACGCGGGCACAGGCCTGGGACTGGCGCTGGTGCAAAGAATGGCCAGCATGCACAACGGCAAGGTGGATGTTGAAAGTACTCCCGGCCAGGGCAGCCGGTTCACAATCACCCTGCCATGGGAACCAGAAACGCAATCTGTACTTGCGCCAGGCAGCAAAACGCTGAAACAACTGCGCACATCCATGACCTTTGACGAAGATGATATCCACGCTGAACTCTTAACCCGCTATTTGAAAAACATCGGCATCAGCAATCGCAACCAACCAGTAGCACTGGGTGCAGTAGAATTTGCGGCTGAATTTACCCCTGATGTAATTCTGACTCACTTGAACCTGCCGGATAAACCCGGCTTTCAAATGCTGAGGGACTTTAAAACTGATCCACGCACGAGTAACATCCCGGTCATATTGATGTCTGTGGAAGATAAACGCAGCGAAGCCATGGCGCGTGGCGCAGCAGGTTTTCTATTAAAACCGTTTACGCAAGCAGATATGAAGGCTGAATTGGAAAGAATTTCGCAGCACATGCTTCCCTTTGCGCGGAGCGACAAAGCCGCCCCCATCATCCTCATAGCGGATGATGACAAAATCTTTCTACAAGGAATCGCCGATTTTCTTCGCAGCCAGGATATAAAAGTTGAGACCGCCGAAAACGGCAATGAGTTGTTGGACAGCGTGGATAAATTGCAACCTGATATCCTGCTGGTGGATATTCAAATGCCAGGGACCACTGGCTTGGAAGTTTTCCGAAAAATCCGCGCCCATTCAAACCCACGCATCTCGCGTTTGCCAATGGTCGCATTGACCGCGCTGGCCATGTCCGGTGACCGGGAACGGTGCCTGGAAGCTGGCGCCAATGATTACATTAGCAAACCAGTCCAATTGAATAAACTCCTTGAAACAATTCAGCTCCTGAGCGCTTAGCACTCAGGAGCTGTACAGATTCAAAGTAAGCCAGTTTTTTCGAAGTTCGGTATGGACACCCTTGTAACTGAATATTTTGACAGTATCATTCCTTTTTAGTCAACTGTGGATTGCGGGCCATAATAGCTTGAAGATTATCATCCAGCAGGACAGATTGTGTCTTGGTGGGTTCATATTTGACCTGTACTCGCACTCCGGGCATCAATAAATAATATTTACTGATGCCCGCTTTCATTTTCGATTCAAAACCTGGCTCATTCTCCGGCTGCACGCGCACACCAATTTCAATAACTGGTTCGGGGCCTGAATGCTCGCCCTGGTATTTTAGTTTTTTCATTTCCTGCTCGAAAATCGAACGGCCATTTTCCAGCACTTCGGCGATAGCATAAACGGTTTGCTTTTTCCCAAAAAAGAAATTCACAGAGACTCCTATTTAAATAGTTGATCCAGTATTGTCAGGTAGTGTATCACGACCATGTAGAGATAACAAACCAGGGGAGTTTATTGTACCAATTCCATGCCTTCCAGGGGGTTAATCGGGATGTGCTTGTTCCATTTTTGGGGCTGGTTTCGCAACTTTTTCGCCAAACAGAATTGTTGAATATTTTTCAAGGTTCTGTAACAGTAAATGATCCAGAACCTATTTTTTGGTCTCCGATGAACACCATTATATAATAATCACCGGCTTCGGTTGCCAGATCGGTGTCAAAACCGAACTTCTTTTGATTATCATTCAGGGTACCGTTATTATCCACGCGAAAGGTATTCTTTAGAATGGCGCTCTGCCTGTCGGGTAAGCGGGATAAATACCAGGTGACCTCTTGACCTATCGGCCCACCCACCATATTAAACCTGAACCGCGTCCCGCGTTCAGCCTGCCGCGGCTCAACGCTGACCTGGAGGTTACGAATAATACCGGTAGGTGGGGGCTCTTTTAACCAGCCGATGGCAGTATGAGGGCTTTTAGCATAATCCCCTGAAGCCATATCCACCACATACCCTTCAACATAAACAGCCGAGCCATCAGGCGAAACCAGTGATACCTGCGGCGATTCGCGGCCAGAAAATGGTAAATCTGAAATTTTTTTTTGCCCTGAACCATCCAGATTGGCGGTCATGAGACGCCCATTCGTACCGGCTTGCTTGTCGCCTGAAAGGATTATGATCAGCTTGCGGTTGTCTGGAGAAATCAGAACCTCTGTGTGCCAATCCAATCCGGGCAGTTTCACAAGGGTGCAATTCCCGGCACGCACATCGGTTATGTAAACAACCTGTTCGCTGCCATTAATAGCCAGGATTTTTGTGCTGTCATGGCTCCAGCGATATGTGCTGTTGTAAGGGGAGCATAAGGGGGCGTCTTTACCGGTACCAATATTTCTCACAATGGCAGCATTCGTAGACAGACCAGGCAGGATGATCCATCCGGTATTGGAGCTTGGGCGCGGGTCTTTGGTCGGATAGCTGACCAGCGCGCCTGTATTGAAATCGATCGACAAAGAAACACCATCATTGCCATTTTCATCCACAAACCCTTTTTTCCCGTCCAGCGTAATGCCCAACAAATGCGTGGCATTTTGCGGCCAATAGGAGAGAGGGATTGTTTCGTGGGAGGCGAAGGCGATGTAATAAGGCGGCGAACCTTCAAAAACCAGCCCGCCAGGCACATTCGCAAAAATTGGGCGCAATTGAGTTTGGATAATTGAGAAATCTATTTCGGATAATAAGCTGGTAGCCCGGACGTAATAATCCCCCGATAGCTTGTTTAAATTTTGCAGATCAATGGGCTGTCCCGCTCTGGTAAAAACTTGAACAGTTGGATATAAAACTGTTCCTTCCTGCCTGCTTGGAATTTGTGGCTGAGCAGGCTGCGTGCTAGTGAAGGAATATAGTAACGCAACAATTAGCAAAACGATAATAAGACGAGGTATCACTGCAATCAGTTTTCCTCACAAACCAAAAGCGGGCCGACAAACGTCAATGCCCATACCATACCCAGGTAAAAAGATTACAACGTTTGGAAAAACATTGTAATGATACGATTCCATAAGCGCTATCCAGAAAACGGATTCGCTTCGTTATAAAAGTAAGGAAACATGGCTTTAAAGTTGCAGAATTTTGCGATTAAAGCCGTTCGTTTTTTAGTATGTACAATTCTGGATAGTGAAATTGAACAGGGGTAAACCTTCCCCCAGGATGACTTCTAACCTTGCTTTAATATAAATATAATACGCAATATATTCAAGTGACAAAAGTCATAAATAATAAGAATCTGCCCTTTTTAAGTTTTTAGTAACTTGTGTATATTACAATTTATAGTTATATCATTTTCGTCTTGATTTTCTGGATGCGGCGCTTTTTTAATATATTGGCTATCTGTGGCCCATCAGTTGTAACTACAACCGGCCTTTCATGAATAACCGGGCTGCCAATGTGCATTGACAAACCGTGGGGTATCAATGGAAAGTACCCACGATTTGCTAAGCAAATCGTTCAATATGGAAAGTACCCACGGTTTGCTAAGCAAATCGTTCAGTATGGGGGAGATTGCTTCTCCGCCAAAAGCAGGAGCGGCGGTTCGCAATGACAATTCGAGGAAAAGTGGGTGGAAATTTCCGAGAGAATCTATTTTCCAACACCCAGCCTGAATAGGTTGAAGCCGCTGCCTGCCCAGTCAGAACCAGCCCAGCCATTCACAGTATCGATCAAAATCCGCGCCGGGGTAAGAGAAACCAACATGGACGGGGTAAGCTGGCGGAATTCGGTGTGATTGACAAGGAGAAGCAGCGCGTCGGCATCCTGAACAGCCTCAGACAAGCTGGGTAGCGCCTTGACCCCAGGCAGGTTGGCCTGCGGTTTAAAAGGTTCAAATGCCACAACGCTGGCGCCCGCCCTGGTCAGCAAATGAACCACTTCCACAGCAGGGCTTTCACGAAGATCATCCACATCCGGTTTATAAGCCAGCCCAAGCGCGGCGATTTTTTTACCAGGCAAACTGCCCAGGGCTTTTTTCACCAATTCAACAACGAATTCCGGTTGGGAATCATTCACCTGCCGCGCGCGCTGGATCAACACGCTCAGATCAGGCGCAGTTTCAACAAAGAACCATGGATCAACACTGATGCAGTGTCCGCCCACACCCGGGCCTGGGTTAAGAATTTTGACACGCGGGTGCAAGCTGGAAAGCTGGATGGCTTCCCACACATCCACGCCAAAACGTTCTGCCAGACGAGAGAACTCATTGGCGATGGCGATGTTCACATCCCGGTAGGTATTTTCCATTAACTTGACCATTTCAGCCGTGGTGGCATCCGTTTTATGGATCTGGCCACGCACAAAAGTGGCGTACAAATCTGAACCAGCCTGGGCCGATTCGGGAGTAAGACCACCAATCACGCGCGCATTTTCAACCAGTTCGCGCAGGATTTGACCGGGCAGCACCCGTTCGGGTGAATAGGCTACAAAAAAATCCAGCCCGGCCTTCAATCCTGATCGCTCGAGGATGGGGACCAAAAGATCAACTGTCGTGCGCGGAGGGGAAGTCGATTCCAAAACCACCAAGTTCCCTTTTCGCAGGTGCGGCAGAACAGCCTCAGTGGCTGCAATGACCGCGCGCATATCCGCTTTTTTGTAACTTTGACCATTATATTGGCCAAAATCACTATCATAAAAAGGGGTGGGTACTGCAATAATAAAGGCATCGGATGGCTCTGGGGAAGCAGCCAGTTTCAGATTGCCGCTTTTCACAGCGTTTTCAACAACTTCGCCCAGACCGGGCTCGTGTATATGCAGGCGACCGCTGTTGAGGGTCTCCAAAATACCCAAATTGGTGTCGACTCCCAGCACTTTGACACCATGTGTGGCAAACATGCTGGCCGTTGGAAGCCCGATGTACCCCAGGCCCAAAATACAGATTTGCTGGAATTTCATTTTTTCTCCTGATTTGGCCTTAGAAGCAAATCCACTTTCTACCCCAAGCGATTTGCTTAGCAAATCGTACCGGGATTATTTCATGAGACTTGTTTCAAAATACCTGGCCAGATAATTTAGTTGATTTGATTATACCAACCTCCCCAGTCTAAACTTGCATCTCTCAAGCCGGTCCCAATCAAGTACCTGGATTATTCCATAAAAGTAATTGGTTGTATAATGAATTTGCAGAGCAGCCTGTAAGGAGAAAATTGGCTGAATTACAATTTTCGATGGTTTTACACTCCCAATCAAGTAGCGGGATTATTTCATCATTGGTGTCAATACACCAAATGGAAAGTACCCATAAGTTCAGTATTGTTTTCAAGGAGATTCAAAAATGGATTTTACAACGTTAATTTGTGCAGCAGGTGGCATATTCGTTGTACTGGTTGTGTTCCTGGCCAGCGCAATTCGGATTGTTCCTGAATACCAGCGCCTGGTAGTTTTCCGGTTTGGGCGCTGCCTGGGCACCAAAGGCCCCGGTATTGTTATCCTTATTCCCATTGCGGATCAGGCTAAAATGGTTGATCTGCGTGAACAGATCCGTGAAGTACCTCACCAGACCTCCATCACCAAGGATAACGCTCCAATTTCCATCGACTTCCTGTGGTACTACAAAGTATTGGATCCGGCCCAATCAGTTCTGCAAGTAGGCAACTTTGAATTATCCGCAGCCGGTATCGCGGCCACAACCCTGCGGGCGGTGATCGGCGGTATTCCTCTGGATGATGTTCTTTCGGAACGCGAACATATCAACAATATGCTACGCACCCGCCTGGATGAAGTCACAGAACGTTGGGGGGTCAAGGTTACAAACGTTGAAATTCGTGAAATCATCCCTCCCAAGGATGTTCAGGAAGCCATGAACCGCCAGATGTCCGCCGAACGCATCCGCCGAGCCGTTGTGACTGAATCGACCGGTACCCGCGAAGCCGCCATCAACGTTGCCGAAGGTGAAAAACAAGCCGCCATCCTGCGCGCCGAAGGCCAGAAACAATCTGCCATCCTGGAAGCAGAGGGCTTACGCCAGTCGCAAACTCTAAAAGCTGAAGGTTTCGCAAACGCACTAAAACTGATCAACGAAACAGCACAAACCGTCGAACAAAAAACGATGACTCTGCAATACTTTGAAACACTGAAAGCCATGGGCATGAGTCCTTCCACCAAATATATTTTCCCGATGGAATTCACGAGCATGTTGGAAAACTTCACCAAAAAGGGATAGCCCGACAGGGTGATATACATACCCTTGCCATCCCAATCAAGTACCGGGATTATTTCATAACACAAGCCTCCCATCTGAATGGAAAGTACCCATAAGTTCAGTAAACCAGCGGGAGGCTTGTTCTTTTTCCACGCATCTGGTAAAGTTGTTTTGAAAAAAATTAGACATTTGAAATTAACTTATGGAAATCCTTCCCGCCGGCCTGCTCGACATCAACTCTCTGAGAATCATGGAAAAAGTGTGCTTTCCAAATGACGCCTGGCCGCTTTTGGACTTAATTGGCATGCTTAGTTTCTCAGGGGTGATTCGTCTAAAAGCAGTGGAAAAAGGCCAGATGATCGGTTTTGTGGCTGGCGATCCGCGACCCAATGAAGGCATTTCCTGGATTGCGACTATTTGTGTGCTACCAGAGTATAGAGGCAAAGGTACCGGCAAGGCACTGCTTGAAGCCTGCGAAAATGCCCTGCCTACAAAGATCATCCACCTATGCGTTCGCATCAGCAACGAAGAGGCCATCCGTATGTATAAAATGGCTGGCTATTACAATATAGACCGCTGGTCTAAATATTACAACGATGGCGCTGACAGTCTGGTCATGGAAAAATTAAAGGGAATGGAAAGTCCCGATAAGTTTGGTATGGAAAAATACCCGTAAGTTCGGTATCGGGGCAAATTCAGCCTTATAATCACACTATGGAAAATACCCATAAGTTCAGTATGTCTTCTTCCCTTGCTGCTCCAGTTTTAGTTGATACACCTATCGCGCTTAAACACATGGCGGAGATACTTTCACGCGAAACCCGCCTGGCAGTAGATACTGAGGCGAATTCATTACACGCTTACCAGGAACGCGTTTGTTTAATTCAATTCTCCAC
>CAIWAX010000495.1 GCA_903910795.1 uncultured Anaerolineae bacterium
CACTTGCACCGGAACGCAAGTGCAGGTGTCCGGGGTGAAACAAGGGCCGCTTCACGAAAACACCACTTACGGGGAAAAACAGTGATTATCGTTTCACTTGGTCATTAAAACGGGATGATTATGCCCAAACCAAGACATGGGTGAGCAGTTACTTAAAATTTATACATGTTTTTTCCCTCTACGATATTTGCGGCCTTGCCACATACGTTTTTCGATCCAGCCAGCCAGGGGTTCCGGCGGCAGGTAATCCATCAGCGGCCAGGGTTCCAGACCCTGAGATTTGAGCACCGAATTGGCAGCTTTAATCCCAGTCCCGCAAGCCCGTTCCAGGAAGAAAGAGGGCAGGGAATCTCGTACCCAATCTCCGGCGCAGAAAAACCCCGGCCAATCGGTCTGGATGCCAGGATGCAGTTCTCTTGGTCCCAGGCTGGGTAAGGTATGCACTGCCCGATTACGCTGCAAGTGTTGAAAGATCAGATGCCCGCGCAGCTCCGGGTAGCCGCGGTAAAAACCCGAGATGACTTCGGCCAGAAGTAATGCGTCGGGCTGTTTCAACTTATCGTCCGGGCCGTAAATATGTACTTCGATGGCAGATCCACCGGTTTCACGGTGCCACTTCCGGTAAGGCGCGTAGATGCGTTCCAGCCAGAAAAAATTGTGCATGACAAAATTTCCAGTGAACATCCCGCCTTCCGGGCCTGGTTTGGGAGACTGATCAAACCACAGGCGTACAATTGCGTTGGACAAACTGCGCGGGAAATACAAATCCGTCCGGTCAAAGCTTTTAGCGATAAGCGCCTTAGCGGAGGCCGAATCAACGGCCAGGATTATGTTTTTACCGTGAAAGGCTTCACCTTCGCAGTCAGCGCGCCAGATTGAATCTTCACAAGTAAACCTTGTTACATGTTTGCCCATCAGGATTTGCACGCCAAGCTGCCTGATCCGTTCTGCCAGTGGTTCAATGATGGAAGTCCCGCTATCTTCAGGCAGGTAGGAAAATGCCCATGCATCGCGGCGCAGAGTGGTGTAAAAGCGAAGAAAAGCCAGAAATCCGGCCATCGGGATTTCGCCTGCGTGTGTGGAAAGACCGTTGCGCGCCAGGCCAGTAAAAAAGGCCCTCAGGGCTGGTGACCAATCGCGGATATAATCGCCCAGCATGTGGCCTTCCATGGGCTGATCTTCGCCAAATGGATCGACCCCCAGCGTCATGATCAAGATGGCCCAGGCATGGAAAAGCTTTAGCCAATCCCGCACATCAATTGTCAATAAAAAACTTGGCCGCAGGAAAAGCTGCAAATAATGCAGCGGCGCCGGAAAGCGGCTGTGACGGATGGCAGTACCAACCGCTGCAGAACGGACACCGGCCGAGTCGCGGTAAATCCACAATTCTTCCTGGGCTGGCACAAAGACCGGCCGTAAATTATGACGCGCCAGCATGGCCTGCAGGTTTCGATAAGATGACCAGATGCCGTGTACCCCGTGTTCGAGCCGGAATGTCCAGCCGTTAACCATGACCTCATCCTTCGCTGAAAAACGCCCGCCCAGGCAGGTTGGTTCAGCTTCGAGAACCACAGGGCGCAATCCGCGCTCAGCCAGGTGGAGCGCGGCGCTCAGACCGGCAAGCCCCGCGCCAATAATCACAGCATCAAATATCTCCTCAGGCATGGATTGGCTACCCTGGTGTGTAACTATCTGGGTGTCCGGCGCGGCTGGATGGATAGCGAAGGTTTTCGTATAACAAAGCGCCTGGATCTGCCTGCATGAGAGATGGTTCTGCATAACATTGTTGAAAGCAGCTATGGCAGGTGCGAGGGGGTTGGCCGTAGGTTTTCAGGGCCAGTTTCCAGGCTTCATCCCAGGTCTGGAAGTGTAGTAAATTGATGGCCCTGCCACCCTGTTCGTTCGCGGCCTTTTCCATAGGGCGGCATGGGTAGGATAAATCGCCGTTGGTATAAATACGCGGCGCCAGCGTGGGGTAGCAATCATACGGCTCGAAGGCCAACAGCTTGCTCAAATAGGTGTCACTTCCCAGGATGGGCGCGCCAGCTTGCTTAATCTTTTGCAGCTTTTCTATCCATAGGCGGTATTCCGGGGCTACGGCCAGTTCATAACGCGGCCAGTTGTTGACTGCCTGAGGCGAAAAGGAGACTAGCAACCGGTGTTCACGGCAAAAGTCAATTAATGTTTCCGCACCGGGGAGAGTTTCCGGCGTCAGTACTGCGTTCAGTATCATTGTTTTGCCTGAGCGCCTTCGGTCTTCCGCAGTATCTATGACGTTCCTCAGTACGCCCTGAGCGGCGATCAGTGAAATCCCGGCGATCCTGGCGATAAACTGTGGATCGAGCGAATCCAGGCTGACAACCAGGCGGTCAACCTGCGTAAGCGCATCTTGATGATCTGCGAGCAGGGAACCGTTTGTGATGATGGTCAGTTCACTGAATTTCAGCTCTTTTTTGATGCAGAATAAAATCCGGTCGATTTCGGGATGGGTCAGCGGTTCGCCTCCGCTCAGCATGATTGAGCCTGGCCCCGATCGGATTATCTTCAAAATTCGGACTACCTGATCGAAAGGTAGCCCCGCCTGGGTGCGGCTGTTGCGGCGCGCGCCAAAATCCTCGCAGTATGAACAATTAAAATTACATTGTTCGGTTGGATAGTAGATAGCGAGGCGGGGTTTTAAGTGATAATCCGCGCGGGAGAGCCGGAGAAGATTGCTGGCAGCCGTGAGCATGCGATTATTATACTCTGCGTGTTTTGGAACACTGTCAGCGTTTATAATCTCTCCATGCCTTTCGCTCGAGTCGCTGTTAATGTACCCACTGTGCATGGGGAATTTGATTATGCCCTGCCGCCCGAATTGGATGGCAGGGTTGGGATGGGTCACCTGGTGCGGGTGCCGTTTGGCTCTCAGATTGCGCAGGGTGTGGTTTTGCAACTGGTGGACCAGGCGGCGGTGGCTGTTACCAAACCTGTGCAGGAATTACTTGATCCGCGGCCGGTGCTGTCTTCCCATCAGATCGAATTGGCCCGCCAGATGGCAGCCAGTACATTGAACCCCTTGGCTGCCATGATCGAACTCATGTTGCCACCGGGCCTGTCACAACACGTTGACCAGGTCTACAGCCTGACGGAGCGTTGGAAAAGCAGCCGCGAGCTTCTAAACAAATTCCCTGAGATTCAGAAAAGGCTGGTCGCTCTAATGGAAACCCGCGGGGCGCTGCGCGGCAGACAGATCGACCGTCATTTTTTGCGGGTGGATTGGCGTAAATCCGCCGCAGGCTTGGTAAAACAGGGAGTGCTCTTCCAACAGTCTATCCTGCCGCCGCCTTCAGTGAGACCCAAATTTATCCGTACAGCCCAACTCGCGGTTACGCCTGAACAGGCTGAAGCTGCCATGCTGACCCTGGCAAAGCTGCCCGCCATTCTTCAACGCCGCCAGAATGCCTTGCGGTTTTTGATCCACGAACCGGAATCCGTGGCGGTGACCTGGGTTTATGCAGAATCGGGCTGTAACCTGGCAGATTTGCAGGAACTGGCCGAAAGGGAACTGATCGTATTATCCGAATTTGAAATCTTTCGAGATCCGCTGGCCAGACTCGGCGCTCAAATTTTACCAACGCACATGGCCGGGAAAGCTGATCCTGAGTTGACCGGTGAGCAGCAGATTGCTCTGGCGCAAATCCTGGCTGCGATGCAAAGCCAGGGGACAGGTGAATCTGAGCCTGGTTCATCTTTTCTGCTGTATGGTGTCACAGGATCGGGCAAAACCGAAATTTATTTGCGGGCGGTAACTGAGGCCCTCCACCGGGGCAAAAGCGCAGTCATCCTTGTGCCGGAGATTGCCATTACGCCGCAAATCGTGCGGCGCTTCCTGGCGCACTTCCCCGGGCAGGTGGGCCTGGTGCACAGCCAGCTTTCGGAGGGCGAACGTTACGACACCTGGCGCCGCGCCAGGAACGGTCAGTTAAAAGTCATTATCGGTGCGAGATCTGCCTTGTTTACCCCGTTGCCTGATCTCGGTTTGATTGTGGTGGATGAATGTCACGATAACTCCTATTACCAGTCCGATCCGCCGTTTTATCATGCTGTCAGCGCGGCGGAAATGTATGCCAGAGTGTGCGACGCAGTTTGTATCATGGGCAGTGCTACGCCTTCAATTGAACTCAGATACCGGAGTTTGCAAACTGGTGCACAATCTGGACTGCACAAGATCCATAACCTGGAATTATCCCGGCGCTTTCAAACCAGCGGTGCTGGCGGCAGTTTGGGCGAAATGCCTCCCGTCTCGATTGTGGATATCCGTGATGAACTCAAAAATGGCAATCGCGGCATCTTCAGCCGCGCACTGGCGGAAAACCTTGCTGCGGCCTTGCAGCGCGGCGAGCAGGCCATCCTGTACTTGAACCGGCGTGGTTCGGCCACCTATGTCTTTTGCCATGAGTGCGGCCATGTTCTCAAGTGCCCCAATTGCGATATTCCGTTGACCCAGCATGACGCGCCTATTCCGGTTTCCTCCCTGACCCGACAGGAAAGTCCGCGAGGCAAGCAGTCTTTGCTGGTCTGTCACCGCTGTGGTTATACCCGTCCTGTGCCTGGTGCATGTCCAAACTGCAAAAGCACACAGATCAAAGCTTACGGTTTGGGCAGCGAAAAGGTTGAGAGTGAGGTGAAGCGGCTGTTGCCAAATGCGAGAATTTTGCGCTGGGATTGGGAAACCACCCGCGAAAAAGATTCCCATGAGTTAATCCTGACGCATTTTGCGAATCATCAGGCGGATGTGCTGGTGGGAACCCAAATGCTGGCCAAAGGGTTGGATCTGCCGCTGGTGACGCTGGTAGGCATCGTACTGGCGGATGTAGGTTTATCCCTGCCCGACCCGTTTGTTAACGAACGCGCCTTCCAGTTGTTGACCCAGGTGGCGGGCCGGGCCGGGCGCTCGGATCGCGGCGGGAGGGTAATCCTGCAAACCTACATGCCAGAGCATCCCATCATCCAGATGGCTGCGCGGCATGATTACAACGCATTTTATCAATGGGAAATTGAAAACAGACACGAACTAGGCTACCCACCTTTTGCGAAGATCGTGCGGTTGGAACATCGTCATTTTGATCCACTCGAAGTAGAAAAGCAGGCGAGGTTACTGGCAGATAAAATCAAGCGATTATTGGAAGTTGGCAATTACACTGAAACGCGTCTTATCGGTCCGGCGCCCTGTTTTTTTAGCCGGGTCAACAATCAATATTGCTGGCAAATCATGCTGGTCGGGCCTGAACCGGCGAATGTGATAAAAGGTCAAATCCTGGATGGCTGGCGGGTTGAAGTTCAGCCAGTTAGTTTGCTATAATATTGAATAGTTGGGCGAGCATCCCCGCTAGAGTTTCGGTTGTTTTTATGAAATTTTCGACAAATGTATGTGTTAAAAGGAGCTCGGAATGCAATCATTCTCACGTGGTTGGAATTTTCTACTTCAGGCCTGGAAAATGGCTATGGCGGATAAGGATTTGTTAAAGCCATCCCTGTACGCTTTGATCGTGGGTTTTATCGTTTCTTTGATTGGTATCATCCCAATGGTTATATCAGCCCTGGTACTGGGCACGGATTCGCTCGCCGGTCAAATGATCATGGGGTTGTTTGGCGTCCTGCTGGTCTTTGCGCAGTACTCCGTCACGTATATCTTTTCAGCCATGACGGTCAAATTGATTTATGATTACCTGACGAATGGCGATGGCCGGATGGATCAGGCCTGGGGCATGGTTCAGCGTGAATGGTTGAACATCCTTTCCCTGGCGGCCGCCTCCACGCTGGTCAATATTATCAAGAATGCCATCCGTGGCAATGGCAAGAACCGTAATTTCATTGGAGAGGCCATTGCTGGTCTGATTGACACGGTCTGGACCGAGGCAACCTATCTGGTGCTGCCGATCATGGTGATCGAAGACGCGAATTTGAAGGATGGATTAAAGCGCGCAACTTATATTGTGAAAAACAACCTGTTGTTAGTAGGGATCAGCACTGTGGGCGTGCGCTGGGTGACAGGGTTAATCGGTTTTGTGTGCGTGGTGATCGGCTTGGCGCTTGGCTTCGGGATCGCTTTCCCAATCATTTCCTTCGCAGGGAGTTCGGTTGTCCTGGTTATTGTGGCTGTCATCCTGGGTGTGCTGGTGGCATCTATTTTCTTTATGGCGGCCAATTTGATCGGTTCTTATACTTCCACCGCATACCACACCTGTTTATACCTGTGGGCGCGCAATACTGAACAGGCCGGGACGCAGGTTCCAGCCTCCATCCCCGCCCCGCTTGCTTCTGTTCTGGGACAATAATTATGCAGCCGAGACCCAACTTACCCCCCCGCCGCGTTTTTCTGAATTGGGATGATATTGACCGTTTGATCGATAAACTTGTTCCGCAGTTCAACCATGAATTCAATGCCATGGTCATCATTACCCGCGGTGGTTTGATCCCGGGCGGCATGTTGGCCGAAGCGATGGGCATCACCCACATCCTGACCGCCGCGGTTGATTTTCCGGCGGAGATGGAACGCAACAAGGCGCTGATGGCCTGGCCGGAGTTTATCCAGTTTCCGGCGGAGGACAAGCTGCGCGGGCGCTCAACCCTGATTATTGACGATGTTTGGGGTTCGGGCCGCACGATCACAGCGGTCAAAAACCGTGTCTCGGCGGCCGGTGGTTTCCCGGAAACTTGCGTGCTGCATTTCAACCCTTACCGCACCCTGTTTGGTTCCTCGAAACCAGATTATTATGCCGATGTGACAGATGCGCGCATCATCTATCCCTGGGAGATTGACCGCGGCGCAGACCGCGTCATGCTGGGTGAAGGCGATCGCCTATGAAAAACATCGGGACTGGCTAATAACCAATCCCGATGTTTTTTATCACCTGCTATGGCGTGGATGCCGGGCCGGGTGCCGGGTGGAGTGGCAGGATCAACGGTTGCCGTAGGGCCTGGCTGAAGTCGAAATCCGTCAGGATATTGCCGAGGATGGATGCGTTTTCACGAACATCCGGGCGAGAATCCGGACGGCCATCCGTGGCAGGGTCTATGCGCTGGCCGCCCAGGAAGATATCCTCCATAAATTTTACATAAGCATCATGGCTCAAAACTTGGTGATCGATAAAGCCCTGTTTTGCATAAGGGCTGATCACCAGCGCGGGCACACGCAGGCCATAACCGTTCTGATCGACTTGCGGCGGCACGACATGATCGTAAAAGCCGCCCCAGTCATCCCAGGTCAGGAAGATCACCGTGCTGTTCCAGTCCGGCCCCTGCATGGCCGCGTTGATCAGGCTGGTTGTCCAGGCCTGCCCATCGCTGACCAGGGCGGTGGGATGTTCGCTGTTCTTGTTGGATGGCGTGATCCAACTGATGGCTGGCAGGCTGCCGTTTTTGGCATCCTTGTAAAAATTAGTAACATCAGTGATGTTCTGGAGTTGTCCATCCTGCTTGACAGTATCAAAATAGGGCAGCGGGTTCCAGATGCCAGGTGTTTTGGCATCCTGATAGGCCGGCGGGCAGTCGGCGGCGTCATCGGCGCAATCTGGCTGTGTGCCGGTTTGAACATAGTATTTCCAGGTAACCTGGTTCTTGAACAACAGATAGGTCAAGTCCGTCCAGGCGTATTCGGGTGCTGCGCTGTTTTTTGGTCTCTGAAGTGCGTTTGGATTCACTGGTGACTGTAGCGCGTTAACGCAGCTCATCGGGTCCCCGGCTTTGCTGCATTTGGCTGACCATTCTGAAACCATGAACAGGTGCTGAGGCAGGCTCCAGGATGCATTGGGTTCAAACATTTGGTCCTGCAGTACAAAATTCTGCGCGTAGGTCCAATAATTTGGGATTTCTCGGGCATCGTGGTAGCCCATTACTTCTGTTGCAAAGGCGCTTCCGCAACTGGGGTTATCCGTGCTCTGGCAGCCCTTTTTGCCAGTCTCGGCCTGTGCAATGAAACCATCCATTTTCCCACTGTTGATGTCTGCGCTGGCATTTACTTCGCTATGCGGGCCGCCATGATTTAAATCGTTTGAATTGTGAAAGGGATAAACGCACTGTCCGCTTTTTGGGTCATTAACGCACACGGTGAATTTTCCATCCTGGCGCGGTAAACCATCTGCGCCGGGATAGGTGCCAAAATAGGTATCAAAGGAGCGGTTCTCCTGCATGATCACCACTATGTGCTTGACTTTGGAACGGGCCTGGCTGAGTTGATCGGTCAAGGTCGGGGATAGCGTGGCCGTGGCGCTGGGAACCTGGGTCTGGCTGATGATTGGCCCCTGGTTCTGTTTTGAAGTCCTGGTTGGGTTTGGTACTTGTTTCTGGTTTTGATTTTTCTTTTGAGGTTGGCTGGTAGGTTGTGCAGTGCAGCCGACAAGCAGCGTCAAAACTAGCAGGCTGGTCAATATTTTTCTTATCATAATTGGATTCCTTTCTTCCCTAACGATACCGCTAAAAAGTAAAATGGCTGTAATGTCGTTGTAAAATCTGTGTAATGCTTTGAGCCTATTCAAAGAACATCCCAGGAAAAATTGAATCCTGGGATGTTCTTGATTGGATATGTTGAAACGCTTTATTACAGGGTTACCTGATTATGGCCTGGTGAATTTGCTGACATCTCCGCCCAGATCAGCGATCGAGTCGAAATCAATCTGCATGGCGTATCTGGCGTTATGGAATACCGATCCGGTGGTTTTGGAGAGGTAGTTGAAGTTATAAGCAGCCTTCAACATGCGTGCCGTCCAGTTGCTGTAAGGTTTTTCATCTGGCTCGTGTTTGGCATTCCCATTTGTGTCACTGAACCAGTACGGGTAGGCGTTGGCATCATACACAATGGCGGCGCCGGCCTTTGTTTTGGCATAACTCATAATTTCGCTCAACAGCGCATCCTGGAAGCTCTGGAACTCGCTTTGAATGCCTTCCTTGACGTTGCCGTTTCCGTTCCAATCCGTACTGTCGCCCAGGCCGCGCAGATCTTGCAGGCTTTGGATGCCCGTGTGGCAGTTCTGGCACAGATCGGTTTTTACAACCCCAGCATGCACATCATGACAGCCCACACAGCCCGGGTTCTTTCCATCGGCTGCCGGGTGTTGATTTTGTCCGGCATAGGTTTTCCCATCGTATTCATAAGCAATTTGGGCCTGGTTCCCGAACCAGATACCCGCAACGCCCAGGTAATGGGCATTAATAAAGCTAAAGGCCTTATCTGCGCCGTTGACCTTGATGGGGCCGACAACCGCATCTGGATCGGTAACGGTATAGTCTGAGATCTGTTTATCGACAGTTTGCTTGGAAGCGCGAGCCTGGTGACATTCAATGCACAGGTTGGAGTCGGCTTTATCGCCGAAGGTTACCACCTTGCCAGATGGCAGTGTGACATCCTTGACAGCCAGACGGGCAGGCATATTGCTGGAGTCGTGACAGGTGGTGCACATCAAACCATTACCGGCGGGGATTGGGCTGTCAAGCAAGCTGCCCTTCAGTAGCAGTGGCAGGCCGCTGGCCGAGTGGCAGCGAGCGCAGACTGCATCCACCTGGTAGCTATATACCTTGTCAGCGTTTTGATCCCAGTGACGCCAGGCCGGGGCGGCTCCATCAAAATGACCGGCATCCTCCCTGACCATTTTGCTCATATCGGTTTTGGTGGTCAGTTTGGCGGCTGTGTTCAAATCTGTGAGCGAGTCAAACAACAGCTCAATGATGTATTTTCCGCCGTGGGCGAAGGCACCCGGGTCTTTGACCGAAACCTGGTAGTTGTAGGCAGCTTTCAACATGCGGGCCGTCCAGGCGGCATAGGCGGTTGGGTTACCGTTCTTGTCTTTGATGGGTTTCCCATCTTTGTCAGCCTCAAACCAATATGGGTAGGTGGTTGGGTCGTAAACAACCGGTGTCCCGGCCGCTTCATTGGCATAATTCTGGATGGTTGTCATCAAAATAGCCTGAAGACCTTTGATCTCAAGCGCAATACCCTCCTTGGTATCACCGTTGCCGTTGTAATCCCTGGACGATGATGGCATGCGTACGTTCTGTAGGTCTTCGACCGTTTTTACACCGCTGTGGCATTCACCACATTTGTCCACTTTGACTTTTAGCGAATGCTGGTCATGGCAGCCCAGGCAGGTATTGAAACCTTCAACATGCTGGGTTTTGATATCATAAACTTTGCCATCATACTCATAGCCCATGTGAACCTGGCCGGCATAGAGTGTTCCGCCGGCTGCAAAATAATGCACATTGCGAAAACCAAAAGCCACATCCTTGCCGTCCGGGCCTTTAACCGGTTTGACGACCGCATCCTCATCCTTGACTTTGAAATCGTTGATCTGCTTATCCACGCTGAGTTTTGATTCACGACCCTGATGACAGGTCATGCAGCGTGCCTCCGGGCCGAGGTTGTCGATCGTGACGCCCGAAGGAAAGGTAACCGAGCTTAATTTGTTCGCTGTGTCATTATGACAGGTTTTACATTCAAATGTTCCGGCTGGAGCTGGGATGCCCGCTGCCACCTTGCCGTTCGCGATATATTCCTGGAAGCCGGCCGATGTATGGCAGCGCGCGCAGGCAGCCGGGACTTCCTGTGGCTTGGCCGTATCCCAATCCGTAAAGGCCTGGGCTTTGGCATTTGCATGTGCCGAGGCTGCGAAGATCGGCTTGATGGTTTCGGTTGGGTCAGTTGTTGGCGCCGGAGTTGGAGGAAGCGATGTTGCCTGCACTACCGCAGCAGTGGCAGCCTGGATGGCTGTCGCTGTTGGCACACTGGTGGGTGCGGGTGTCGCAGTGGCTGCTGGTGCACAGGCTGTCAGGATGATAGTCAATACAAGAAAGGTACCTGCGAGCTGAATTATTTTTTTGAACATATTCGTACTCCTGACGAACTTGAAAAAATATACCCTG
>CAIWAX010000496.1 GCA_903910795.1 uncultured Anaerolineae bacterium
AACCAGTGATTATCGTTTCACTTGGGCATTAAAACGTGATGGAAAGTACCCACGATTTGCTCCCGCAAGGGCATGTAAGCAAATCGTTCAGTATGATTATGCCCAAACCAAGGCATGGGTGAGCAGTTACTTTTATTATTTGCTTTTCTTCGCGTTGCTTTGCACCTCGGCGTGAGAAAATTCTCAATAAAATCGGCACAAATCTGTGGGTGAAGACCTAATCTCAGGAGCAGGCATGAAAACAATCGGAATGATCGGCGGGATGAGCTGGGAATCTTCCCTGGAGTATTACCGCATCGTCAATGAAGGCATCAAGACCCGTCTGGGCGGGCTGCATTCGGCCAAATGCCTGATGTACTCGGTCGATTTCGCCGAGGTGGAAGCTTTGCAGCACACCGGCCAGTGGGACGCGGCCGGGCGCATGCTGGTCGAAGCCGCCGAAGCCCTGCAAAAGGGCGGCGCGGACTTCATCGTGATCTGCACCAACACCATGCACATCTCAGCCGACATGGTGCAGGCCGCCGTGCCCCTGCCGCTGCTGCACATCGCCGACGCGACCGCCGAGCGGGTGCAGGCGTCCGGCATCCGGCGCATCGGGCTGCTGGGCACGCGCTTCACCATGGAAAAGGACTTTTACAAAGGCCGCCTGACGGACAAATTCGGCCTGGAAGTCTCCATCCCGGATGCGCCGCAGCGCGAGATCATCCACCGCATCATCTACGAAGAACTGGTGCTGGGCATCATCCGGCCCGAGTCGCGCCAGCAGTATCTCGAGATTATGGCGGACATGGTGGCAAAAGGCGCCGAAGGCATCATCCTGGGCTGCACCGAGATCGGCCTGCTGGTCAGCCAGGCCGAGAGCGCCGTGCCGCTCTTCGACACGACCCGCATCCACGCCGAGGCAGCGGTGGAGTGGGCGATCAGGTAGAGACGTTGCAATGGTTGCGTAGAGACGTTGCAATGCAACGTCTCTACAGGAGAAAAATATCCCATGATCTTTGAGAACGCCACCCTGATCAGCATGAACCCGCGCCGGGAGATCATCACCCATGGCGCGCTGGCCGTCGAGGGCAGCCGCATCGCGGCGGTCGGCAAGTCCCGTGAGATCGTTGAAAAATTCCCGGCCAAAAAACGCATCGACTGCAACGGCAACCTGCTGCTGCCGGGGCTGGTCGATACACACGTACACCTGGCCCAGGCCCTCATCCGCGGTTGCGCCGATGACCTGGGCTTGCTGGATTGGCTCTTCAAGCGCGTCTGGGTGCTGCAGGGCAACTACACCACCGCAGATGGGCGCGCCAGCGCGGCACTGTGCGCGCTGGAGATGATCAAATCTGGCACCACCAGCTTCATCGAATGTATGCTGGCGGAGCGTTACGGCTTTGACGGCGTGGCGGATGTGATTTTGCAATCCGGTATGCGCGCCGCCCTGGGAAAAATCGTCATGGATCTGCCGGCCTATGCCCGTTCGGAGAACAAGATGCACCCCGGCATGGTCGAAGATGGCGAAACCAGTGTGCGCAACACGCTGGCAGCCCACGAGCGTTGGGACGGGGCCGGGGATGGGCGGCTGCAAGTCTGGTTCGGCCCGCGCACGCCCGGCGGCGTGACCCCCAGCCTGTACGATCAAATCAGCCGGTTGGCAGCCGAGCGCCAGATGGGCATCACCATTCACCTGTCCGAAGTCAAAGAGGATCTCGATTACGCCGTTTCGCAGGGCTTCCGCTCGCCGGTGGAATTCGCCCAGGCACACGGCCTGTTAGGCCCGCGCAGCGTGCTGGCGCACTGTGTCTGGACGGACGCCGCGGATTGGGAGATTTTGGCGCGCAGCGGGACGCATGTCACCCATAACCCGGCCTCCAACGCCAAGACCGCCACCGGCATCGCCCCGGTCAACGGCCTGCTGCGGGCCGGTGTGAATGTAGCCCTGGGCTGTGATGGCGGCCCGAGCAACAACACCTACGATATGATCCGGGATATGCGCCTGGCCAGTTACCTGGCGAACCTGAAGGCCGGCGACCCGACCGCGGTGCCGGCCGAAACTATTCTGGAAATGGCCACCATCCATGGGGCGCGCGCGATGGGTCTGGAGGCCGAGATCGGCTCGCTCGAAGCGGGCAAGAAAGCCGATTTCATCCTGATCGACATGGACAAGCCGCACCTGACCCCGGCCTGGGATCCGGTTTCGACCATCGTCTATGCTGCGCACGGCAGTGATGTGGACACGGTGGTGATTGACGGCAAGCTCATTATGCAAAACCGTCAGGTGCTGACTCTGGATGAGCGCGCGGTGGTGCAGGATGCGCGCCGCCGCTACATCGAGGTGGCCGGAAGGGCCGGGCTGCAGGTTGGCTCGAGGTGGCCGGTGGTGTGAACGGGGGGAGCTTGCGTGCGGGCAATGGTTCACGCAAAAAGCAGACTTCCGAAGTTTTAAAAACTTCGGAAGTCTATTTTCATTGAGTTACATCCTCTGCAGCAGTGTTTTATACTGGGCGGCGTTGGGCGGGTTCATCGACAGTATCTGGTTGACCACCACCGTCAGATTATCCCGGTCACCGGTCTGGTGCAGCCGGCTCCCCAGCCCATCCAGCAGGCTGATGGCTTCGCTGGAGAGGCCGCGTTTATGGAGCTGCTCGGCCAGCACGCGCGAAATCATGATCTGGGCCGGATAGGTTTCCTGCAGTTTGCGCAGGAAGGGCAGCACCTCCGGGTCGCGGCTGCGTTCCAGGCTGGTAATGAAGACTTCCAGCTCGGATTGAGCCTGCTGCACCTGCCCCATGCGCAGGTACAGGTCTACCAGCGATTCGCGCACGCTGGCATCCTCGGGCAGCAGGGTGCGCAACTGCTCAAACACGCGCAAAGCCTGGCGCAGATCCAGTCGCTGCATATCGATATCCGCCATGCGCTGCAGGATTTTCACGCTCCACGAGCGGTTGGCGTTGGGCTGCTGGGCCTCGTGCAGCGCCGTGGTAAAGACTTTGCGGGCCATATCCAGCTCAGCCAGGCGGTAATAAATATCGGCCAGGCTGATATACTCGCTGAGCGCCTCATCCACCAGGCCGCGCGCCAGAAGTTGTTCGATCAAACGGTTGCGGGCGTTCAAATCCATGGGCGCGAGCTGGAGCAGGCGCTTCAAAATGGCCGTGGCCTGGCCCGCCTCTCCGCGCACCGAGTAGGCATTGGCGATCACGCCCAACTTGACGATGGCTTCCTCGCGGCGCTCCTCGCGGATCATCAAATCGGCGATCAGGATGTGCAGCGGCAGGTAGGTGGGCGCATAAATCAGGGCGTGGAAGGCCTCATCCACCGCCGAGCGCACGAAATTTGCATCGATCAGGTCATTGACCCTTTTCATCGCGTCGATCACCTGGCTGGATTGGGCCTGCACGATGATCTCGGCCAGAGGCAGGGCCTGCCCGTCCGGGCTGGACATGCCCTCGCGCATCCGTTTCAGGTAGGCGCGCCAATTTTCGCGCATCAACATCTGTTCGACGTTGTCGCACAACTTGATCAGCACCCGCGTATCCTTTTCGCGCCCGATCGTTTCGATCAGCGGTTCATATAACTGCTGCAGGATTTCGCCCTCCTGGGGCGTCACCACTGAAACATCCGCGATCTTGAGGGCCTCCAGGTAACGGGCCGCGGCGGCCGGCAGGCGCTGCAGGTCGCGCAAAATCCGGCCGCTGATCAGTTGCGCCGCCAGGGAATAGTCGATATGTTTGGCGCTTTTCTGGATGGTTTCCAGGGCCTTTTCCTTCTGCCCGGTTTTGGAGAGCATCCAGCCGATATCGAAGAAGGCCGCCTGGTTATCGAACCCGGCCTCTACCGCGTGCAGTAACTCGCTGGTGGCCAGCGTCTCGTTTTCGCGCATCTGCGCATCAATGGACGCGCCCAGGTGCTTGAGAATCTGGAGATGATCCGGTTCGGGCGCTGTTTCTCGCCCGGCGGCTTTGACAATCGCCGCCAATTCACGGCGCGCCACGGCTTCGCGGCTGTCATCTTCGATATCGAACAAAACATCCGCGAAAACTTTCAGAGCCTTTTGGCGCGCCTCAATGATCGGGTCGGGGGTCTGTTCAACCTCCGCCGGTGGAGCCGACATCTGCTTGACGGCCGCCATGCGCAGCACGCTGGTGCCGCCTTTTGGCCGCAGCGGAGCAGGCAGGGTCTGGCCGCCCCCCACCGACTTAAGCGCCGCCCTGACGTCATCATTGAAGGGTTCCAGCGCGGCGGCATGTTTTAATAACTCAAGCGCCTTCTGCGGGTTGCCCTTTTTCTGCAAGAGGCTGGCCGCGGCCAGATATTCCTGCACCGCTTGCGGCAGGCTGCCGATCTTCTCATGGATCAGGGCCAGGCGCGAATACGCCTGCAGGTTTTCGGGATCAAGCTGGATGACTTCCATCCAGTTCTCGAGGGCCTTATCCAGGTCGTGCAGCTTGAGATACAGCTCGGCGGTGTAGAGGGCTGCCTGGGCGGCCTCGCGCACGTTGCCCAGCCGTTCGTTGATCTGGGATATCTTTTCAAACGGAATGGGGTCTTCCGGGGAAATTCGGGCGGCGCGCATATAGGTTTTTAGCGCGGCTTCATACTGCTGGAGCTGGAACTGCGCCAGGGCAAAACTGTTCAGGGCCTTGGGGTTATTGGGGAACTCGGCCAGGGCCTGCAGGTAAGAGCTGGCAGCCAGCGTCCAATTCTGATCCCAGGCAGCCGAATGGCCCTGGTTCATCGCTTTCTGGAAAATTCCTTCGTTTCCTGCCATCATTCACCGGTTTCTTTGATTAATCAGCGCTGGCCAGACCGCCATTTCAGGAGAGTACCTGCATCGCGCCCCAACTGATGCCCGAACGGGCCTCCGTTGAGAGCGGAATGCTCAACGGGAAGGCGTTTTCCATCGTTTCCTGAACAATCCGGGCAGTTGCCTGCAATTCGGACTGTGGGCATTCTAACACAATCTCATCATGGACTTGCAAAAGCATTTTACCCGAAAGACCCGCCGCCTTAAGCGCGCCCGGGATGCGCAGCATCGCCATTTTCATGATGTCGGCGGCTGTGCCCTGGATGGGCGAGTTGATGGCTTCGCGTTCCTCGCGCTGGCGAAGCTGAGCGGCCAGCATACCCTTGAGCGCCGGGAAGTAGCGCCGCCGCCCGAGCAGGGTGGTGACGTAGCCCTGCTGCGCCGCCAGTTTGCGGGTCTCATCCAGGTAGCGCTTGACGCCCGGGAAGCGTTCAAAATAGGCCTTGACGAAATTCTCGGATTCCTTGAGGGTCAGGTCGGTGGTGCGCGTCAGGCCAAAGGGCGACATGCCGTAGATCAGGCCAAAGTTGATGGCCTTGGCGTGGCGGCGCATATCCTTGCTCACTTCCGCCAGCGGCTTGTTGAAGATGGCGGCCGCGGTGGTGGCGTGGATGTCCTGCCCGGCCCGGAAGGCCGCCAGCATGGCTTCGTCGCCAGCCATGACAGCCACCAGGCGCAGCTCCACCTGCGAATAATCGACCGAGAGCAGCAGGTTACCTTCCCCGGCGATAAAACCATTGCGCACCCGCCGTCCGGTTTCGGTGCGGATCGGGATGTTTTGCAGGTTGGGGTTGTTGGAGGACAGCCGCCCGGTCACGGAGCCGGTCTGGCTGTAAGAGGTGTGCACGCGCCCGGTATTGGCGTCAACCGCCTCCGGCAGCGCATCCACGTAGGTGGATTTCAGCTTGGACAGCTCACGCTGCTCCAGCACCAGATCCACCACGGCGTGCTGGCCGCGCATTTCCTCCAGCACATCCGCCGAGGTAGAGAAGTGCCCGCTGGCGGTCTTGCGGCCACGGTTGGGCGGGGCCAGCATCAGGCGCTTGAAGAGCACATCCGAAAGCTGCTGGGTGGAGTTGATGTTGAAGGGCTTGCCGACCTGTTCAAAGATGCGCGCCTCCAGCGAGGCCAGGTTGGTGGTCAGCTCCTTTGAAAATTCGTGGAAAAAGTCCATGTCCAGACGCACGCCCAGGAACTCCATCTCGGCCAGCACGCTGACCAGCGGCATCTCGATCTCGTACATCAGGCGCTCCAGGCCGTCGCGCTTGATCTCGGATTGCAGTTCGGGCATCAGGCGCAGGGTGGTTTCCGCGTCCGCGGCGGCGTAGGGCGCTGCCTGCGCGACCGGCACCTCGGCCATCGAAATCTGCTTGCGGCCCGTGCCGATCAGCTCCTCGATGTGGGTCATCTCTTCGCCCAGGCGCGCCAGCGCCAGGTTCTTGAGTCCCAGGTTGTGCGAGTTAGCATCCACCAGCCACTCGGCCAGCATGGTATCGAAGCTGAGCGGGGAGGCGCGCAGCCCGTGGCGGGCCAACACCAGGTAGTCATACTTCAGGTTGTGCCCGATCTTCTGGATGGCGGGGTCGCGCAGCGGGCCGGCCAGCGCGTCCAGCACCTGCTCAAGCGGCAGGTTGGGGCCGGTGATGTGACCGACCGGGATGTACCAGCCCGTGCCCGGCTGCGTGGCGAGCGAAATCCCGACCACCTCGGCCTGCATCTCGTCGGTGGAAGTGGTCTCGGTGTCAAAGGAGATCAGCGCCGCCGCTTGCAGTTCTTTGACCAGCGCCGCCAGTTTTTCGGGGGTGTCGACAATCTCAGTCTGCAGGCTGGCGGCTGCGCGCGGGCGCTGGATCAGCGGCGCGGGCGCAGCGGGTGTCTCAAACAAGCTCAGTTGGCCGCTACGCTGCGCGGGGGCCGGGGCCGCCGGGGCGGGCGGCAGGCGCAGTTGGCTGACGCGCGGGATCAGGGTGCGGAATTCCAACTCGCGGAAAATCTTTTCCACCGCGGCGGTTTCAAACTGGTCAGCCCTGGCGTGTTCCAAATCCAGCTTGACCGGCAGGTCGACGCGGATGCGGGCCAGGTCCTGGCTGAGGTAGGCCATCTCGCGGTTTTCTTCCAGCTTCTGGCGCAGTTTGGGGGCCAGCTTGTCGAGGTGGGCGTAAATATCATCCAGCGAGCTGTAGGTTTCAAAGAGCGTCTGGGCGGTTTTCTCACCCACGCCCTTCACGCCCGGGATGTTATCAGAAGCGTCGCCCACCAGCGCCTTGTAATCGACCACCAGGCGCGCGGGCACGCCAAACTTGCTGCGCACATCCTCATCGGTGCAGTAATCCTTCGCATCGGCCAGCTTGCCGCCTTCCGGCAGGTTGACGATGATGTGATCGCCCACCAGTTGCAGCAGGTCGCGGTCGCCGGTGATGATCTTGACGCCCAGCCCCTGCGCGGCGGCCTGCCGGGCGATGGAGCCCAGCACGTCATCGGCCTCGAAGCCTTCCATTTCCAGGCGCGGGATGTTGAAGGCGTCCACCATCTGGCGGATGCGCTCGATCTGCGGGCGCAGGTCATCGGGCATCTTGGCACGCGTGGCCTTGTATTCGGGGAAGAGCTGGTCGCGGAAGGTCTTGCCGGTGTCAAAGGCCACGGCGATGTATTCCGGGCGGTCGTTTTCGAGCAGGCGCATCAGCACGGTGGCGAATCCGTAAATTCCGGCGGTCGGTTCGCCGCTGGAGGTCTGCCAGCGCCCGCCACCCGCGCTGGTCAGCGCGAAGAAGGTGCGGTACGCCAGGGCGTGTCCATCAATGAGATAAAGTCTGTCAGGCATGATAATAATTATGCCATAGAACGGGGTGGATAGTACAAACGAGTAATAAAGAATTTTCCCGCCCAGTCCCCTATACAGTGTCGTTCAATTCTCCCCTTTCTCGTGCCGCAGCCTGTGACCGGCCTGGGAAGGGGGCTGGGGGTTCTTGCACCTCGCACGTTCTTGGCGAGGATGGGTTGTTGCCCTATCTGTTTACGGTGTACTGGCACATCGAAAACCTATATCATCGAACTGGATAGAAGGTGCACACCTTCCGTGAGCGTAAGTTGACAAACCCGTACCTGGACATCCCCCACCATAACTGGGCGAGTTTATTCCTGTTGAGGGAAGATTAGAAGAAACTAATGAGAGAGTAGCTTTTTCATTTGCAGGTGGTTTAAAGGAAATATTTTGTGGAACCTTATAGCTTCCTCCACGTAGTACCCGATATCCCAGCACATCATTGGCAGGTCCTTGCGGATTGTCCTTTGGTGATTTTGAATAATAAAATTGATCATACCAATCCATCACCCATTCAGACACATTCCCAACCATATTTAGCGCCAGATAAGGACTTGCTCCCGCAGGATTACTCCATACACCACTGGTATCGTTTAGGTTGCATTCGTAATAATTGGACTTGGTACAATCAATATTTTCCCCCCATGGATAGGGTCTTTGATAAATACCACGAGCAGCTTTTTCCCACTCCGCTTCTGTAGGCAATCGTCCGCCAGCCCACCCGCAATAAGATTTCGCTTGATCCCAACTTACATAGATAACCGGGTAGTCAACATAGTCTGGATTATTAAAGTAACTGGCTCTTGTCGGAGAAGAATAGTTTGATGGTGGCTGGCAAGCTCCATTTTGTACACAAATTGCATACATACCATTTGATACCTCAACCTGGTCGATCCAAAATGCGTTGAGGTTAACTTCATGTGCTGGGTTCGCGTCAAAGCTGGAACCTTGATCCGTACCCATGGTGAAGGATCCGGCGGGCACATAAACTATTGGCATGCCATCCCTTTTGCGAGTTTTATCTGAACGAATTCCTTGAGAACTAACTGCCGTTGGCGGCGGTTCAGTTGGCGGGCTGGTTGTAGGTTGAACTATAACCGTGGGAGCCACCGTTGGGTATGGCGGTTCAGTTGGTGGGCTGAGCGTAGGTTGAACTATCATCGTGGGAATCAGCGTTGCGTATGGCGGTTCAGTTGGTGGATTGAGGGTAGGTTGAACTACCTCGGTTGAAAAAACGATAGCATATGGTGTTTCAGTTGAAGTCTCGATTGGACCGGGAATACTTGGGATCCGTCCATAAAACAATACTGTTGCAAACATGATGAAAATTCCACAGATTGAGATTAACCCAACTATCGCGAATAATGGCCAGAAGCGATAGATGGAGAATTCTTTTGTTGTTTCACTCGCTTGGGTTGGCTCAACCTGGTCTGGTACTGATTCTATGATCCTACTGGAACTCTTGTTGTCCAAGTGCGCTTTTTCTGCCGATTCAACTTGAGCATTGGTAAGTGCTGCTCGCCGGGCTCGTTCCTGCGCTTCTTTTTCGAGTTCAGTGCGTAGTCGTGCTTCTCGAAGACCCTCTATTACAGAGCGACGGAAGTCTTCCTCATCTGAAATTTTTCGTTCAGCCAGATATGCCCCATGGTGGGGCTGTTCTCCGGCTTCCGCAAGAGATTTTGTTCCTCGCAGTTCTTGAATTATTTCATACAGCAAGGTAGCGGTTTTTTCTCCATCCCACGGCCGCTGTTTGGGCAACTCTGCCAGCATCCTTACCAGCAGGTTATCCAGCGTGATGGGGATACCTTTACGAAGTTCTGAAGCCCTGGTACCGGGTGGCTGGTTGGCATACATGCGTCCGGTTAGCATTTCAAACAAAATCAACCCCAGACTGTAAACGTCTGAGGCTGAAGTTAAGTAAGCGCCTGAGTTTTCTTGTTCTGGGCTCATGTATCCAGGTGTGCCTGGATGTGGCTGCGGGTTACTGAGCTGTGACCGTTGGCTGGGTCCGCCCGGAACTTGTGCCAAACCAAGATCTCCCAGCCGGGCCCGACCATGACCATCAAATAAGATGTTGGCGGGTTTCAAGTCGCGATGAACGATATCGAGTTTATGCAGCGTTGCCAACCCGGATGCAACTTCATAAGCAATCTTGATGGCAGAGTGTATTGGGAAAACTTTGCCAGTAGCTTTAACTGCCTGGATATATTTCACCAGGTCGCCCATCGGGGCATACTCCATTTCCAAAATTAGCAAGTCTTCCTGTATGATAAGATCGTAAACTTGCAAAAGGTATGGATTCTTGAGCTTGGCGCCCAATTGAGCTTCTAGCATGAATCGTTGCCGGGCATCATTAAACTGAGTACTCCCTACACCTGGTGCGTCTCTGCGCAGCACTTTAATTGCGCGTGAGACGTTGAGAGCGAGATGAGTGACTCGGTATACGTCGCCAAAGGCCCCGTTGCCCAGAGGCGCCTCGATTTTATATTTATCTAGGATGATGTCACTGAGTTGTTGGGGCAAAGAGACAACCTTTCAAGCATTATTAAGTTGAGGTAATGGAGGTGTATCTATTAGCTCACCCTGTGTTAAATGCGCTTCGACTTATTTCCGTTCTTCTTGAAGCATTGTCAGTATTTGTTTTTGGCTATTTTTGCTATTACAAATCCCGGTGAATTTTCACCGGGATTTGTAATCTTTGAAGTTATCGCAAGCCCTGGCGCGCGCGCGTTTGGGCGATGAAATTGCGGATGGCCTGCTGCGGGTGGGGCTGCGAGCCGCCGTGTACCACGAAGCCGTGTGCCCAGAATTCGCCGGATGGGTTTTCGTTCTTCAAGCGCGGGAACTCGGCAAACATGCGTTCGGAGGTGTGCTGGCGGATGATCTTGATGACGTACCCGGCGGCGGTGTTGAGATGCACACGCGCAATCCACTGCAGGTAATCCGGGCGGACGGAGATGTATTCCAACCGCCAGTTAAAGGCCACGCATAACTGCGGCAGCCATTCATTTAAACGGGCGGCCACATCGCCCACCAGGTAATGCTGTTCGAAGCGCGGGATCAATACGCAGGCATACGACAGGTTGACCTGCGTCATGGAGGGCGATTCAAGCAGGATGCGGTGGCCGACATCCGGGGTACTCTCGCTGTTGCCCTGAACGCGGGTTTCAACAATGGATTGCGGGTCAAACGCGCCTTCCTGCTTGCGGGTCACATCCAACTCGGCAGGTGCACGATTGACCGGCACGCGTGAAGGCGTGCTGACGATTGTCTCCGCCGCGGGAATGCGCTTGGGGGTGACGGGCCGGGCGGGCGCCTCGCTTTCCTGGTTGGGCTGGCTGGTAGGCGGGGTCGCGGGCTTGGGTTGTGGGGCCGCGCTGCGCGGACGCACCGGTTGGGAAACCGGCCGTTTGTCGGCGCCGGGCTGCTCCCAGGGCAGCGAACTGGTCAGCGCGCTGGGGGCCGGGATGGGCGGGGGCACCTCTCCCAGCACTTCCGAGATCGGAGGCATATCCTTGAAATCGCCAGACTCCGGCTGTTCGCCCGGTGAGAAGATTGTGGTCTGTTGCGGCGCAGTCTGTCCGCTGATGTTGGGATTCTCGAATAGGTTCTTGACCAGTTTCCCGGCCTGCGAACGGATGGTGCTGAAGGGTGTCTCGGCGTCAAACACCAGCGCCAGGGTCATCTCTGAAGACAATTTGCGGACATACAGCATGTGCTGGGCCGCGGTGGATTTTAGACGCACAAAGCGCAGTAAATCGCTCTGCCCGGATGCATCCATGTCGCGCTCGATGGTACTGCTCAATTCCTGGGCCGCTTCGCGGGAAAGCTGCCCGGCATAGGCCCATAATTCGTTCTGGTAGATGATGAAAGCGGCCTGGGCCGAGGATTCCAGGGTCAGTTGAGTCAGGTGCTGGGCGGCTTTGCTGACATCCGCCAGCCAGACCAGGCGCTCGGTATTCGAGGGCGCCTGGTCAGCGGGCTGTTCTTCAGGTGACGGTTCCGCGGGCGCCTTGCGGGATGCGGCTGTTCCGCCGGGTTTCCTGAGCAGGTGTGTCAGCTCGGGCAGGTTGACCGGCATGTTCAACATGGCTCGCGGGGCGAGTGTTTCGGCGGCATCCAGATTCTGGCCCGGCCGGACAACCACGATGAACTGAATATCCGTCTTGAGCTGGCGCAGGCCGTAGCCGATATCCATGACCGAAAGTTCCTGGTCTTCCAATTGCGCGTCCAGCAGCACCACATCGCAATTGCTCTGGCGCACGAAATGGACCGCGTCCGAGAAATCGGAAGTGATGTAGGAATCAAACAGAGAAGGGTCCAATCCATTGCGGATATAGGCGCCGAAGTTTGACTGCAGGGTCACAACCAACACAGAGGTTTTTAGCATATCGGGAACAGTTTATCATGAGATTGGCAGTTATTCCAATTTTTAACGTTACCGCAACGCTTTTGAACGGTTCCTTTTTTGCGGCAACGACAAGTTAAAATCATTCATAGGATACTTTTAGGTGATACCAAAATCAATAGGAGATAAGTAACAAGTTTGATGCTGGGTTGAGGAGGGAACGGATTTTGGCTCATGACTTCATCATGCTCATCGGTTATAATTTGATTTTTATAAGTGACTCCCCTGCAAAAGGGTTTTTCACCACGGCCACAGAAAGAAAAACCTGGGGAATCATCATGTTATTTTTAGATCAGTTACGAAAATTTATTCGATCGGACAGTTCCGGCGGGTTGTAAAAGATAGCAATAACACTATCGCGATGAAAATAAAGTTGCCTGGTATGGAGTATGGAATTTAATATGCCCTCAATTAATGCAATAAATCCTGTTTTAATTAGAAGAATTATCCTTGAGCAATCAAAAAGGGCAAATGTCGGGCACATAGGTTCTTCATTATCAATTGCAGACATAATGGCCGTTTTGTTTGGATCAGTGTTGCACATTCCTGATCCAAATGACCCCGAACGTGATCGCTTTATTCTTTCAAAAGGACACGCGGCTCTGGCCCTCTATGCTGCACTTCACGTCAGGGGGTGGATTTCCGCTTCGGATCTGAGCACGTATTGCAGTGATGGTACCTATTTAGGAGTCCATCCTGAATTTGCCCAAAAAGGTGTAGATTTCTGTAGCGGATCTCTAGGTCAGGGTTTGCCGATCGGAGTGGGGGCCGCACTCGCCGCACGGATGCAGCTCTCACAACGGCGTGTTTTTGTTTTGGTCAGCGATGCGGAATGTAATGAAGGTTCCTTGTGGGAAGCCGTCATGTTTGCCGCTCACCATAAACTTTCCAACTTGGTTGTCATTATTGATCTAAATGGTCAGCAAGCTCTCGGTTATACCAACCAAGTGATAAACCTTGCTCCTATGGTTGAACGTTGGCGAGCATTTGGCTGGGATGTTCATGATGTGGATGGTCACGATATTCCAGGGTTGCAGAATACCATAGAGAGTCTCACTGTTTCTGTGGGTGCTCCTCATGTGCTGATTGCTCACACTGTTTTTGGTAAGGGAGTATCGTATATGGAAAATCAAATCAAATGGCATTACTGGCCAATGTCTGAAAGCGAATATCAACAGGCGCTGCAAGAGAACGGAGTAGAATGAGAAGCACCTTTATCAATGCTCTCGTAGAAATTGCAAAAATAGATACCCGTATTGTATTATTGACGGGTGACCTGGGTTATTTGGCGATTGAACCTTTTATGGATCAATTCCCGGATCGATTTTTCAATATAGGCGTAGCCGAACAGGATATGGTTGGCATAGCTACGGGTCTGGCGGAATCAGGTTTTATCCCCTTTGTTTATTCTATCGTTCCGTTTGCAGTGTTGCGCCCTTATGAATTTATCCGTAACGGTCCTATTATGCATCAATTCCCTGTGCGTATTGTTGGAATAGGCGGGGGAATGGAGTATGGAACAAACGGTGCAACACACTATGGGCTTGAAGATATTGGATTGATGCGCATGCATCCAGGCATGAGCGTAATAGTGCCCGCCGACTACGGACAGGCTAAAACATGCCTGGATGCAACATGGAATTTGCCCGGGCCCGTTTACTACCGTTTGAGTAAAGATAATCAGACTCTGATCCCAGGTTTATCAGGAAGATTTGAATTGGGACACACTCAAAATATCCGTACTGGCACGGATTTGATTATGATCACAATTGGAAATATTACCAGCGAAGCGGTTAAGGCGGCAGATTTGCTGGAAAGCATGGGGATTTCTTGCGCAGTGGTATCAGTTGCCAGCATGAACCCCTCACCTATCGGTGATCTGCAGGAAACGTTATCCCATTACCGGGTTGCAATAACTGTTGAGACCCATTATGTTACAGGGGGGCTGGGTTCTCTGGTTTCTGAAGTTATTGCTGAAGCCGGCCTCACTTGCCGGTTAGTCCGCTGCGGGGTAAAAACGACGCCAACCGGTATGACCGGCAGCCAAGAATATATGCTGCGTCTTCATGGCTTGACTGGTGAACAACTGGCAAAGACAGCCAGCGAAGCCCTTCGCCAAATTCCGCCCCGGTAGAGGAGCAAAAGTGCCCGACCAAAAACGAAAATTATCTGCGGTTATTGCCTGTTATCGAGACGCACAAGCTGTACCTTTTATGTACGAACGGCTTTCGCTTGTATTTAATAAGATTAATGTTGATTATGAAATCATTTTTGTTAATGATAATAGTCCTGATAATGCCCGGGAAATTTTAACCGAACTCGCCTCACGGGATAAACATGTGGTGGTAATTAATCATACTCGCAATTTTGGCTCGCAAAATGCCTTTACGAGCGGAATGGCCATTGCAACTGGCGATGCTGTCATTTTATTGGATGGTGATCTTCAGGACCCGCCTGAACTTATTGAAGCTTTTTTTGAAAAATGGCAGGAAGGGTACGATGTAATATATGGGATACGCACCAAGCGAAGAGCCTCTTTATTTTTGCAGTTTGCTTATAAAGCTTTTTACAGGTTATTTCGCGCAACG